>JASJCY010000002.1 GCA_030065825.1 Nostocaceae cyanobacterium | reverse complement strand
GCTACTTAAATCAGCCGGAATTAACAGCAGAAAAGTTTATTAAGAATCCATTTAACCCAGAAAAATTAATCTATAAAACCGGGGATTTAGCTCGTTATCTACCTAATGGAGAAATTGAATATTTAGGACGTATTGATTATCAAGTAAAGCTGAGAGGTTTTCGCATTGAGTTAGGCGAAATTGAAGCAGTTATAGAACAACATCCGACAGTGCGTCAATGCGTAGTTATAACGCGGGAAGATGTACCGGGAAATCAGTGTTTAGTTGCTTATTTGGTAGGAGAAAAAACTGCTACTAATAAATTGCGCCAATATTTACGGCAAAAATTGCCTGAGTACATGATACCAAGTGCTTTTGTTATCTTAGATTCTTTACCTTTAACCCCTAATGGTAAAGTCAACCGTCGCGCTTTACCTGCACCAGAAAATACTCAATTAGAAATTAATCATTTTGTTGCTCCCCGTCATCCAGTTGAAGAAGTTTTAGCAGCAATTTGGACTAAAATTTTAGGTATTCCTCAAATAGGAATTTATGATAACTTCTTTGAACTAGGGGGACATTCCTTATTAGCAACTCAAGTAATTTCTCGCATTCGTAAAACCTTTGGAGTAGACATATCACTTCAGCGTTTATTTGAATTCCCCACCATTGCAGAACTAGCTAAAGATATTCAGCAAGCAAGCAACAAGGGTATTTCTGCAATTACACCTGTTTCCCGGAATCAAAATTTGCCTCTATCCTTCGCACAGGGGAGATTATGGTTATTACAACAATTAAATCCTGATAGCGATATTTACAATATGTCTACCGTAGTTCGTCTTGTGGGTGAGTTAAATATCGAAGGGTTAGAGGAAAGCATTAACGAAATTATCCATCGTCATGAGGTATTGCGGACTAATTTTACTTTAGTTGATGCACAACCTTTACAGGTCATTGTCCCCCAGGTGCGGGTAAAAATACCTGTAGTAGACTTACAAAAATTGACAAAAACTGAACAAAAAGCAGAAATTCATCGTTTGAGTATAGAGGAATTTCAAAGTCCTTTTGATTTTACCCAAGCACCCTTACTCAGATGCAAATTGTTGCAATTAAGGGAAGAAGAACACATTTTACTATTTACCATCCACCATATAGTTTTTGATGGTTGGTCAACAAGTGTATTCATTAAAGAATTAGCAGCACTTTACACAGCTTTTGTGAAAGGAGAAGCATTTTCTTTACCAGCATTACCTATCCAATATGGAGACTTTGCAGTTTGGCAACGTCAATACTTACAGGGTGAAAAATTAGAAAATTTATTCACATATTGGAAGCAGCAATTAGCAAATTTACCTGTATTGCAACTACCTACAACCCGTCCCCGTGCAGAAGTGACAACCAACCGTGGTGCTAGTCATAAATTTTTGATTCCTGCGTCAGTGGTGCAAGAATTACAAAGAATATCTCAGCAAACTGGTGTCACTTTATTTATGACACTACTAGGGAGTTTTAAAATCTTATTACAACGCTATACTAATCAAGATGATATTATTGTCGGTACGGATGTAGCTAACCGCAACCAAGCAGAAATTGAGTCTTTAATTGGCTTTTTTGTCAACTTGTTAGTCTTACGTACCGACTTAAGTGGAAATCCTACTTTTCTGGAGTTATTACAACGGGTTCGTACTCAAACATTAGCAGCTTATGCTCATCAAGATTTACCCTTTGATGAGTTAGTTAGAAAATTACAACCCGAACGCCATTTAAGTAATAGTGTTCCATTGTTCCAGGTTTTGTTTGTTCTGCAAAATACACCAAATTCAGCATTGGAATTACCAGGAATATCTTTAGAATTACTAGAGTATGAAAGTGAAACCGCTAGATTTGATTTAGCCTTATTCCTTACAGAAACTGAATCAGGTATAGAAGGTAAGTGGCAATATAATGCTGATTTATTTGCCGCAGATACTATCACTAGCTTGACAAATCATTGGCAAAACTTAATTAACAGTATTACTAGCCAACCCCAAAGCCATATTAATTCCTTAGAAATGTTTACAGAAGCAGAAAAAGTACAGCAAACTATGAAACAACAGGAGCGAAAAACTGCGAAAAGAAAGAAATTTATGAGCATTGCTCCTAAAACAGTAACTTTGTCTGTAGAGGAATTAATTAAAACCGATTATTTACAAGAGGGAGGACAATTTCCTCTCGTGATTCAGCCTAATAATGCAGAAATTGATATAATATCTTGGGCTAAAAATAATCGAGAATATCTAGAGACACAATTATTTAAACACGGAGCAATTTTATTTAGAAACTTTCAGATAAATTCTGTTTCAGATTTTGAAAGTTTTGCTGAAATAATTTGTCCCAATTTATTTGCTGAATATGGCGACTTACCTCGTACAGAAGAAGGGGGTAAAGTTTATGGTTCCACACCTTACCCAGCAGATAAAGCCATACTTTTTCACAATGAAAGTTCCCATTTGCATTGCTTTCCTTTAAAAATTTGGTTTTACTGCGTTCAAGGGGCTGAAAAAGGAGGAGAAACCCCAATTGTAGACTGTCGTAAAGCTTATCAATTACTCAGTCCTCAACTACGAGAAAAACTAGCCAGCAAACAGCTAATGTATGTGAGAAATTTTGCTGAAGGTTTAGATGTGAGTTGGCAAAACTTCTTTCAAACTACAGATAAAAATGAAGTAGAAAATTACTGTTGTCAAGCAGGAATCGACTTTGAATGGTATGATAATGATGGCTTAGTAACTCGACAAATTCGTCCAGCTTTAGCATTACATCCCAAAACTGGAGAAACTGTATTTTTCAACCAAATTCAATTACACCATATCTCCTATTTAGATACAGATGTTCGAGAATCACTGTTATCTATATTTGGTGAATCAAAGTTACCCCGTAATGTTTACTTTGGTGACGGTACACCAATTACAGAAGCAGAAATTGCCGAAGTTAACTCAGTTTATCAACAATCACAAACTAGCTTTCCTTGGCAACCAGGAGATATAATTATGCTAGATAATATGTTAGCTGCTCATGGTAGAAATCCTTACATTGGAGAGCGTAAAATTGTTGTTGCCATGGGAGAAATGACTAATGGTCAAGATATCAAAATACTTTGAAAATCATCGCCAATTATAATACCTGAAAACTCTGTATTCAAGAAGACTTAATCAATATGCAAGCTCAAGCAATTACTGGCTTTCAACTCGCACCACAACAAAAAAGACTGTGGAATTTACAACAAAATAGCTCTGCTTTCTACTGCCAATGTAGTATTGTAATTAAGGGTAATCTACAGCCAGATATATTGCAAACAGCTATTGAGCAAGTTGTGAATCATCATGATATTCTCAGAACAAATTTTTCTTGCCTACCTGGGATAAAACATCCAGTGATGGTAGTTGCAGAACGGAGTGGATTTAATTGGGAGTATCTAGATTTAAGTGATTGCTTGCAGTCAGATATTGATAGTAAAATTCAAGAATTATTTTGGGTATCTAGGCAAGAATATCAAAATCTATCTCAAGGTTATCCACTGAGTTTATCTTTAGTTAAAGTATCACAGGAGCAACATATTTTAATTATCACCTTGCCATCATTATGTGCTGATACGAGAACAATCAAAAATCTAGTCAATCAAATTAGCCAAGCTTACGCTCAATGCTACCAAGGAAAGGAATTTAACCAAGAATATCTACAATATGTACAATTTTCAGAATGGCAAAATCAATTACTTGTGGATGAGGATGCCGAAACAGCTAAGGAATATTGGGAACAACAAAAAAATAGCTATTTATCAACATTAAAATTACCCGGGGAACGACAAGGTAATAATCAGCCATTTATCACTGATAAATTACAATTAAATTTCAACAAAGAATTAACTGAGGCAATCTTTAACTATAGCCACAAGCATCAAACCTCTGTTGATATTATTTTGTTAGCTTGTTGGCAAATTCTCATATGGAGACTGACAGGAGAGTCAGAAATAGTTATTGGTACAGCCAGCGAACGACGGGAATATGAAGAACTTGATGATACCCTAGGATTATTAGCAACTTGGTTACCAATTAAAACTAATTTTATATCTAATTCAACATCTAATTTCAACTTTATAGAAGTATTAGCAGCAGTAATAAAAACCTTAGAAAAAGCTGGGGAATGGCAAGACTATTTTGTCCCTGAAGCTGTAAAAGTCGATAGTTCGATAGTTTTTCCTATAGGCTTTGAATTTTTAAATATTACTGAAAATAAATTTGATTCTCCAGAAGTATCATTTCGATTACAGGAAATATATAGTTTTATTGAACCTTTTAAAGTAAAGCTTACTTGCTTACAAAGCAATGATAGTTTAATCGCAGAATTTTCTTATAATCTCAATTATTTTTCTCAAGAAACGATTCAACAACTAACTACTAATTTTCAAACATTATTAAATAATATTATTGATTATCCAGAAATACCTGTTAGTCAGCTAGGAATAATTAGCGCCAACGAACGCCACAAATTATTAATTGAATTCAACCAAACTAAAGCTGATTACGAGGGTAATAAATGTATTCATCAGCTATTTGAAGAACAGGTAGAAAAAACACCTGATACTGTAGCAGTGGTATTTGACAATGAAGAAATCACATATAAAGAACTAAACTCTCAAGCCAATCAATTAGCTCACCACTTACAAAAGTTGGGAGTTAAACCAGAAGAAATAATAGGAATTTGTGTAGAACGCTCTCCTAAATTTATCATATCCATCCTAGCGGTTCTCAAAGCTGGGGGTGCTTACCTCCCCCTCGATTCCAATCTTCCCTATGAAGCGTTACAATTTCGCTTACAAAATGCTCAAGCATCTATTTTAATTAAGGAACAGAAAGTAGGGAACGGGGAACAATTTTCAAATATAAAAGAAGTTAACTTAGACACCGATGGAGAAATAATAGCTCAAGAAAGTACGGACAATCTAGTTAGTAATGTCCAGTTAGAAAACCTCGTATATGTAATCTATACTTCTGGTTCTACAGGTAAACCGAAAGGAGTTGCGGTTGAGCATCAACAACTACTTAATTACCTGTATGGAATTTTGCCAAAACTGCAACTTCCAGCTAATGCAACTTATGCTAGTGTTTCCACATTTACCGCAGATTTAGGCAATACTGTCATTTTTCCCTGTTTATGTAGTGGTGGATGTCTGCATGTCATATCTTGGGAACACGCATCAGATCCCCCTGCATTAGCTACTTACTTCCGTCATCATCCCATCGACTGCTTGAAAATAGTTCCCTCCCACTTAGCAGCTTTATTAACTTCCCAGTGTTGGGAGATTTTACCCCGTCAGTTACTTATTCTCGGTGGTGAAGCAGCAGATTGGAATCTGATTGAGAATATAAAACGCAATGCACCCCATTGTCGAATTCTCAATCATTATGGTCCCACAGAAACAACAGTTGGTGTATTAACTTACTCAGTCGGAGAGAGAATTGAGGAAACTGCAACGGTTCCCATCGGTAAACCCATTGCTAACACCCAGGTTTATGTATTGGATGCACAGTTGCAACCAATTCCTTTAGGGGTAGCAGGAGAATTGTACATTGGTGGTAAATCCCTAGCAAGGGGTTATTTAAACCATCCTGAATTGACGAATAACAAGTTTATCAATAATCCTTTCAGCGATACTCAGCAGCGATTATATAAAACTGGCGATCGCGTCCGCTATCTATGGGATGGTAATATAGAGTTTATCGGTCGTTTGGACGATCAGGTAAAAATTAGAGGCTATCGTATTGAATTAGGGGAGATTTGTGCAACTCTGAATCAACATCCAGGAGTCAGGGAAAGTATAGTTATTACGAGGGAAGATATACCAGGAGAAAAGCGTCTCGTTGCTTATGTAGTCCCTAGCAATCACACCCCAGATATAGATTTTTGCAACTTTCTGAAAACAAAGTTGCCAGAATATATGATACCTGCATCCGTTGTTATCCTCAAAGCTTTACCTCTGACAATTAATGGTAAATTAGACCGTAATGCTTTACCAATACCAGAAGAAGTAATTAGCAGGAAAAAAACTTTTATTGCACCTCGTACCCCTGTGGAAGAAGTATTAGCGGGTATATGGACACAATTGTTAGGTGTAGCGCGGGTAAGTATTGCAGATAACTTCTTTGATTTGGGTGGACATTCCCTATTAGCGACTCAGGTAATTTCCCGTATTCGTACTAGTTTTGGGGTAGAAATTCCCTTACCAAAATTATTTGCATCGGCAGATTTAGCTGCTTTAGCAACACAAATTGAGATAGAAATGCGGGGGGGGAAACAGGTAATAGGAACCATTTTTCCTGTTTCTAGAGATAAAAATTTGCCCCTATCTTTTGCTCAACAAAGATTATGGTTCTTTGACCAATTTGAGCCAGGTAGTCCATCATATAATTTACCTAGGGCAGTGCGTTTACGAGGAAAAATCAATATTAACGCACTTGCAAATAGCCTGAAGGAGATTATTAGACGACATGAAATTTTCAGAACAAGTTTTGGTACATATAATGGGCAACCGATTCAAATTATTTCTGACTATATAGACTTTAAATTACCAGTTATAGATTTACAAAATTTTGCACAAGAAAAGAGAGAATTAGAATTATATCGCCTCATCAAAGAAGAAGCAAAAACAGGATTTGACCTCACCAAAGCACCATTATTGCGAGGAAAACTTCTACAATTAGATGCAGAAGAATATGTGATTTTATTGACCCTACATCATATTATTTCTGATGGTTGGTCAACAGATATTTTAATTCGAGAAATTGCTACCCTATATTCATCTTACTGTACTGTTAGGCTTTCTCGTTTACCAAAATTACCTATACAATATGCAGACTTTGCATTTTGGCAAAGACAATGGTTAGAGGGGGAAGCATTACAAAATCAACTGGCTTATTGGCAGCAGCAATTATCAGGTGAATTACCTATATTACAACTACCAACCGACCGTCCTCGTCCTACGGTTCAAACTTATGCAGGAAAGACTTTATCGTTTGTATTACCAGAAACTTTAAGTGAAGGATTAAAAGCCCTGTCAAAGCAAGAAGGTGTCACGTTATTTATGACATTATTGGCAGGATTTAAAACTTTATTATATCGCTACACCAATCAAACTGATATTATAGTTGGTTCACCCATTGCTAATAGAAATAGAGCAGAAATTGAAAATTTAATTGGCTTCTTTGTGAATACTTTGGTATTGCGAAGTGACTTGTCTGGGAATCCTAGTTTTCGTGATTTACTCAAACAAATAAGGGAAGTAGCATTAGGAGCTTATACTCATCAGGATTTACCCTTTGAAAAATTAGTAGAAGAAATTCAACCGGAACGAAATTTAAGTCACAATCCCCTATTCCAGGTGATGTTTGTGTTGCAAAATCCTGTCAAAGAAAAATTAGATTTACCAGGATTAAAGGTAGAACCTCTCACAAGCAACAGCACAACAGCAAAGTTTGACCTGACTTTAGTCATGGAAGATGTAGAAGAGGGATTAATCGCTCATTTTGAATATAATACTGATTTATTTGAAGAAATCACGGTTTCACGGTTAGCTGCAAATTTTGCAGTTTTACTACAAGGAATTGTCGCTAAACCTGAGCAGCAGCTTGCAGAATTACCTATATTAACAACTACTGAAGAACAACAATTATTAGATTGGAGCCAGGGTGAAACTAAGCAGCTACCGGAATTATGTTTACATAAACTTTTTGAAGTGCAGGTAGAGAAAACACCTGATGAAATTGCAGTTGTATTTGCAGACCAATCTTTAACATATCGAGAAATAAATCAAAGAGCTAATCAACTTGCTCACTACTTACAAAAATTGGGAGTAAAACCGGAAGTTTTGGTAGGGATTTGTGTGGAACGTTCTTTAGAAATGGTCATTGGACTATTAGGGATTATCAAAGCTGGTGGTGCTTATATACCCATAGATTCAGCCTATCCCCAAAAAAGAATTGAGGGAATGTTAACAGATTCCCAATTATCAGTTTTAGTCACACAAAGTTTCTTGTTAGAACATTTAGCACCCCATAATACTCAGGTAGTTTGTTTAGATATTGAATGGGAGAAAATTTCCCAAGAAAGTAATGAGAATCCGCATAATAGAGTTACTCCTGAAAACTTAGCTTATGTAATTTATACTTCTGGTTCTACAGGTAAACCTAAAGGTGTAGAAATTTGTCACGGTGCTGTTGTCAATTTCTTAATGACAATGCAAAAAACCCCAGGATTAACTCAAAAAGATATATTCCTAGCAGTAACTACATTATCTTTTGATATTGCAGCTTTAGAAATATATCTACCCTTAATTGTAGGTGCTAAAGTAGTTATTGTCAGTCGTGAAGAAGCTTTTGATGGTGTCCAATTATCAAATAAAATTGCTTCCTGTGGTGCTACAATTATGCAAGCTACCCCTGCAACTTGGCGGATGTTACTATCTGCTGGTTGGAGGGGAAATCAGAAATTAAAAATTCTTTGTGGTGGGGAAGTATTAGATTATAAACTAGCCCAAGAATTACAGCAACGGAGTCAAGAAGTATGGAATTTATATGGTCCGACAGAAACTACTATCTGGTCAGCAGTATCTTGTGTTGAAAATAGGATTAATATCGGTCATCCTATTACTAATACTCAATTTTATATCCTCGACTCGAACAATAAATTAGTACCTATAGGTGTACCGGGTGAGTTACATATTGGTGGTGCTGGTTTAGCTCGTGGTTATTTACATCAACCACAGCTCACAGCACAAAAATTTATATCCAATCCTTTTCACCCAGATTCTACTTCTAGATTGTACAAAACTGGCGATTTAGTACGCTATTGTTCAGATGGCACAATTGAATTTTTAGGTAGAATCGATCATCAAGTCAAAATTCGCAGTTTTCGGATTGAATTAGGGGAAATTGAATCAGTCTTAAATCAGTATCCAGATGTACAAGCAAATCTGGTGGTAGTAAGGGAAGATAAACCAGGTAATCAACGCTTGGTAGCTTATATAGTTAGCAAATCTCAGCAAGAAATTAAGAATACGGAGATTCTCAATTTTTTACAAGATAAATTACCCACCTATATGCTACCAACAGCATTTGTCATATTAGATAAACTGCCTTTAACCCCCAATGGTAAAATAGACAGAAAAGCATTGCCGATACCAGAGATAGGTTTAGAAATAAATCAACAAAATGTATTACCAAGAACTCCCATAGAAAAGCAAGTAGCCAAAATTTGGGCTGGAGTTCTCGGTTTAGAACAAGTGGGGATATACGACAACTTTTTTACTTTGGGAGGACATTCTCTACTAGCAACTCAAGTCATTTCCCAAATTCGCCAAGTCTTACAAGTGGAATTACCTATACGTCGGTTATTTGAATTTCCAACTATTGCCTCATTTTCTCAGGAAATTACTCAAACCCAAAAGTTAACTTCAATTCCCAAACCTAGAGCTAGAGCAAGACACCGCATCAAGTTATCTTCTGTGCAATCAGAGTCTCACAATTTACAGCAATAGATACATCACATTTCTCTCTAATCTTTTTCTACATAGTCTGAATCAAGGAATATACCATGACACAAGCAGCTTTTACAAACCAAGATTTTCCAGAGAATGGGGAAACAGAAGTTTACGTTTTTCCAGCATCTTTTGGACAAAAGCGGTTATGGTTCCTAGATCAGCTAGAACCTGGTAGTCCTTTTTATAACTTACCTTTTGCTGTGAGATTGAAGGGAAACTTAAACATACCTATATTAGAAAAAAGTTTTCAAACAATTGTAGAACGTCATGAAGCTTTACGCACGGCTTTAATCACAGTCAATGGAGAACCGGTACAAGCGATCGCTCCTGAAATCAAGTTGACTATACCAGTAGTCGATTTAGAGGGGTTTCCAGAGTCGGAACGGGAAAATCAGGCATTACAAATAGCTACCCAAGAAGCTCAAAGTCCATTTGTCTTGTCAGAATTTCCCTTGGTGCGGGTAAAACTGCTGCGACTGCAAGAGCAAGAACATATATTACTCCTGAGCGTCCATCACACTGTTTTTGATGGTTGGTCTATAGGAATATTATTGAAGGAATTGGCAGCAGTTTATACGGCGTTTTCTACTGGTCAAGCAGTGATATTGCCAGATTTACCACTCCAGTATGCTGATTATAGCATGTGGCAGCAGGAATGGTTGCAAGGAGAAGTTCTGGAGAAGCAATTAGGCTATTGGCAGCAACAACTGGCTGATATTTCCCCTCTACAATTACCCACCGATAAACCCCGTCCAGCATCGCAAACATATGAGGGGGAAACTTATTCTTGGCAGATTCCCCCTGATTTAACAACTGCTTTAGAGGGTTTGAGTCAAAGAGCAGGGGTAACCTTGTTTATGACTCTACTAGCTGCTTTTAATAGCCTATTGTATCGCTATACAGGTCATGATGACATTGTTGTTGGTTCGGCGATCGCCAACCGGACTTGGGCTGAAAGTGAGGGGATTATTGGCTTATTTGTCAATACTTTAGCGTTGCGTACTCAAATTGATGGTAATCCTAGCTTTGAGGAATTGCTGGGTAGGGTACGGGATACTACTTTAGCTGCTTATGCTCATCAAGACTTACCCTTTGAGAAACTGGTGGGGGAACTGCAAATAGAACGGGATTTAGGACGCAATCCATTATTCCAAGTATGGTTTGCACTGGACAATGTACCAATGTCAACTTTACAAATAGGGGATTTAGTCCTTACTCCGATTAAGGTCAAAAAAAGAACATCCCAGTTTGATTTAAGCTTAGATATCTCTGTGGGAGAGCAGGGATTAACAGGGGAAATTGAGTACAGTACAGAGTTGTTTACATCAACTACCATTACCCGGATGGTGGAACATTTTCACACTCTCCTGTATGGTATTGTTGCTAATCCCCAAGCCAAGTTATCTGAGTTACCGTTGTTAAGTGCAGAGGAAAAGCGTCTATTATCAGAGTGGAATCATACACAAACTAAATATGTAGAATCATTGACTATACATGGGCAATTTGAGGCTCAAGTTGCAAAAACACCAGATGCGATTGCAGTTATTTGTGCAGGTGAATCATTAACTTATCAACAACTAGACTACAAAGCTAACCAACTAGCTAACTATTTACAACAGTTGGGAGTAGGTGGACAGACTTTGGTGGGAATTTGTCTAGAGAGATCCCTAGAAGCGATTATCGGGATTCTGGGGACTCTCAAAGCTGGGGGAGCTTATGTACCCCTTGATTCTGACTATCCCCAGGAACGTTTAGAATTTATGCTCCAGGATGCCCAAGTTGAGATTTTATTAACCCGAGAATCTTTAGTCAAGAGGTTACCAGCAACTAATGCTGGGGTTGTCTGCTTAGATACCGACTGGAAAACCATTGCAGCTTGTAACGATGAATATATTCCCCATAATTCATCCTTAGCTTATGTTATCTATACTTCTGGTTCCACAGGAGAACCCAAAGGAGTCTGTTGTCAGCATCTGGGTGTTCTGAATCTGTTAACAGACTTTGAGCGCAGACAACCCCTGAGGGTTGGAGATAACTGTAGTTTGTGGACAAGCTTCAGTTTCGATGTTTCCGTTTATGAAATCTTCTCACCCCTGTTGGTGGGAGCAACACTTGATATAGTTCCCCAGGAAATTCGGGTTGATAGTCAGGGTTTTATCCAATGGTTGCATAGTCACAAAATCACCAGTGCTTATATTCCACCCTTTATGTTACCTATTTTAGCCAATTGGTTAGAACAAAAATCACAGAAATTGGTACTCAGACGTTTACTGGTGGGGGTAGAACCGATTGCGGAACAAACCTTAATCGCAATTAGCGATCGCATTCCTGGATTGCAAATTATCAATGGTTATGGTCCGACGGAAGCAACTATCTGTACTACCCTATATTCTCTATCATCCCACCAGGAGCATCAGAATCACGCACCCATTGGTAAACCGGTAAATAATAGCCAAATTTATCTACTCGATCAGTATCTCCAACCAGTACCCATTGGTATTCCTGGGGAAATTTATATTGGTGGTGTTGGTTTAGCTCAAGGTTATCTCAATCGTCCTCAACTTACCAGGGAAAAATTTATCTCCAACCCTTTTACACCATCAATATCCCCTCGTTTATATAAAACTGGGGACGTTGCTCGTTATTTACCAGATGGGAATTTGGAATTTATTGGACGCAAAGATAATCAAATTAAGATGCGTGGTTTTCGCATTGAGTTAGGGGAAATTGAGTCAGTCATTAAACAACATCCAGCAGTGCAAAATTCGGTTGTAGTTGCACGGGAGGATATGAGTAACAACAAACAATTAATAGCTTATATAGTACCTCAAAATTATCGCTTGGAGAATTTTGAAACTGAATATGTATCGGATTTAAAACTACTTTATGACCAATTCTATAGTTGGCAATTTTCTCCCCAAGACCCTTTTATTAATTTGAGAGTTTGGACGAGTCGTTATACAAATCAACCCTTACCAGAAGCAGAAATTATCGAATGTGTGGAGAATACCGTCGGACGTATTTTAACTCTCCAACCCCAACGAGTATTAGAAATTGGTTGTGGTACGGGTTTAATTTTGTCTAGGGTAGCACCCCACTGTCAACATTACTGTGGTGTAGATATTTCCCATACAGCTTTAGAATATTTACAGCAATTGTTAAAAAAACGGCAGCCAGAACTATTATCTAAAGTTAGTCTTGTACAAGGATTAGCTGATAATTTATCAAGTATAGATACAGCATCATTTGATGTTATTATCCTCAATGAAATTATTCAAAATTTTCCCAGCATTGATTATTTAGTTAGGGTGATCGAAAATGCTGTGACTTTGTTAAAACCAGGGGGTTGTATTTTCATTGGTGGTGTTCGTAGTTTGCCACTTTTACCTGCTTTTCATGCTGGTGTGCAGTTACATGGAGCTGAACCAGAATTAAATTTAATCGAGCTAAAACAACGCATCAAAGAGTCTTTACAAACAGAAAATGAGTTAGTGATTGCCCCAAATTTCTTCACAGCTTTACAACAGTATCTCCCCCAAATTGGTGATGTGCAAATAGAATTAAAAGGGGGTAGTCATCATAATGAACTTACCAAATTTAAATATGATGTAATTCTGCGTCTCGGTCACCAGATTAATAATATAGAAAATCAGCCCTGGTTAAATTGGCAGCAGCAAGAATTAACAATCAATAGCGTGCAACAGCTATTACAAAATAATCAAAGCCATGCTCCTCTAAAAATTGCGAACATTCCTAATATTCGTATAGTCCGTGAACTGAAAACCTTAGAATTACTAGAAACTGCAAATGAAGTCACAACAGTTGAGCAGTTAAGAGCAACATTAGATAATCTTACAGAAACAGGAATTGACCCAGAATGCTTTAGGGAAATTGCTAATTTACTTAACTATCAAGTCAAAATTACTTGGTCAGAAGACAGCAATCATGGTGACTACAATGTAGTCTTTTTTAAACATAGTTTGGCTGATAACCAAGGAGATAATAACCAGCAAAAATTTGTAAATCACTCTTCTACTCCTACCTCTTGGAGTACCTATGCTAATCAACCATTACAGCAAAAGCAGGAATTACAATTAATTTCCCAAATGCGGAACTTTACCCAAAACAAATTACCTGAATATATGGTGCCACAATTCTTTGTGTTCTTACCAACTTTGCCCTTAACTGCTAATGGGAAAATAGATACCAAAGCACTACCTGTTCCCGAAAAAACCGGTAATTCCACAGAAAGAGAATTTGCTGCACCCCGGACTAATACTGAAGAAAAAATAGCAAACATTTGGACACAAATTTTGGGGTTAGAAGCAGTAAGCATTGATGATAACTTCTTTGAGTTAGGGGGACACTCCTTATTAGCAACCCAAGTAAGTTCTCGCATACGGCAAGATTTGCGAATAGAATTACCCCTCCAGAAAATATTTGAATTTCCCACAGTTGCAGAATTAGCAATAGCTGTAGAAACCATAAAACAAGAAGAGAATAAGCTTTTAGTTCCTCCCATTTTACCTGCTAATAGAAAAAATCCTCTCCCTTTATCCTTTGCTCAACAAAGACTGTGGTTCTTAGAACAATTACAACCGAATAACACTGCATATAATATTACTTCTGCCGTCCGCATTCTTGGTTCTCTGAACATTCCAGCATTAGAAGCTAGTTTCAATCAAATTATTCAACGTCATGAGATTTTACGTACTGCTTTCGTAGCTGTAGAAGGTCTTCCAACCCAAACCCAAACCCAAACCCAGGTGATAACTGCAAATTGGCAATTATCTGTACCTATAATTGACTTACAAACACTTTCTCAGCCAGAACAGGAAATCCGAGTACAAAAAATCATTGCCCAAGAAACTCAAAAGCCATTTGATTTAAGTCAACTACCCTTATTAAGGGTAACTATTATCCAACTAAATTCAACAGAAAACGTGGTCATATTCACAACACACCACATTATATCTGATGGTTGGTCTATGGATATAATTATTCGGGAAATAGCCACTTTATATCCAAACTTTGTTGAGAATAAACCCTTTACTTTACCCCAATTACCAATTCAATATGCAGACTTTGCTGTTTGGCAAAGACAATGGTTGCAAGGAGAACTTTTAGATAAACTACTTACTTATTGGCAAAAACAACTTGAAAACTTATCAGTTCTTAAATTACCAACAGACTATCCTCAACCCATAACACCAACATATCAAGGTTCAGCCCAACCTTTCACACTCTCTTCCACATTATCGCAACAAATCAAAACCCTGAGTAACCAACAGGGAGTAACGCTTTTCATGACTTTACAAGCAGCATTTGCAACCTTAATGCACTACTACAGCCAACAAGATGACATTGTAATTGGTACAGATGTTGCTAACCGTAACCAGGGAGAAACTGAGGGTTTAATTGGATTTTTTGTAAATCAATTAGTATTACGCACCAAATTCGATGGTAATCCTACTTTTTCTGAATTACTAGATAGAGTTCGGGAAGTCACTTTAGATGCTTATGCACATCAAGATTTACCATTTGACAAACTTGTGGAGGCTATAAATCCAGAACGTAATTTACACAACACACCATTATTTCAAGTAAAATTAATTCTCCAAAATACTCCCACAACTGCTTTAAATATTCCAGATTTAACTTTCCAGACATTGGAAACGGAAACCAAAACAGCCACCTTTGATTTACTCTTTGATATTACAGATACGGAGCAAGGGCTAATGGGATTATTGAAATATAGTACAGACTTGTTTGCAGCTAAAACTATCTCCCAGATGCTCAAAAACCTTGAAATAATTTTGAGCAAGGTTGTCAATAAACCGAGCATAAAAATAAATGAAATTAAAGAAATATTAGCGCAAACAGACAAACAAAATAGACTTGCTCAAGAAGTAACCTATCAAGATTCTTTACAACAAAAATTAGGCAATATTAGACGTAGGTCTGTTAAGTAAAACATTTTGAGTAATTTGCAACATCTGACTAAATAAATATAGAATACGAGCAATGCTGACAAATCACAATCAACAAAATAGTTCATTAAAATTAGGTAATATTAGACGCAAAGCAGTTAATGTTGGTGAAAATGAATTAATTAAAACCGAGTATCTTAACCACAGTCCTAACTTTCCTTTAGTTATTAAACCAGCAATTAAAGGAGTAGATTTACTAACCTGGGCTAAAAGTAATAGAGAATTTTTACAAGCAGAGTTATTAAAATATGCAGCAATTCTCTTTCGTGGTTTCAATGTCACATCAATAAAAAAATTTGAGCAAATTATTGCTGCTATCTGTAAAGAAGCATTAGAATATCGCTATCGAGCATCACCACGTACTCAAGTAGCTGGAAGGATTTACACTTCCACTGATTATCCAGCCGATCAAAGCATTTTTCCCCACAACGAACACGCTTATTCCCCTACATTTCCTTTAAAAATATTCTTCTTTTGTCTAACTCCACCAGCCCAAGGGGGAGAAACACCAATTGGTAATTGTCGCCAAGTTTTCGCCAATATCGACCCCAAAATAAGAGAAAAATTCATTGCCAAAAAAGTTATGTATATGCGTAACTTTGGTGATGGCTTTGGCTTACCTTGGCAAACTGTTTTTCAAAGCACAGAAAAAAGCAAAGTAGAAGAATATTGCATTAAAAACGGAATTGATTTTGAATGGAAAGAAGGCGATAAATTAAGAACTCGTCAAATAGGAGCAGCTATTATTAAACATCCCATGACTGGGGAAATGGTTTGGTTTAATCATGCAACTTTTTTTCATGTTTCCACATTAGAACCAAATATCCGTAATACTTTATTATCTTCTTTTAAAGAAGAAGACTTACCTACAAATACCTATTACGGTGATGGTTCTGTAATTGAATCTGAAGTTTTAGAGCATCTTCGTCAAGCTTATCAACAGCAAATGGTGAGCTTTACCTGGGAAAAAGGAGATGTATTAATGCTAGATAATATGTTAGCCATCCATGCTCGTAATCCCTTCGTTTCACCCAGAAAAATCTTAGTAGGAATGGCTGAACCCTATACTCCCTGGGTTGCAATATAAAACACAGAAATCAAGAGGAATTAAAATGCAAGCACCAAC
The DNA here is from genome assembly GCA_030065825.1 of Nostocaceae cyanobacterium. GTDB lineage: Bacteria > Cyanobacteriota > Cyanobacteriia > Cyanobacteriales > Nostocaceae > JASJCY01. The sequence continues at coordinate 62,885 of JASJCY010000002.1, read as the reverse complement.
TATAGAAGGATTTCGACTTTCTCCCCAACAGGAACATTTATGGTCGCTACAACAAGTTGATAATAAATCGATATATCGCAGTGATTGTATTATATTAATTATAGGAAGTCTTGATATACAACGCTTAGAATTAGCTTTACAAGATGTTGTTAATCGCCATGAAATACTCCGTACCTGTTTTCGTTGTCTTCCAGGGATGACTATTCCAGTTCAGGTGATTACAAATAGTAAATTAACTTTATCTCAAACATACAATCTCAGCAATTTAAATGCTGAAGAACAAGATACTCAAATTCAAGAGATCGTTCAACATTTAAAAAGTTTACCTTTTGATTTAGAAAAAGGCTTAAATTTGCAGACTGCTTTAATGACTCTTTCGCAAGAGAAGCACTTTTTATATCTCAGTTTACCAGCTCTTTGCGGGGATAATATCACTCTCCATAATTTAATGAGTGAAATCGCTAGTGCTTACTCAGGTGATTTAGATAATCAATTATCTGAATCACCACTGCAATATGCAGATTTTTCTGAATGGCAAAATCAAATCTTAGAAGCAGAAGAAACAGAAATTGGTAGGAAATTTTGGTTACAGCAAAACTTATCTATTGTTGATGCTTTAAATTTACCTTATGAACTTGATAATTCACATCAAAACAAGTTTGAGCCGAAATTTATCAACTCATTAATTGATGTTGAATTGCTACAAAAAATAGAAATTATAGCGAAAAAATATCATACTTCTATCTTTATATTTCTGCTTACTTGCTGGCATATTTTACTATGGCGTTTGCTTGAGCAATCAGAAATTGTCATTGGTGTGGGTGTAGATGGTAGAAAATATGATGAATTAAAAAGTGCTTTAGGCTTATTTGCAAAATATTTACCGCTACGTTCTTATTTAGAAGCAAATTTAAGTTTTAATCAAGTTTTACAACAGGTAAATGAATCTATAGAAGAAATCAATAAATGGCAAGAATGTTTTAGTTGGGAACAAATTAATGATTCTGATACAAAATTAACTCATTTACCTTTTGGATTTGATTTTCAACAGGAATCTGAATCTATTGTTTGTTACCCAGAGGATTTAAAGTTTTCAATTGAGCAGCAGTACACTTGCATTGAACAGTTTAAAATCAAACTTTGTTGTCAACAGCAAGCTGAGGCTTTAAATTTAGAGTTTCATTATGAATCTAATTCATTCAATACCGAAAGTATTGAAATCATAGCAGAGAATTATAATCAATTATTAGCCAGTGTTATCAATAATCCAGAAGAGGTAATTAGTCAACTCAATATTTTAAGTGACTCCACTCTACACCAACTTTTATTTGAGTTTAATCAAACTGAGGTTAATTACCCGAAAAATAAGTGTATTCATGAGATATTTGCAGAGCAAGTAGAACGCACACCAGATAATATTGCTGTTGCATTTAACAGCGAAAAACTTACCTATGCTGAACTCAATGCGCGTGCAAATCAACTAGCCAATTATTTGCAACATTTGGGGATAGGTGCAGAATCATTAGTAGGAATTTGCGTTGAACGTTCCCTAGAAATGCTCATTGGTATTTTGGGTATTCTCAAAGCTGGTGGTGCTTATGTTCCCCTTGACCCCCACTATCCCCAAGAGCGTTTAAAATTCATGTTAGAAGATACCCAGGTATCTATATTACTAACTCAACAGCATTTATTAGAAACCTTATTTCAACAGAATATACAGACAATTTGTTTAGATACAGATTGGGAAATCATTGCACAAGAAAGTCAGGAAAACCTCCTTTCCACAGCATCTCCTGAAAACTTAGCTTATGTAATATACACTTCTGGTTCTACTGGTAAACCCAAAGGAGTAGAAATTACTCATAGCAATTTAGTTCATTCCACAACTGCACGTATTTCCTACTATTCAGAACCCGTCATCAGCTTTTTATTACTTTCATCCTTTGCATTTGATAGTTCAGTTGCAGGTATTTTCTGGACACTTTGTTGTGGTGGAACTCTACATTTACCAGCAGAAGGTGTGCAACGAGATGTACCTAAACTCATAGAATTAATTTCCCAAAATCATATTTCCCATTTATTAAGTCTTCCTTCTCTATATGCTCTCATTTTGCAACAAGCAAAACCAGAAAACTTAAATTCCTTACATACTGTCATAGTTGCAGGTGAACCTTGTCCCTTAGAACTAGTACAATCTCACTTTCAATTACAATCACAAACATCTCTATTTAACGAGTACGGTCCTACAGAAGCAACTGTTTGGAGTAGTGTCTATCATTGTCATGTTCCAGAAACCAGAACACAAATATCTATTGGTCGTCCCATAAACAATACACGAATATATATTTTAGACTCTTATTTAAATCCGGTTCCTGTTGGTGTTGCTGGCGAAATTTATATTAGTGGTGACGGATTAGCTAGAGGTTATTTAAATCACCCTACAATTACATCTGAGAAATTCATTCCTCACCCCTTTAGCCAAAAACCAGGAATGCGTCTTTATAAAACTGGAGATTTAGCTAGATATTTCAGTGATGGTAATATTGAGTTTTTAGGACGCATTGACAACCAAATCAAAATTCGCGGTTTCCGCATTGAATTAGGTGAAATTGAAGCATTATTAAATCAATATCCTGGAGTCCAAGAAACAGTAGTTATTGCCCGTGAAGATGTACCAGGAAACAAACGCTTAGTTGCTTATGTAATTCCTCAGCAACAATCAGCTATTACTGTTAATGAACTACGCCATTTTTTGCAAAATAAACTACCATATTTTATGGTTCCATCAACTGTAGTACTGCTAAAAGAATTACCTCTAAGTCCCAATGGTAAAATTGATAGAAAAGCGCTACCTATACCAGAGCAAGTCAGGTCAGATTTAATCGGAGATTTTGTTCCTCCCCGCACTCCTGTAGAAGAAAAACTGACTCAAATATGGAACGAAGTCTTAAAAGTTGAGAAAGTTGGCATTTATGATAATTTCTTTGAATTGGGTGGACATTCTTTATTAACAACTCAACTACTTGCAAAAGTTAAAGAAGCTTTTAATTTAGAGATATCTTTACGTAGTTTGTTAGAAAAACCCACCGTAGCAGGTTTAGCAGAAAATATTGAACGAGTTTGTCAAACAGAAATTGAGTATTCTACTTTAGATATCAAAACTGAAACTGTTTTAGACCAGACAATTTATCCTCACACTCCTGGTAAATTTATCCCTAATCCCAAAGCAATTTTATTAACCGGAGCTACAGGTTTTTTAGGAGCATTTTTACTAGGTGAACTTTTGCAAAAAACTACAGCTAATATTTATTGCTTAGTACGTGATGCAAATCTTGAGGATAACCATAATAAACTACAAACTATCCTCAAATCTTATAGAATTTGGCAAGAAATTTGGAGTTCTAGAATTATTTGCATTCCCGGTGATTTATCAAAGCCGCTCTTGGGTTTAGAAATTGAAGAATTTCAACAATTAGCATCTACCATTGATGTCATCTACCATAATGGTGCTTGGGTGCATCATATTTATCCTTACTCTATTTTGAAACCTACAAATGTCCTGGGTACACAAGAAATTCTCAGATTAGCTAGTCAAGTTAAAACTAAGCCAGTACATTTTATTTCTAGCTCTGGTGTTGTAGGTTCAAAAATTGAAGCTGGAGTAAAATTAGTTCGAGAACAGGATAGTCTGCATGAAAATGAATTTCCTAGCAATGGATATTGTCAAACTAAATGGGTAGCAGAAAAGTTAGTTCAAACAGCGGCTGAAAGAGGAATTCCCATCTCTATTTACAGACCATCTCGCATATCTGGACATAGCAAAACTGGTGTTTTTAATAGTAATGACTTTTTGTATAAATTGATAATAGGTTGTGTACAATTAGGAAGTGCGCCAGATATAGATATTAGAGAAAATATAGTTCCTGTAGATTATATTAGCCAAGCCATAGTTCATTTATCCCAGCAAGAAAAATCTCTGGGTAAAACATTTCACCTAGTACATCCCCAAACTCTCCATTCAGATAGAATTATTGACCATATTCGCTTCTTGGGTTACGCAATTGAGCAAATTTATTATGACCAATGGCGAGAGAAATTACTCAATATTACTCAAGGTTCATTAGAGCATCCTTTATATTCATTAGTACCATTTTTCCCAGCAAGACAAGCTGAAGAAGAAAATTATTATTCAGGATTTTTACAGTTTGATAACCAAAATGTTATCAATGGCTTGGTAAATACTTCTATTAATTGTCCTCCAGTAGATAATCAATTACTCAATGTTTATTTTTCTTATTTAATGGAGCAAGGATTTATGAAAACTAAATTTTGAATATAAGACCCATCTTAAAGAACAGAGAAAAATCAAATCATTCCCAAATTTTTAAACCAAATCAGGAGACATACTGTATGACTACCACAACTCTTTATACTGAATACGATCCTTTAGCACATGTATATAACGAAGATTGGGCTTTAGGAGTTCTCCAAGAAACACTACCAGCTTTAGAGAAATTAATCTTATCAAATTTAGTTAAGGATGCACAAGTTCTGGACCTTGGTTGTGGTACAGGACAATTGGTACAAAAGCTACTTGAAAAAGGGTATAAAGTAACAGGAATCGATGCTTCAGAAGGAATGTTGCGCTATGCTCATGAAAATGCACCAGGGGCAAAATTAATTCTCAATGATGCACGTCTTCTTGATTTTTCTCCTACGTTTAATGCAGTGATTTCAATTGGAGCTTTTAATCATGTAATGAGCCTAGAAGAATTAACTAGTATCTTTAAAAATGTTTACCAGGCTCTATTAGATAATGGTATATTCTTGTTTTATATTTTTTTAGAAGAAGAATATCAGTTAAATTGGGACGATAAAATTACTGGAAATGTAAAAGAAGACTATGCATGGGCTGCGCGAAATAGCTACGATTCAGAAACTAAAATAGCTGCAATTAATTTGACTATATTCTCGTTGATAGAAAAAACATGGCAGCGTTTGGATAGCACTATTTTAGAGAAATGCTATACCAAAGAAGAAATTATAACTGCTTTGAAAACATCAGGTTTTAGCGATATTAGCAGTTATGATTCACATCATGACCTCAAAATATCCCAAATGCCTGGTAGTACATATTTTGTTTGCTATAAGCGCGTACATAGTTAGTAGGTTTATCTCTGATGAAAAGTCTATAATTACATGAAGTGAGCCTGGTTATTCAGGCTCTAGCATATATTTTATTTATGAAATATATGAGGGTAAAAAAGTTAAATAAACCTATTCCAAATTTCTAGATAATTTTATCATTAGGTCAACAGAGCCAAGATTATGAATGGACAACAAGTTACATTACTTCCACTTTCAGACAATTTAACCAAGTTATTAGCTACAGCAGGATTTACTAATTTACAACAAAATTATTTGCAATATTTTATCCATCGCTACAACAATCGTACAAAAACATCAAAGCAAATTTCCCAAAATTATCGCCTCTTTTTAGCTGATGATAAAAATTTAGGAGAGTTTAATTTACTCTTCAAAGAAATGTATTATCCCATAGTTGCTAATCGCTCCTTGGGTTCTAAAATCTGGGATGTAGATGATAATGAATATGTAGATGTAATGATGGGTTTGGGTATCAATCTTTTTGGTCATAACCCATCTTTTATTAAAGAAGTTTTAATTACTCAACTGGATAAAGGTATTCAAATTGGGCCCCAATCAGAAATTGTGGGTGAAGTAGCTGAGTTAATCTCTCAATTTACTGGAATGGAACGAGTTTGTTTTAGCAATACAGGTACAGAAGCTGTAATGAGTGCTATCCGCATTGCTAGGGCAGTTACAGGACGTAATAAAATTGTCATTTTTTCCGGTTCTTATCATGGTCATTTTGATGGGACTTTAATTAAAGCAAATCAGACAGAAAATAATCAATATGCACTACCATTATCACCTGGAGTATTACCAAATTTTGTTAATGATGTATTGGTTTTAGATTATGGTAATCCAGAATCATTAGAAATCATTAAAACTCATCAACAAGAATTAGCAGCAGTTTTAGTAGTTCCTGTACAAACTAGTAGACCAGCTTTACAACCAAAGGAATTTTTACACCAATTACGGGAATTAACACAAGCAACTAAAATAGCTTTAATTTTTGATGAAATGGTGACAGGTTTTCGTATTCATCCTGGTGGTGCACAAGCCTATTTTGGTGTACAAGCTGATATAGCTACCTATGGAAAAATTGTTGGTGGTGGAATGCCAATTGGGGTAATTGCTGGTAAAAGTAAATATATGGATGCTATTGATGGGGGTATGTGGAATTATGGCGATGATTCTTATCCTCAAACACAAAAAACATTTTTTGCAGGTACTTTTTGTAAGCATCCATTAGCGATGGTTGCTGCAAAAGCTGTTTTGCAATATTTACAAAGTGAAGGTTTGTCACTCTACCAAAAATTGAATGAACGTACAACACAATTTGTGACTACTTTGAATAATTATTTTGTTGCAGAAGAACTACCCCTAAGGATGGCAAATTTTGGTTCACTTTTTGGTTCTGCATCTGTAGAACTTTCTGAAGAAAATTCTCCTGCTTCAGTAGCGATGGGATTATTAAAATATCATTTGCTTGATAAGGGAGTTCATTTGTTAGGTATTACTGGCTATTTATCTACAGTTCACACAGATGAAGATATCAACTATATTATTCAAGCTGTTAAGGATAGCGTCGAACAATTAAGGATTGGAGGATTTTTACCTACCCGTACTTAAGTTTTAAATTTTAGTTCATTCATAGGAGATAAAAGTATGCAAACGAATTCAGAAGACAAGACAATTTACAAAGTAGTAGTTAACCATGAAGAACAATATTCTATTTGGTTTGTTGATAGAGAAAATCCCCTTGGTTGGACAGATACAGGAAAAAGTGGTTCTAAAGCAGAATGTCTAGAATACATCAAGGAAGTATGGACTGATATGAGACCTTTAAGTTTAAGAAAGCAAATGTCAGAAGCTAATATGAACAATTAATAGTTGATTCATTAAAACTAAAGATTTTCTGTTGTAGAGATATTGATAAATATATCTCTACATATTTTGTTATTATTGCTCTAAATAGAGTGGATTTTGCTAATGCTCAATATACGAAGTACTGATAATTGGATTACTGTTCCTAAACCTAATCCCAAAGCAAATTTACGTTTATTCTGTTTTCCCTATGCTGGGGGAAGTTCAATTGTTTTTCGTTCTTGGCTAGACAAACTTCCAGATAATATATAAATTTGTTTCATAGAACTTGCTGGGAGAGGTAGCAAAATTCAACTAACTCCATTGAATCGATTAGAACCAAGTGTTCAAGAGCTATCATTACAAATTAAACTATACTTAGACAAACCCTTTACTTTTTTTGGTCACAGTATGGGAGGACTTGTGAGTTTTGAATTAACTAGATTGTTGTACAAAAAATATGGAGTGAATCCAGTTGATTTATTTATATCCGCTCGTCGCGCTCCCCAAATACAAGACTTATAAGTACTAATTCATAATCTCCCAGAAGCGGATTTTATCGCCGAGTTACGCCGTTATAATGGTACTCCAAACACAGTTTTATAAAATCAGGAATTCATGCAATTATTTCTGCCAATATTGCGAGCAGATTTTGCGGTTTTAGAAACCTATGTATACGCTCCTACACCACCTTTAAAATGTCCCATCTCCGTTTTCGGTGGTTTACAAGATAATAAGGTCACTGTTGAAGAACTAGAAGCTTGGCGAGAACAAACTAGTAACTACTTTTCATTAAATATGTTACCAGGAAACCATTTTTTTATTCATGAAAATTTATCATTATTAATTGAATGTCTGTGTGAACAACTACAGCATTCATGAGAGCAAATAGAGGCTTTATTCACCCTCGGTGCGACTCATTGGAAAGCAGCACATCAAAGCATTACAGAAGCTCTGAGAACGGGTATAATTGACTTGAAAATCTCCATAATAGATTAATCTCCCCCATGCAAGACATTTATCATCTCTTGGGAAGACAAACCAACAGCAGCAGCTAACTCCTCTAAAGCTATTTTTTCCTCTGCATTTTTATTGAGCATATGAGTAGCAGCTACAACATAATCAGCATTATGTAACTGTTGGGAACTTCCCAAAGAAACATTACTTGCAATACGTTCTCCTTCCGGAAATTTTTGCATCCGATAAGCAGCGATTTTACTGGCTTGACGTGCTTGTAAATAAGCTAAATACCGCTTGATCACCGCTAAACGAGTTTGTTGCTTAATCTCTCGCAAACGACCTTCCATAACCGGAATTTGGTTAATAGTACTAAATATCTTAATCGGATCTATAGTTAGACTAACGGAAAAACTCCGCTCATCCTCAGAATAAAAATCCGGTGTTCTATATTTGGTACTACTTTGAGAGGGGGATAATTCGATACTGACAACATCTAGAAAAGCGTTAACCCCCATTGTGGATTTCGCTTCCCTGACTTGATATGAGTTCTTTTCTGCAATCCGTACAAGCTGGTCAATTATTTGTAAATCTTTCTCAGTAATTTCCGTTTGTAATCCCTCTGATGCGACAACACTAGTCCCAAAACCAATCAATACTAACCCCAAAAACATCCCTGATAGACCCTTAACCATATCCGTGTTAGAATACCTGACGGGTTTCTAAATGAGCCTCAACATCCTTTCTAGAACGCCATACGGGACGCAATTGTTTTTTCCCTAATAATTCTAATTGATCGGTCTGATGAAGGGAACCTGGTTGAGATGCATTTCCATAACTCATAATCGCCATAGCCTTTACTGGTTGGGAAAATTCAATTGCAGCTGTGTATGAATCCCCTGCAACAGCCTGAAACCGTCCATCTTTTGCAGGAGCAAAATTTACCACCCGGAAAATACCTAAATAACCGTCTCCTCCGTTACCTGGTAAATCTAATTTACCCTGTCGGAATCTGAATAAATCTCCCCAAGGTACATCTAACTTACCTGCATCCTTTTCTAACTTCAAAGCTACTTTTTCCAATAACTTTACCGCGTCTTGGGGATTTGCTAAACCGTCAGGGGTAGTACGGGGTAATTTTTCACTCCAAGGTTGACTGAAAGCGGTATCAAAATCTAATTCATTAGCCCAAGCAGCAAATAATACAGCCCCTTGACTATCAGCATTAGCCTGTTTATCCCACTTCTCTAACACATCTGCTGCTTTTTGGGCTAATTTATTACCATATTTACGTGCAGCAGGAATCAAGTCATCTAAGATTCGGTCTGCAAGTTCCATCCGTGTAGAATGTTTATATTTGACCATCTCCTCAAAAGAAATTTTTTCATCCTCATCCAACATTTTTGCAGAACGCTGCGCTCGAAAATCCATGGTATGGGGAGCCATATAAGATGGATAATCATCTGCTTTGATGGCTGTGGGGAAGGTGGTTGTCCAGGGTGGATCGTTGGCATTTTGTAACCAACCACTGAGTGGATCTACGACCTTGGGTAAGTCTTTATAGGGGTGAATTTTCGTCCATAGGGTTTGGGAAGTGTCACCAGGAATGATACCCTGCCAATAAGCAAAATCACCCTGTTGACGCACTGGTACATGACCGTTAAATAGATGCATAATATGTCCTTGACGGTCAGCATACATCACGGTAAACATGGGTAATTGTAGAGCTTTTAGGGCTGTTTGGAATTCTCCCAGATTTTGCGATCGCACCATATTCCACCATTGCTTTAGTGTACCAGGTCTATCCAACCCGACGACCCTCAACGCTATAGGTTTACCCTGTTTTTCCCCGACGATGGGTCCATGCACCGAACTTTTCACCACTAGGGGTTGAGTCTTGAGAGTTCCGTCTTTTTGCTTCACCTGTAAATTCACAGTCTGAGTTTCAAAACTCCTGACTTTACCATCAAACAAATACCCATCACCCGCTAACTTCAATTTATAAGCATCCCAACCGTCGTGGGTGTTAACAGTGTGAGTCCACCCCAGATTATCATTAAAAGCAATGGTTAACACCGGAATACCCACCAACGTAGCACCGGAAGCATTCATTCCCGGTGCGGTAACTTGCGCTTCGTACCACAAAAACAAATCAGACCAAGGTAAATGGGGATTAACCAGCAACATCGACTTATTACTAGCAGATCGTTTTGGTGCGATCGCCCAACCGTTGGAACCTGGTGGTTCTTGCTTGGTAATACCTGTTACACTTTCGGGATTCACAACAAAGGTAAAATTTAGTACTCTTTGTAGGTGGGCTAGTATATCTTCCCCTGTAACTGGTAACACTACCTCTACATCATCATCAATTAGGTCTGGATGCTGTTTTGCATAGGTATTTATCCCATCAGCGAAAGCATCTAAATAACTGCGAAAATCAGGGTTTTGAGCTTTATACCAAGCACTAGCACGACTAGGTACACCCATCGTCCATATCCAGCGATCAGACTGTAAATAGTCTTCTCCCCAATAAGCAGCAGCTTTACCCCTAGCTTGTCCATATAGACGTAAGAGCAGATTACCATGGCTGTGCATTTGTGCCCAGCCAAAGGTATAAAACGCGCTTTTTGTATCTTTGGCGTAAATATGGGGTATACCGTAAGTATCCCAAAGTATTTCCGTATTTTTTATTTGATTGGTTAGACTCTGACTACCAAAAAATAGTATCAACAGAAAACCCAAGATAAACGATATGATAATTCTTTTTTTGGACATTGTTCATTGCACCTCTGATTAAACTAATAACTTTTAGCAATCTCATCAACCAGATTTTTAAAGAATATTTGCTTTGAAAATCCGCTATTTTGACTTAACTTTTTATTTATCTGTTAACATGTCTACTTTGATTTGTGCAATTATTTCCTCTGGTGTCAATAGAGAACAATTATGACATTTTTCGTAATCTGGGGGAATGAGAATATACAAACAACAAGTTATTCTCACTGTTAACTTTTCTGGTAAACCTGGTTCATTAATTTGTTCAATACTTGCCAAATTATAAAGGGAATTACGATGAGAAAGTCTCGAACTATAGGGTTCCTCAAACAGTACGGAATAATCTTTACTGATTTTTTGGAAATGACCATCATCTTATCTCGCTTCTCGAATTATACCTCTCCATTTCTTCTCTCTGTGTTCTCTGCGTCCTCTGCGGTTTTTTTAATTGCTAATTTTGGACTCGAATACGAATAATATTTATCCTTAATTCGACTAATAGGTATACACATTGGCGTACCAGTTATGGGGTCATCCACAACCTGACATTCTAAACCAAAAACCTCACGTACCATAATTTCATTCATTATTTTAGATGGCGCACCGTGACCATAAATTTCACCTTCTTTCACCACTAATAAATTATCTGCATAGCGACAAGCTTGATTTAAATCATGCAAAACCATTACCAAAGTTTTACCCTGTTGATGATTCAATTCCCACAGCAAATCCAACACCTCTACTTGGTGTGCCATATCTAAAAAAGTTGTCGGTTCATCTAACAATAAAATATCCGTATTTTGAGCTAAAGCCATGGCAATCCAAGCCCGCTGTCGCTGTCCCCCAGAAAGAGTATCTAATTCTCGTTCCGCAAACTCCTTTATTCCCGTAATTTCTAAAGCCAATCTCACCTGAAGTTCATCTTCCTTACTCCATTGTTGTAACCAACTTTGATAAGGAAAACGACCACAAGCCACCAAATCCTTCACCGTCATTCCCTCTGGTGCTACTGGATTCTGAGTAAGAATCCCTAACTTTTTTGCTACCTCCTTACTCGATAACTTAAACACATCATGACTATCCAAATAAACCTTTCCCTTACTAGGCTTTAACAACCTAGCTATCCCTTTTAGCAAAGTTGATTTACCACAACCATTTGCACCCACCAAAGCCGTAATTTTCCCACTAGGTATACTTACATCTATATTTTTAATAATTGTCGCACCATCGTAACCTAGGGTTAGATTGCGTGCAGAAACTTGATAATGGTTATGAATATTATATGCCATTGATAATTTTGATATATTTATCAATTATTCTCTCTTTTTTCTTCTTTGGGTCTACCCTAAATTAAGGGCTTATTTAATAGTGCTTATTTGCGTGAGATTATTCTCTTTTTACTTCCTACTTTTCACCAACAAATAAACAAAATAAGGCGCACCAATGACAGCAGTAATAATCCCACAAGGAATCTCCACCGGACTAAACAAAACCCTCCCCAAAAAATCCGCCCAAACCACAATCATTCCCCCCATCATTCCCGCTACAGGAATTAATCCTTCATGACTATTACCTACTAATTTTCTCCCAATATGAGGCGCAATTAAACCTATAAAACCTATAGTTCCTGCTGTTGCTACCGCCACACCAGATAACCCCGCACTAACTAATAATAAAAAACTCCTCTCCCATTCCACCCGACTACCCAAACCCTTAGCAATATTATCCCCCAAAACTAATGCATTTAATGACGATATACCCGTGAAAGCTAAAGGGATAAAAACAATTAACCAAGGAAGTAAAGCTAAAACCACCTCCCAACTCCGTCCATAGACACTTCCTGCTAACCAAACTAAAGCCTCACTGACATCATAAATATCCCCCACAGCTATCATCAAATTAGTACCAGCATCAGCAACCGCTGCAATTCCCACACCAATTAAAATTAAACGTATAGGATGGGTTCCCCTCTCCCAAGCCAAGAGATAAATTAATAAACAAGCCAGCAAAGCACCACCAAAAGCTGCTAATGGCAAACTAAATATAGGTACATTGGGAAATAGTATAATTACGCTTACTGCTGCTAAACCCGCACCAGCATTAATGCCAATAATCCCTGGGTCTGCTAATGGGTTACGAGTTATACCTTGCATAATAGTCCCCGCAATCCCCAAAGCTATACCCACAAGACAGGCGGTGAGAGTGCGTGGTAATCTAAGATTATAGATAATAAAACTATGATTGGGGTTTCCCGTATCTATTCCCAAGAGGGTTTGCGTCACAGCTAGGGGTGAGATTGGGTAATCACCAACAGAAGTATTGGTAATTAACCCCATCAAAGTAATCAGAGTCAAAATCAAAAAAACAGGGATGACTCGTCGGGAAATACGCAACGAAATTTTGAATCTGGGAACACGGAAAACTAGGGAACTTTGCTTCATCACACATCTTCCACCACAGTTTTAATACTGAATTATTTGCTTGGCAATAAACATATATTTTTATCAATAGATTGAATTTCATGCATTTCAAACCTGCGTAGTAAAATTTTTTCAGTAAATTTTTACTCTTGAATTTTATTAGTACAAGATATGAACCTCCAAAAGCGCGGCTATTACCACCAGTAACAAATTAAACAAACACCCGCTATATTGGTACTCCAATTAGCGTCCAATTAGCGGTGGGTTGTTGACTTCTTCACCTGGGTTTTAGCTACATAAATGAAGAATGGGGCACCGACAATAGCTGTCATAATACCCACAGGAACCTCTTGGGGTTGAATAATTAATCTGGCTATCAAATCAGAAACTAGCAGCAATATCGCTCCAAATAACGCACTATAAGGTAAAATCCACTGGTAATTTACCCCCACAAAAAAACGCACCATATGGGGAACAATTAAACCCAAAAAACCGATTGCACCCCCCACCGCTACCGCGCTACCATCTAAACATAAGACAGATAACCCTGCTAAAATTTTTACCCAACCTGTTTGTTGTCCTAAACCCTTGGCGACATCTTCCCCTAAACTTAAAATTGTAATCTGCTTCGAGATAGCGATCGCCACTATCATCCCCACACAAATATATGGCAAAACTTGGGTAATGGTGCTAAACTCCGCATTGGCTAAGGAACCAGCCAACCAAAACCGCACTTCTGCCAAAGCCCGTTGATTAACAATTAATACTGTAGTAGTCAGAGAACCCAGTAATGCACCAATCGCCGCACCAGCAATAGTTAAGTTTAGGGGAGTAATTCCACCCCTGCCCAAATAAGCCAAAAAATATACTAATATTACAGTAATTCCCGCACCTATTAAACCGCACCAAATATAAAAACTTGGTGCTGATGCATGGAATAAAAATATTGAAATTACCACCGCAAAAATAGCACCAGCATTAATCCCTAAAATACCGGGATCGGCTAAAGGATTACGAGTAATACCCTGCATAATTGCACCCGCAGTGGATATACCCGCACCTACTAGCATCGCCAACAAAGAACGAGGTAATCTGATAGTGCGAATAATTAACTGTTCCCTGGAACCATCATCGAAATTAACCAAAGCCTGGAAAATAGTCCTTCCAGGAATATCCGCAGCACCAAAAGAAACACTAATAAATAAACACACCAATAACAGGAAAAAACCCACTGCTAAACCAATAATCAGCCTGGTGCGAGGTAATATCAACTTCCTAATTCCTCCTCATCAATACTCACTTAAGGCTTGCGAGTGGCGATCGCTAACTTTGCACCCTTAACCCGTCGTACCTTATCCATCACCGCTACAACTTTACCGTGATCTACCCCCGCATCAGCATTCAGCACCACCATCACCTCTTGCTTTGGCTGTACTTTCTGCTTGATTTTTGCTTCTAATTGTTCGATACTAATCCCTTGCTTATTTAAAAATACTTCTCCAGCCTGATTTACCGTTACATTTACCTGTACTGGACGACTGCTTTTTTTCGCCGTCTCCGCTTTCGGTAAATTTACTGGTAAACCCTCAGAACGTGTCAAAAATAATGTTGACATCACAAAAAATGTCAAAATCGCAAATATGACATCAATCATCGGCACAATATTAATCTGTGCTGGGATATCCGCATCATCTGGTAGACGCATAGGATTTCTCTCCTCCTCGTTCATAACGACGACGGTAAAGCAATTCCAACTCACCGCCATATTCTTGAATCAATGCCATTTGCCTTTGATACAATCCCCGGAAAGTATTGGCAAACATCAGAGTAAAAATAGCTACAACTAACCCCGCAGCGGTAGAAACCAGCGCTTCGCTAATCCCACCGGTTACACCCGCAGTTTGAGAACCTCCTACATCCCCCAGATTCAGAGAAGCAAAAGAGGCTATCAGACCCAACACCGTACCCAAAAGTCCTAATAACGGTGCCAGGGAAATAATCGTATCAAAGATAGTCTGAAAACGCTTGAGTAAAGGAATTTCCGCTTGTGCCTCACTTTCCAACGCCAAACGAAACTCCTCTGGAGTGGGTTCTTCCAATTCCAAAGCCGTTAAGAAAATCCGCGCTATGGGTAAATCTGCATTCTTGCGCAACCCATCGATAGCCGATACCACATTATCCCGACGATAGAGATTCAAGATATCTCTTACCACCCGATTCTGACGCTGATTCACTTTTAACCAAAACCGCAAACGCTCGATAATCAGCCCTACAGCCAACACAGAAAAACCAAGCAGGGGAACCATTACCACACCACCTGCTGAGAATAGATTATTTATTCCCATGTATATTGCTCAAACTGGTAAATGTATGACTTCTAATCCCTACAGATTGCAGATGATAGAAGTTATCATTTTAAATTATATTAGATGCAAATCTTTGTCAATCATTATCTGTCCTATTTTTGCTCCATGGGGTAAGTAGCCCATTGGGAACATGGTATTTTATAACAGAAAAAAGCTATATTCCTTCCCATATCAGCTTTTCAACCAATCCAGCCCTAAAAATCAACAATTTCTTTGATTAGAAGAAACAAATTGTCTTGAATTGATGATTGACTTTTGCGCTTAATTCTTATAATCTATCAAAGTTACTGCAAATAGGTTTCAATAAATGTTGAGCTTTTCCGGCACGGCTCTAGAGCAGCGAGAAAAAGAACTGAAAGCTCTGAAAACTTTTTTGGTATGCAGTCTGATTGCTTCTTTAGGATTGCATGTTGGAGTCATAGCTTCAGGTATAGGCAATCTTTTGGCAAAGGTGCCGGAAATAGAAGAAGAACCGATGGAAATCACTTTGCTCGATACCCCTCCAGAGCCAGAAGAGGAACTTCCAGAGGAGAAGAAAATTGAACCACAACCAAAAGAGCAGCCAGTTGAGAAAGTCGTTACAGATAACTCTCAAATTCTGACAACTGGTGACACTAATTCTAGCAGTGGTGGTAGTCAGACTGTCATCATACCAAGTCCACCACCGAATGTGAGTGCGATCGCTCCCAGCAGAACTTTACCCATCGTACCACCACAAAAACTAGAGTTAGCATCACCACAGCCATCTGTATCCACAACTGCAACAGCACCCCAAAAAGCCATCGTACCACCGCAAAAACTAGAGTTAGCATCACCACAGCCATCTGTACCCACAACCGCAACAGCACCCCAAAAACCAGTAGTTCAGCCTCAAAAGGTTAATCCCCAACCAGCACAAACCCAAAAGCCACCCGTTCAAAATAATACTCAAACAGCAAACAATACCGAAAAATTACGGGAATCCCTGGCTCAAATTAGAGACACGAAAGTCAACGCAAATACCAAACCTCCACAATCCTTGGCTCAGGTTCCAGACTCCCGCAGCAGCCAACCAAGTACTCCCAAAACCTCGCAATTAACTACTTCCAATCCACAGCAAAGCAATGAGGGATTGCGAACCGCACTCACAGGGTTGAGGGATGCCCGAGGTTCTCAAACTGATAGCAAAAATATTACAACCTCACCCTCATCTGGTTCATCAAATACTTCCAATAATAGCTCTACCATTGCTGTTCGTACTGGTACTTCTTCCAATCAGCGTACTAGTAACAATAATCGCAATAACAATAGTAGAAATACCAGTAAAAAAACATCTAGCTCCACAGTAGCAACCGCACCTACAAAACCCAAAATAGAAAGTGGTTTAGGTAACGGTAGAGGTAACTCAACCGGTAACGGAGATGGTCGTGCAGCTTGTCGCAAATGTAATGTAAATTACCCAACTTGGGCACGTAGACGGGGAGTTGAAGGTAGAGTAGAAGTTGCAGTTGATACAGATAATAAAGGTAATGTTACTAATGTGCGATTGCTGCGTTCTAGTGGTAACGACAAATTAGACAAAGAGCATTTGCAAAGGGCGCAAAAATGGAAACTTAAGCCTAGTAGTAACGGACGACAAGGAGTTGCAATTTCTACAGAATATGCCATTCAAGGTTCCCGTCGTTATCGACAAATACAAGAACGTAAAAAGAAAAGAGCCATCCAAACAAGGAACAGTTCTAATAGTAACACTTCTAGTAGTTCCAATACTCAAAATTCTGTACGCAAACGGAGACTAGTTACATCCACAAGTAAAAAGATTCCTACCGTATCTAGTCCCAAAACCCCCACCATCAGACGTAGACGCAGAATTAACTCTTCTTCCAGGGTATCTACATCTACACCTAGAAGAGTAACAAGTTCTAGTAGAGCTACAAGCAGATCGACCAGTAACAGAAGACAGCGTTTAAGAGAATCTCTGAGAAGGAGAAGACAACGCGCTGCTAATAGCTCATCATCTTCTAGAAAAGTTACCAGAGTTAGAAGACCTCGGCGAATCAACCGAGCAACATCAACCTCCCAAACAAGATTGCGCAATAGATTGCGACGTCGCACAACTACTAATCGAACCGCAAATTCTAGGACTAATTCTACCAAACCAAGACGTCGGCGACGGAGTTTAGGAAAACCAGCATCTTCTAGTCAAAATAGATTGCGTAATGCTCTGATTCGCCATAAAAAACAATCTTCAGGGAGTAATGATTAATGGGATTAGAGAAAACTTTAGCGGTTGCTTATTGGTTGCCGAGTCTGCGGGAAGATACTCGGTTTGATGGTGTTGATTAGACCTAGGCGTGGAAATTAAATATGCGTTGTCCAAAACCGTTGTTCCAGACGTTGCAATGCAACGTCTGGAACATTCTTTTCCACCAGATGTCTATTTTGTTGATAGGGTTGTTTGTCGGGTGGGTTAATTAAATATGGTGGGGTCGCAAGAGACAAGAAAGGAGACAACAGAAGATTAATTGCTACTCACTACTTCCAATTCCCCCTTCCCTATTCCCTTATATCTTCTACAATGTAAGTACATAAGACCCCATATTTGACAAAAAATGAGTGGATGTAACTCTTCAAATAAATATTCATTTTGATTCATAATTTCAGATGTAATTTATTTTCCCAATTCTCATAGCAAAAGGCAAATGCTCACCCACCCGGAACTAAAGTTCCGGGCTAATAAACAAAGTCTACTAAAGTAGACTCAAGGAAACCTAGGTTATTTAGTCATCTTGAAGATGACTTGGTGTGTGAGCAAGGAAATTAATTTCTTTGCGGGGTTCCAAAACAAAAGAAGTCGAGTTTCTTGAGCAAACCCGACTTCTAACTTTGAGAATCAAAACCCCTTTTCCCTAACCCCTATTTTGTAGCTAGGGATTATGATTAACTTCCGGTTCTAAACCATAGCGACGTAATATCAATTTTCCTTGAGAAATAGTATTACTAACCTGCGTATCTTGAGTAATGCGAAAATGGTCAATATTGCCCTTATTCACATATCTATCATATTGAATTCCTCCATGCTGCTGCAGAATTGCAGTATTACCACTAGATTCATTCAATAAACGGGTAAATATGGCAAGGGTTTCTTGTAATTTGACTCGCTTTTGTGGTTCCTTAACTCTGTTATAATCAGCCCGAAAAATATCTTGATATTCTAATCTTGTAAAAGGAATTAAATCCCCAGCTGAGGTCTTATCTTACATCTAATTGTGCCTACCTAATTACCACAGTTTTTGAAAGCTATTAGTTCGATTTTGTTGAGAATGAAGAAAGTCGATAAATTGACGAGACTCAGGAGAATTGTCTGGGAAAATAGTTAACAATTCCAAGTATTTTGGTGTAGTTTTAATAATTGGTTTGCCTTTTGGATCTTGGGGGTTTTTTAGCAACCTAAGGGATACATCCGATGCCATAATCTACCAATTTGCCCCATTCTTCCCGTCAGGGAGGAACGATAAATTGAACCCTCTGACTGTATTCCCCGAATTTCCTCTTGATAAGGTTTGTGGAACCAAAAGATAGCTTGGGAATCTTCCCTACTTCCAGCTTCCCGTCCCCATACTTGCACGTTATCAGGATGCCATATTTCTCGCCAAGGTGCTTTTTCCACGGGATTGGCTACTATACCTTGGAGTTGCATCCATTCTCGAGCTGTTTGGCGTACTTTGTCAATAAAACCACCCACATGTTCTAATTTGCGAACTTGCACATCATAACGAAGCGATCGCTCTCCCAACCATCAATGGATTCTAACCCACCAAAATATAGTTCTTCAGACTCTTTACCCTCACCAAAAGGTTGTCAACCTTTTTCTTTGAGGGCAATAGGAAACACCAAAATACTCCCTTCTGGTAAAGCTTCGACGTTAAAAAATGCTCCTCCTTCCACCTTTTTCTCATCATCTCCTAGTTTCACCCGACTTTGACGGTAAAGTCCCATATCGTGCAACATGGCAATATCGTTGTCTGCAACTACTAGTAAATTATTAGGGTCTAATTCTACATTATCGGGTATCCAATCAAAGAGGTTATTGTCATATTCGATTTCGATAAAACCCAGGTTAAAAAAGAGGACTCTGGTTTTTAGTTCCGGACAAATCCGTTCGCAACGCACATCAACCATATGTCCTTCACCACCAAAACGATACCAACCTGGCTTAAGTTCGGTGTTGGAAAGATATACTAAACAAGTACCAATTTCCATCCGTACAGAGTTTTCTAAAAATAAACTCCCTTGTTCTTAATAATTTCTAATTACATGTCGTTCTTCTAATTCCAAACGAGGATGTAAATGGGGTAAAAACTTCCAAGAATTTTTCTTGATTTCCTGTAGTTCTTCCCACTCATTAATAACTAACCAAGTATTTTTATCATATTTATCTGTCGGGGTTTCACCTTTTTGATTTAACCATACTTCTTTTTCCCTATTCCAACTTAATTTATCGACAATTTTCCCATCTTTGACTAAATAATTCAGGGGAGTCGGTACATAAAAATTCTGCTTAGTTGCAGTTAATTCCTCTACATTTCCCCAAAATGGTCCGGCTAACATCAAATCACGGATATCTGCATTTTGTTGAGAAGCTGCAAATAAACCTGATAAAGTTGCAGTACTGGGAGGAAAGTTACTACCAGAACGTCCAACCAAGTTCTCTGGTGAAAGGAATCTTCCCGAACTACCGTAGAGTAAACCTAGAGGTTCAATGATGATTAGATGGGTAAATGGAGAACGGGAAGGAAGATATTTCTCCTGGGGTTTGTTATCTGTGGTTTCTACTGCTGACATAGGTGAAATCCCACTTTTGCAAGGTTAATAATCCATTTGGTTAAAGCTTGATTGACTTTGTTTTCGTCAATTTCTTCAGCGTCATCTTGGTAGTACGTTTTGCGATCGCCTAAAATTCCCCCATTGATTTGTGTCAAATCTGCGTCACTTGGATGTAATTGCTGATTTTTGTCTTTGATTACCTCTACAAGGTGTTGGGGAAAATATAAAAGTTCCAAAAATGGCTTTTTTTAAACCATCCCGCAAACAGGATTTACCCGCTTGTGGTGGTCCACATAAGACGACTTTAATAATAGAACGCTCTTTTTGAGGTTCTTGGGTTTCAATCAAATCTCCTACTCTATATTCTGGGGAACCGTGGGCAGAAGTGACTACATAGGTTTTGTTTCTAATAGCACCATTGGCTTTGCTAATTTTACTGCCTAATTTGGGGTCAAAAACCGCAACGACTGAGTATAAATGTACGAGCTTATGAGACAAGACATAAGCAACGGGGACTGATTGGAGTCCGTCAATTAAAATCAGCTTTCCTCCTGGTATTTCGCCGGATTCAATCTTCTGGTCTAATAGCTCTAGAGCATCTGTGACTATGCGATCGCCTTGGGCAGGAACATTACGATTGAAACCAACCTGTAATACTTCACCTTTTAACTCTATCTGGTAGCTATACATACTTTATCTTTACCGTGTTTTATCACTACAGGTCTACTATGACACATAGGCGGAAAAGGCGTTTTCCACTTGCTATTTGATCAGAGTCTGGGTTGTGTGCGCGATATACCCCTTTTCTCTTGATGAAATCGATTTTAGGGGGGTTTAACATTATTCTGCAAATTGATTTTAAACTCCTCAATTGCCAGGAAATTAATTTCCTGGCTTATAGACTAAGTCATCTTAAGATGACTAAATAACATAGGTTTTGTAGTCTACTTTAGTGGACTTTGTTTGTTAGCCCGGAAATTTATTTCTGGGTGGGTGAGGAAGCTAAAATACAAGTAAATTATGACTAAAATTTATATTGATAAGCACTGCTAAATCTCTATTATTGTCCTTTATAATCATATCTAAAAGTGCATCTACAGCAATGCCAAAACCCGCAGATACCAGCACAAAAAAACTGATTAGCCTTGCATCAGATAATTGGGTGCGATGGGTAACAAATATTCCCAATCTCCAAGCACCTTTGTGTTAGAGAGTGCTGTTGTTAAAGAGATTATGAGGTGGGATATGGGAGTTTTACGAGAGTCACCTTGGTATCAGGAAATATTGCGTGAGGGAGAAGCGCGAGGTGTCGTAATTGGAGAAGCAAGAGGTGTCGCAATTGGAGAAGCGCGAGGACGGAAAGAACAAATGCTTTCTAACATAGAAATGAGTTTAGAGGCTAAATTTGGTAGTCAAGGTTTGGAATTAATACCTAGAATCCGCCAAGTTAATGATTTAGAACAATTAAAAGGTATTTTACGTACTATTATCACGGCAAATATCATTGATGATTTGCAGGAAATTATGTGATTTTTTTTTGAATATTTATTAGGTAATCAAAGCCCTCCAAGAATAACCTGGAGGGCTTCTTTTTTGTTTCCAACTAATCCGAATTAACCCAATCGGTGAGGTATCCCACATTGTAGGGGTGGGGTTACCCCAGCCCTACGAGTTTCCAACTAATCCGAATTAACCCAATCGGTGGGGATGACGTATAACGATATTATAGATTCCAACAGTTTCCAACTAATCCGAATTAACCCAATCGGTGGGGAGTTCGTCTAGGAAGCCTTACCCAGTGAGGGTTTCAGCCGCCAAATTGACACACTGCTGAGAATTATTATATATCCTCCTGAAAAATTGGTAAATTGCATATCTCAAACCCTTACCCCATAAGCAATCGACACACCTCAACGAAAAATATAGGGTTTTGGCGACTCGTCGGAGTGTGTCGATAGTCATGTTACATAAACTCGAAGCATAATAGCTAGCTTCAAACGTGAGGAGAGAATGAGCGCTGAGTTTAGCCAGGTATTCGAGTTAGCCCTCTGGTGAAAAATTACAACTTCTTGAAGATTTGTGGAACACTAAACTGTACCGTATCACAACCCCTTTCCACAGCACGGTCAACAGCACGTTTGAGCATATTGCACATAATTTGCTCAGTCTTTGCTTGAAACAAAAATTCCTTGAACGCGAGTTCCGGGTTAGGACTATTGGTATGCCTATAGGCGCTTTGCGGGAAGATTGCGGTCTCGTTATAACAGAAAAGGCGGCACCCGGATTTGAACCGGGGAATGGAGGTTTTGCAGACCTCTGCCTTACCACTTGGCTATGCCGCCTTATTAGTCATTACCCATAATAGCAGCATTTCAAATATAATTGCATCCCCACGCCAGCAATTTTTTATGAATTGTTCTTACTATCAAGTTCACAGAAGCAGGGAGCTAGGAAAAAGGGGAATTGCCACCTACCAGGGTAAGAATAAGGAAAATTCCCACAATAAATATATCTTAAGATAGATGTAAAAAAGCTACTTATTTACAAAATTATATTTTTTTTGTAATAATTTAGTTCGTTGAGTAAGTAAAAACCACAGAACAACAATGTTGATCCATAACTAATTCCTAGGTTGGCAAATTGCCCAATCAACCATGTCCGTGTAAGTTCGTACACACGGTAACTTTGCTACTTTATTGCAAGGGGTAATATTTCCAAAAGCATAATCTGATATTAAGACGCTATCACCCAAGATGAATCAAGTTTCCCCCATATCAATAGCACAAGTAACAGATATACATCTGTTTGCTGACGAAAATCAGGAATTGCTGGGAATGCCTACTAGTGAGTCTTTTGGTGTTGTAATTCAGCGATTAAAGGAACTGGATTCTAAACTGGATTTACTTCTACTCACGGGAGACTTGTCTGGTGATGGTAAACCTGAATCTTACGAAAGGGTAGACAATTTGCTGCGTCCCCTGCAAATACCCACTTACTGGTTACCAGGAAATCATGACTGTGCGATGACGATGGAGGAAATTTTAAATTTAGGACTGTTTTCCCGACGTAAGTCTTTTGAACGTGGTGGTTGGCATTTTATATTACTTGATTCTTCTGTACCAGATTGCGTACATGGTCATTTATCACTAGAAACCTTAGATTGGCTAGATTTTCAGTTAACTATAACCGCTAATAAACCTACACTCATAGCTCTACATCATCCCCCATTTGCAGTCAATTCTGATTGGCTGGATACCAGTAAACTGCAAAATTCCCAGGAACTTTTTGCGATTTTAGATCGGCACCCCCAAGTAAAGTTAGTATTATTTGGTCACATCCATCAAGAATTTCAGCACCAGCGTCACCAGGTACAATATCTAGGAACACCTTCAACCTGTATTCAGTTCTGTCCACAAAGCTCAAATTTTGCCCTTGAACAAAAATCACCAGGCTTCCGTCACTTGAAACTATACCCCCAAGGTACTTGGGAAACCTGGATTGAGCGAGTTCCTTACTTTCATCAACTAGAGTTGACAGCTACGGGATATTAACAGACAAAAGAGGAATAGGCTCGTTTTGCCAAATTCAAGGCTGAGTTATGGCTAGCAATTCGATAAATACTGCATTTGTCCAACCAAACCCTATTTCGTTGGAATGATAGCCAAAGCTGATAGAGTTTGATGTATCAGATTTGCAACTGACAACATCGTATTTTTCAACGATAATTCCATGCTGTTCAAACTCTTTGACAACTAGAGAAATAAATTGTAAAACTATTGTGGGATTGGCATCCTTGCCCCTCCGATTGTACCTCATCAAGATGAAATATGCTGTAATAATCCTTTGAAGCTTCAATAACCCGGTAGATAACTGAGGAATTTTAAAACCTGTTAATACCAATTCACGAAAATATTGATACATATGTAGGGGCGCAATGCTTGCGCCCAAGTTCATAATTTGTATCACGAATAAAGTGAAACAGTATAAGTTATATCTTGCACCATTCAAGGGCAAGACTGAAAAAAAAAACGAGTTTCTCAACGTAAAATTTAGGCTTTCAGCATTAGTTATTCTCAATAAACCCGGTTTTTATCTGAGGCGCATTCCGGTGTGTTAACCAAGGTTTAATCAGATTAAATAATACAAATAGTTGAATTATTAAACGGAGATGATTAAGAATATTAATCCAGCCATTACCATTATCCCACCAGGAATGTGAAGCAAATTTTGATTCTGATTGTGGTGGTAATTTAAGTAGCTGTTTGGAGTGAAGACTAACCATTAAATAGGCACTACAAACAATCTCCCACCACTTCTCAATTTGTGGATAATAAATCACAGCAAAATCTGCTCAACCTAGTGCAGAACGGCGGAAATGGATGTTCCGCTGACGCGTCTATGACTTTTGACTTCCAAGGCAGCGGTACTAGTTCATTTTTACTTTGTTTTAAACCATATTCTATCCAGGTTTTTAAACCATAAAAATTACCAAGTTCCCTTAATTCCGCCAAAAGAAGTTAAACTTTCACCTCATGGGCAAAATTCCCCCAACGGACAAAGTGAAATGGTCCAGCGATGGAACCCCATAAACGCTCATCAGTTTCTAAATCTCTTCCCCTGTCAAGGCTGAGAAATTTGTCTGCATCAATTTCAAATTCATTATCAAGGTAAGTATTCTTGCCGTTGCGAACTACGATACAGCCTTTACCTGGTTCTACCCTACCCTTGAAACTATTACCTGTCCATTCCACAACCATATTGCATCCCGGCATTTTCTCTAGGTCATCGGGGGTTAAAGTCCTCAACTGTTCTAAATCACGGGATGCACCATAAAATTTTTCCTGTTCTTTAACGGTGTAGTGTTCGATAACAATGTGCTTTTGTGCGTTAATCAAATTCATCACCCGCATCCGGTAGGGTTGATGAAGGGCAAAATCATAGGCTTGTTCTAGAAATAAGCTCACCCCAGATAAAAATTCCCCAGGGAGGGGACGTATACATACGCGAATGTGAGCAAAAAAAGGTGGATTTTCAAAAGCTTGTGCTTGATTGCTAAAATCTGCTGCCATCCAGCGAGCTAAAGTAGCAATATCTGTAGAATGAGTCATTACAGACGGGACACCAGTTGTGTAAAAATCATTGATTAATATTCTAAATCTTGCTGTTACCTGAAATCCAGGAGAATTTTCTCTCCTGTGTTCGTCAATTTCCAGCAAGGGTAGTATAGTATCCACTCTACTCCCCGATACAAAACTAAAGGTCGAATCCCCATGTTACGCTGCTTAAGTCTGACCATTACTACTACTGCTACATTGTGGCTGCTGTGCAGTTCTCTAACCCTGGCAAAAACCAAGAAGCCCAAACTACCGGATAAATTTCCCCCCAATCCCTTGGAGATTACCACACCCGACCCCCTACTACCAAACTTGCCAGAAAAACAGCCGTTAACTCCTACTCAACGGCAAACCTTGGAAATTGAACTGGATAAATTGAATCAACAAGCAGCAGCAAAACTGGAAGCAGGAGATAAACAGGGAGCCTTTGATACTTGGAATCGGGAAATACGCTTGCGTCGTTTTTTAAGTCCCATCTCAGAGGTACAAGCGCTTTCACGGGTAGGTGCGATCGCCTACAATCAAAACGAACGTCTCCAGGTGCAATATATTAATCAAAGATTGCAAACCATTGAAGAGCAGATCAAATCTCAACAAACCCCTGATTTAGAACTTTGGCAAGCTATTGCTGTTGCTTACACCCAAGTGCGATCGCCCAAACCAGCATTGGCAATTTATCAGCAGGTATTAGCAGCAGTACGAGAGCAAAAAGATACCGTTCGAGAAGTAGAAACCCTACAAAATATGGGGGCTTTACATTTAAGTTGGTTTGACTACTCTCAAGCAGGAATTACTTACGAAGAATTACTGAAGTTAGCTACCAATCAAGGGGATTTTCCAGCTCAAGTTACATATTTGCAACAGCTAGCTTACATTTACCAGCAAGCAAAGCAACCACAAAAATCCATAAAAATACGTAATCAGCTAGTAAAAATTTATCAGCAAGAAAATAATCTGACCGCAATTCCAGCACTAAAACTGGCAATTGGGTCAGATTACGAATCCCTAGCACGGGAGAATCCAAGTATACTGGAAGAGGCTTTTAATAACTATCAAGACGCTTATATTACCGCTTGGCAATCCCAGCAATATGTACGTGCATCTGAAGCATTACGAAAGCTAATCGCACTCTACCGTTCTAATGGACAAATTGAAGATGCATTACAAGTTAGCCAGATTTTATTACAAACTGAGGAACTTGCCAGGAATTTTTACGGTTTAATGACAGCATACGACCAAATTGGACAGATTCATTTAGAACGTAATAACTATTCCCAAGCACTGGCTGCTTTTCAGAAAGGGTTAGAATTCGCACAACAACTCAAACACGACGAAACTTATTTTACTGGGCAAATTGAAAAAGTATCAGGGCAAATTTCCAATTGACCGAAAATAATGGGATAACAGGCTCCTCGTCCTTCCAGGACGACTTTTTGATAAAATGTAGTAGTTGGTCAACTCCAGCCCGTGTTCGTGGTCAGCGGGTAATTCCTGAAAACAGGTAAAACAACCACGTAAAGCACAGAGTTGCAACACAGGAGCGAACGACCTGAATAAAAACGCATGGACTCTAGTCGAGTACCGAAAACCAGCAAAGTTGAATATATACATAAATGCTGTATCCGGGGGCACCGGAGAACAGGGTAAAACTACGCCTGGGGAGATAATCCCGCTGGGTCTAGATTGCTTCAGCTTGCTTCTTTTGCAGTTTTTCTGCGGGAAGTCGGTAAGAAGGATCGACAGCGTCCGCTCTAGATTTAAGGAGTGTCAATGAACCAAGAATCCTCGTCCTTATAGGACGATGGAGTGTCAACTCAGATATGCCTACCTTGGAGGTACCGAACTTAGCAGTGCAGACCTAAAAAACGCTAGATTTGGAGATAACGGAGGAATTTCAGAGGAAATTAAGCTTAACCTAATTCAACGAGGAGCAATCTTTGAAGATTCTCCAGAAAACCCTTAAAAATTCTAACGCAACACCCACCTTTGAAATTGTCACCTATTTCAGCAAGGAGGCTCACACCGTAATCTTTGATTCGGTGTTGAGACGGCAGTTGGTTCAAGTCGGGGAGAAGGGATGGCGCACTGCCTCAGAAATTGCGAGTCAAAAGCGAGACGCTATTTGACCGATTTATCGCGTAGCGATGACAGGGAAAATAGCAGTTGAGCTTTTGACAATTATCCGGAAACACATAACGTAGGTTTGTAGTCTATAATAATGTCATATGTGATTAGGTCGAACACATGGAACAAGTATTGACCCTAGTTTGCAAACTCAACCCCACTTCTAAACAAATAGAAGAAATAGAGCTTGTTTTAAGGGCTTTTGCTGATGCTTGTAACTATGCCAATAAGCAAGTTAAACCACAAGTGACCAGTAAAACCACCATCCAAAACATGGTTTATCATGACATTCGTGCAATGTTTGGGTTGAGTGCAAATTTGGCTGTACGTGCTTGTGCCAGAGTTGGAGCTAATCGTAAAACTGCTAAACAGAAAGGTAAGCAAGTCTTGGAATTTAAACCAACCTCTGCTGATTATGATGCTCGAATCTTTGCTTTTAGAGAAAAAGATTGGACTGTCAGCTTAACCTTGATGAATGGCAGGGAACACATTAAAATCCATGCTGGTAATTACCAACGAGGTAAACTCAAGGGACGTAAACCCACAAGTGCCCAACTGTGCAAGCATCGTGATGGTAATTACTACATCCACATTCAACTCAAGAATGAACCGCCCACACCTATACAATCAAACAAAGTTATCGGCGTTGACTTTGGTCGTAGAGATATTGCTGTAACTAGCAACGGTGATAAATGGGATGGGAAGCAAATTAATAATGCTAGAGATAAATATTCTAGAGTAAGAGCGTCTTTGCAACAAAAAGCCACGAAAGGCACAAGGTCTACTCGTCGTCGAACAAGACAGATTTTGCAACGGCTGTCAGGCAAGGAAAGACGCTTTCAACAATGGCTAAACCACAACATTTCTCAGTCTATTATTCAGGATGCATTAAAGAATAATGCAATTGTGGCAATTGAAGATTTGACAGGCATCAGAGAAAGAACCAACCAAAAACCAAGAAATAAAACTGAGCGTAGACGCTCTAATTCTTGGTCTTTTTATCAGTTGCGCTCTTTCTTGCAGTACAAAGGTATTAAGTACGGGGTTGAAATAATTGCTGTGCCTCCAGCTTATACCAGCCAAACGTGCCACAACTGTCTACATATAGGATTGCGTTCTGACAAACGCTTCAAATGCAGGAATTGTCAATGGTGTGGTGATGCTGATTTGAATGGAGCAAAAAATATTGCTGCTATTGGGGCTGCTTTTGTAAACCAGCCCAGAGGCTCGAACGGTTTGTATTGCAGTCTCAGTACAGACAGTTCAGGGCTGCTAAAAGCCCACACTGTACCGCAAGGTCAGTGTGGGTAGTTTACATGGAAATGTTCATCCAGACTGAACCTGGTGCTGTATGAAGGGGTAACGCACCCTATTGTAATGTCAGAAAATCATCATAAAAAAAATCGCAGGATAAGCCAACGACTTCTGCATTATAGCACAAAATCGCGGTGCTGTAACTACTCAAATATCATTGTCCGCAGATAGATAAAAATGTCAATCAATTGACGTTTTGATAAAGAAAAGACTTTTTTTTGCTAGCTCAACAAATCTTTACAATGAGCCGACCTTTTCGGTTAAGTGATATCTTGCACCAGCGTTGCGAACTTTCCCAAAGTTATAGCGACTGCCGGGGTTTATAAACGAAAAACTAGGGTTTTGACAGGTAAATATTCTCAATAACCCCGGTTTCTGACAAGATGTATGGTAACGCACCCTATTGGAATGTCAGAAAATCATCATAAAAAAAATCCCAGGATGAACCAACGACTTCTGCATTATAGCACAAAATCGCGGTGCTGTAACTACTCAAATATCATTGTCCGCAGATAGATAAAAATGTCAATCAATTGACGTTTTGATGAAGAAAAGACTTTTTTTTGCTAGCTCGACAAATCTTTACAATGAGCCGATCTTTTCGGTTAAGTGATATCTTGCACCAGCGTTGCTAACTTTCCCAAAGTTATAGCGACTGCCGGGGTTTATAAACGAAAAACTAGGATTTTGACAGGTAAATATTCTCAATAAACCCGGTTTCTGACAAGATGTATGGTAACGCACCCTATTGTAATGTCAGAAAACCATCATAAAAAAAATCGCAGGATGAACCAACGACTTCTTCATTATAGCACAAAATCGCGGTGCTATAACTACTGAAATATCATTGTCCGGAGATAGATAAAAATGTCAATCAATTGACGTTTTGATAAAGAAAAGACTTTTTTTTGCTACCTCAACAAATCTTTACAATGAGCCGACCTTTTCGGTTAAGTGATATCTTGCACCAGCGTTGCGAACTTTCCCAAAGTTATAGTGACTGCCGGGGTTTACAAACGAAAAACTCAGGTAAATATTCGCGGAGCAGAACCCGCAGGGTAGGGTAGGAAGAAGAAAAAGAATAGAGGTAATCTTAGACCACCGAAGGGAGTAGGATAAGAGTAATCAACAACACCACCTTTCCCATGTCAACAGTGTAAGTGGCACAACTAGACCCAAAAAATACCTGAAAATCATTAACAATTTAAGTATTGTCTCCTAGGGGTGCGGCTGATGTCATTTCGCCCGAACCGCCCAAGCAACATTGAAATCAAGCTACCATCTTCTCATCCCCAGCTATTAGATGGGCTGGATGCATTACTACGCTTGGGCTTAATATCCGATGCAAAAATAAAGCAACTATGCACAGAAAATCTGGTTTGTAGGGTGCTGCTGGAACCCGTATCTATATCTAAACCAGAAACAAAATCTAAACCAGAAACAAAACTATCACCCGTAGAACCAGAACCTGTTTTAGCTGCTAATAGCTACACAGAATCAACACCAACAGAACCCGAACCTGTTTTACCAATAGAATTACCCCCAGCGGAACCCAGTATACTCGCTTCCATGTTGCAATCCTTGCAAACAGAATTGAGTGTCCGCTGGCTGCTATTTTTAGGAATGTTCCTGGTGGTAGTATCTTCAGGGGTACTGGCTGCTAGTCAATGGGAGAGGTTTCCCGCATTTTTACAGTATGGAATCCTATTTGCTTATACCTTGAGTTTCTGGGCAGTGAGTTTTTGGGCTGGGAAACAATCAAATCTCAACCTCACATCCAGCACTTTACGCATTGTCACCCTGCTGTTAGTACCAGTCAACTTTTGGGCTATGGATACTTTCCAACTGTGGGGAGATGCTTGGGGTTGGTTGACAATGGCGATCGCTTCTATTACTCTGACTGCCATTACTTTTTTACTCTGCTATCGTCGCGAATTTACCCGTTCATTCCTGGGTAAGTTGTCTGTGGTAAATATTCTGGGGTTGAGTTATTTGCATTGGGGTTGGCAAATATCAGGATTCCCCCTGATTGCTATTTATTTAGCTACGGTGGGAACCACTATCACCACGGTTTTGCAGAATCGTCAGCAACAGCAGAGTTCTCCTGATTCCCCAGAAACCATAAATCTCTCCACAGTAGTTGTAATTTACGCCTCAGTGATGCTGCTGGTGCGGGGATTGATTGGAGGTAGGGTAGAGATTTACCAACTGGGATTAGCAATGGGAATTTGCGGTTGGTTGATGACTTGGTGGGGACAAAATCTATTTTTGCAAGCAGTAGTAAGGGGAAATAGTCTAAATGAACCAGATTTTCCCCCCACTCACGAATCACCACTGGCTAGTGACTTTCAAACTAGGGAAGAATCTGCATCCACTTCCCCCAGTGCTACTATTCCTTGGGAGTACATAGGTAGTCTGTTATTACTCCTGGGTTGGTTGGTGACGGTACAAGCATCACTTTGGCAAGCCATGGGTGTTAGTGCTTTGGCTTTATTAGTTTGCAGTCGTCGTTTATTGATACATAATTTTAAGTCTGATTTAACAGCTATTTTCGCCATTGGCTTAGAGATAATTTGGCTGGGTTGGCGATTATTACCCGATGGTTTGCAAAACTGGGTGATCGCTTTTGGTACTCAAATCACCCAGTCTCAAAGTACACCTTGGGCATTGTTGAGTGTAGCATTATTTCCCTACCTGCTGTTAATGTTGGCGCTGACAAAGGGACTTTATGGGTTGAGAAAAAGGAAATTGGCGCAGTTTGGGGAACAGTTAGCACTGGGTTTTGGAGTTGTTTTAACTACTATTTCCTTAGTAAATCCCCTATTGCTATTGCGATCGCTCAATTTACTGTTTTCTACCATCATTTTAGCAACTGTTACCCAACAACGTTATCCCCGCAATACTGCTTTAATATATGCAACTCATATCCTAGGAATTCTCACTCTATTTTCTGGGATTGACTGGCAATTCCCAACCATTTCTCCCCTATACTGGGCAACAATTCTTTTAGTCTTAATGGTAGGAGAATGGCTATTTAGTGTTGGTGCTGGAATTTGGCGACGTAGTGCATGGTACATTGGTTTTGGGTTAGCTATCCTCAGTTTTTCCCTACTATTTGTCAATAATGCCTATGAATCCTATTGGGGATTAATCTGGCTAATTACCCCCATGACTTTGACAGGGATTTCCTTTGTCAGTAGGGAACCCCAACGCAGCAATAGAAGTAATTTGACTGTATTCACAATATTAGCTGCCCAAATGCTGACTATTAGGATACCTGCAACCATAGTCATTGGTTTGGGTATTGGTACGGTGTTGATGTTTATTCATGCCAATTATCTACGCAACTCCCACCCCAGAGAAATACAGGCTTATACAAGCAGAATTACTTTGATATACATAACCCATATCATGGCAATTCTCACCCTGTTATCGGGCATTTACTGGGCATTTCCCAACCTGTCTGGACAAGTTTGGGCAGGCATTTTCATTATTTTGATGGTAGCAGAGTTATTATTGAGTATTGGCAACCAGCCATGGAAGAGTAGCGCATGGCATATTAGTTTTGTATTAGCTACTGTGAGTTTTGTCTTACTCTGGGAAAATCCTGGTAATGCTAATTGGAGATTGATGTGGCTGCTTACACCTCTAACCTTAACAGGAATCTCCTTCTATTCCCCAGAATATCGCCGCAGTATCAATAATGTTTTAAGCGTCTTGACTGTAGGAGTTTCCCTATCCCTGACATTAGTACCATCCCTTACTACCAGGATTATCGGTTTGGGGATTGGTACGGTATTGATGTTTGTTAATACTAGTTATCTGCGCAATCAACTATCTGCGGGAATTACGGTAGGTTTTGGTTTAGCTTTAATTAGTGTTGGGGTGTGGGAAACAATACCCATATCCGAATTATTCGTAAAGTTTACAGTCGCATCAATAGTCCCATCAGTAATTATTTTGGGTTTGTGGATTAGCCAAAAAATCCTCACCAGAAGAGAACAGGAATTAGCAACGATATATGCAGCAGTAGTTGACAAATGGGCGATCGCACTTTGTGGTATCGAGCTATTATTGCTTAGCCTCCGCTCTGTGTTACTCTACAACCAGATTTTACCACCCCAATGGTTATATATCATTGCCACAACCATCATCTTATTCGCCCTCATTATTCGCAGTTGGGGACATAACACAAATTGGGCATTTTACAGCATTGGTTTGTGTATAGAATTATTAATTGCCGATATTTTGGCATTTGGGGAAATTTCCACCATCAAAATTGCGATCGCTAACATAGCCTTGGGATTAATAACTCAAATTTTAGGGGAATTATGGTTAAGGCGACACCGACTAGACAAAATTCCCCCACGTTGGCATATCTTACCCCTAGTATACGGCATTTTTGGTGCGGGATTACGCTGGGATACCTTTGCCAATTGGACTGGTTTATCTTCCCTAGCATTAGCTTTAATTATCATCAATGTCGGACGACGCAGTCGGAAATTAAAACCCCTGGTGTATCTGGGAATGATTGGGGTATCAATTTCTGCCTACGAAATCCTCTTGTATCAACTTTCCCAAGCCTCGGGAGGTGCGGTTACTGACGGCTTAATAGCGATGTCATTCCTTGGTACTTGTATTATGTATGGTTATCGCCGTCTTTTACCATGGCTAACCAGCTACTTACATCTAAGGGAAAATGAAATCAAAACCTTTGCGCATATTCACTGGGTTTTAAGTAGTTGTTTGTGGATAATTGCCGCACCCTATCCCGGAGAAGCGATTCCATTAGCATTAGGTACTGCAACCTTTCTCACCCGCTACGCCATCTTTCAGGGAAGAACTGGAAAAAAAGCCAGAACAGCAGCGCAAATTTGGGTTTACTTAGGATTTATAGAAGCGGGATTTATCGGCTTGTACCTAAATAATCTAGACTGGTTTAAATATGATATTATGCGACCTTGGGCAAGTGCCATTGCAGCAGTAATTGCCTATTTTATCTACATCCTACCTTGGGAACGTCGGGGATGGGCAAAAAGACCTTGGCAAAACCTCGCTTACAGCCTCCCATTAATCGTCTTGGGCTTTACTGCATCTGATGTTGATCCCATCACCTTATTAATCGTTGCTACGTATTATATCTTCCTTGCCACAATTAGTACACAATTACGTTTAACCTATATTAGCCTAGTGTTGATTAATTGGGCATTATGGGGGTGGTTTAAATCATGGGGAGTTGATATTTTATGGTATGTTACCGCAGCTGGCTTATCTCTACTATATGTTGCCCAAAAAGACCCCCTACTAAGACAACCAGAATATAAAACAGCCCGTAACAGCCTGCGTGTACTTAGCACCAGCCTGATTTGTGGATGGTCGATTATATTTTCTACCAAAACGGCATTAATACTGGGATTTTTAATACCGGGATTTTTAATCCCACTCTTTCTGAGTTGTATCAGTATTTTTGCGGGGTTAGCTTTGCGAGTAAGAGCTTTTCTTTACGTCGGTACAGTCGCATTTCTAATTACTAGTATTTATCACCTGGTAATTTTGACTTTAGACTACCCAACTTTGAAATGGATTGTCGGCTTTATAGTTGGTATCGTCTTAATTTCCATTGCTGCTAACTTTGAAACCAACCGCGATCGCTTTAGTTCCATGCTTCGCAATATTACCAATGAATTACGAGAATGGGAATAGTAAACTACCCACACTGATCTTGCGGTACAGTGTAGGCTTTTGGTAGCCATTAGTAGTTATTAATCATTTATTTTGTGACTTACGCAAATGGCACATTTTTTCTTGTAGGGTGTGTGAGACTACGAAACGATGTGAACGTAGAAATAAGACTTCCTGCGTTACGCACCAGCTACCAATTGTGACACTATCGTAAGTCCTGTTATTTTTTTCTCAATAGATACTAGTCCTGTCCCCCTAGAAGATTACCGAATTGAGTGAAACCCATTCATAGGGAGAAGAGGGGGAAGAGAGTGTGAGAGTTAATGTAGTGACTTAAAGTGCTGGTTTCCTCTGATGATGCAGCTTTACATCCAAAATAGGTGTTTGTACTACGTGTACGGTTGTAGAAGCAATAGAAACTCTACCTTTTGTGTTGTCAATTTCGTCAAGAATGCGAGTAAATAATTCGTCTTTCTTAACTCGGCGTTTTTTGTATTCTATTACATAGCGTAGTGTAAATTCTATCCAGTTGTCGTTAGCAGTAAGAGTGACTGCTGGCTCAATTTTGGCATTTTCAATTAGGTACTTGTGTACCATTTTTTTCCAGTTAGCTTGGGCTGTAGGAACATATTCACCCACCACTTCTTGAGCTACTTGCTGTAAAATTGTTCTAGTTAAGCGGCGATCGCTACCGTATTTAATTGGTAAGGTAATTTCATCCCAGACAAAGGGGAAATCAGCGGAATAGTTGTAAACGGGTTCTTTGAAGACAAAGCTGTTAGCAATCCGCACAATCCTGCCATTGTAAAGGTCTGATTTCACCCAGTCACCACATTCCATCAGGGTTGTACGGAGAATGCTGATATCAATCACATCTCCCATAATGCCTCCTAGTAAAACTCGGTCTCCAGGACGGTAAAATTGACCAAGGGAGATAGCTGCCCATCCTGCGAAGCTAGCGATGACTTCTTGTAAAGCAAAGGCTACTCCTGCACCAATAACCCCAAAGATAACCGTAAACTGACGAAATTGAGAACTAAACACCCCAGCTGCATATAACAGCATCAAACCATAGCCAAAAAAATTGATTCCCTTACGCAAGTGATAACGGATATCTGAATCTGGAATATAACGGGGTAGGGTATTACTAAGGGTGCGGAAAACCAGGGAAATGACTAAAATGCCAATGGTGACTTGTATCAGTTTCATTACCATCGGTTCTTTTAACCAGTTTTGAATGGTTGGGAAAATCTGCATCATAACATAAACCTTCTAAGTACCTGGGCAAAATTAATTAGACATTTTTTTGAGGTAGGGAACTCTTAATAGGGAACTCTTAACAGGTTATATAACTCGATAGTAAATATATAAATAATTTTGCATAAGCACACATCTTGCACCAGGGTCAGAAAGCGAGGTCTTCCTAAAATACATTACGAGGTAAAATCTTGTAACGAGGGATGAGCAGATGTTTGGAAGCTGATTTTGGCAAACAATGTTAAAACCTGGTACCGCTATAAGCCACAATTTTTATAGAGAAAACGAACATAGGCAAATTTAACATGGATATCAAAAACGGCTTTGTGGGTACCGTCGGCAATACACCGCTGATTCGTTTAAACAGCTTTAGTGAAGAGACTGGATGTGAAATCCTCGGTAAAGCTGAATTTCTGAATCCTGGTGGTTCCGTTAAAGATAGGGCAGCACTTTACATTATTCAAGATGCAGAAGAAAAAGGTTTACTCAAACCAGGTGGTACAGTAGTAGAAGGAACTGCGGGTAATACTGGTATTGGTCTAACTCATATTTGCAATGCTAAAGGCTATAAGTGCCTAATTATTATTCCCGATACCCAGTCCCAAGAAAAGATGGATGCACTGAGGACGTTGGGTGCTGAAGTCCGTCCGGTTCCTGCTGTTCCTTACAGAGATCCCAACAACTATGTCAAGCAATCTGGTAGAATTGCGGCTGAAATGGAAAACGCGATTTGGGCAAATCAATTTGATAATTTAGCAAATCGTCGTGCCCATTATGAAACTACAGGACCCGAAATTTGGGCACAAACAGATGGTACAGTGGATGCTTGGGTATCTTCAACGGGAACTGGTGGAACCTATGCAGGGGTATCGATGTTTCTCAAAGACAAAAATCCCGATGTCAAATGTGTTGTAGCTGACCCCATGGGTAGCGGACTTTACAGCTATGTGAAAACAGGGGAAATTAAAATCACAGGTAATTCAATTACCGAGGGTATTGGCAATAGTAGGATTACAGGAAATATGTCAGGGGCACCCACGGATGATGCTATCCAGATAGATGACACAGAAGCGGTGCGTGTTGTTTATCAATTATTACGTAAAGATGGTATATTTATGGGTGGTTCTACGGGGATTAATGTTGGTGCTGCTGTTGCCCTTGCTAAACAAATGGGACCAGGACACACTATAGTTACCATTCTCTGCGATAGTGGTGCGCGTTACCAGTCCCGTTTATTTAACCGCGAATGGCTGGCATCTAAAGGATTGTCCCCAGATTAATCTTAATCTCCCCATCTCCCTATCTCCCCTCTCCCTGCTGCGGTTCTAAGAGTGTGTCTATACAATAAAACATAAAATTCTTGTAGGGTGTGTTAGACGCAGGAGTGGTATATCACTTTACAGCAATTTTCATCTATTTGAACCACATCCATCGTAGGGGTTTAGCAATGCGCTTTACCCCTACAGCGTGCGTGGTCTATTTACCTGAAAATCGCTGTAAACTATAACTTGGGCAATGGGTCTAACGCACCGTCATGCATTCACGCATACCTGCAAAAGTCGCTGATCTGTCTACAAAAGTACTGTGTTTCCTCGCTTTGACCTTTTGTAAATGGTCTGCTTATTTCTTATTTTTGTTGTTGCTGAATAGAGGGATGATTTTGCCCAATTGGGGACGAAGTAGTGGGACTTACAACAACCATTTTATCCCCGTGATCAGTAAGGCTTTATTTTTATTTTAGAAACATTCTCTCAAAAAATGACCGATTTCCCTAAACCATCAGCATCTCCCAACAAGTCTCCTGTTAGCGCTAAATGCGTTCGTGTATGTCAAAATCGGACTTGTCGCAAGCAAGGTGCAGCGGAGGTACTAGCAACTTTTCAAGCTTTAGCTGTTCCTGGGGTGACAGTCACGGGTGGGGGTTGTTTGGGACAATGTGGTAATGGACCTATGGTGCTGATATTGCCAGATAATGTCTGGTATTGTGGTGTCCACCCCAGTGAAGTACCTTTGGTAGTAGAACAGCATTTACTGGGGGGTCAAAGGGTGAAACAGATGCTGTATTATCGATTTCATACCCAGGAATAATTTTTACCTATAAAAACGTATATATCTGTAATATATTTGATTGAAGCGAGAAATCCTATGAATATTCACCAGTTAAGCCACTCTTTAAAGTTAAAGTGGTTAAGTTATTACCATCAAAATCGTTCTTGGTTGGTAAAAATCAGAATTTGGGGTACCT
Source organism: Nostocaceae cyanobacterium (assembly GCA_030065825.1). GTDB lineage: Bacteria > Cyanobacteriota > Cyanobacteriia > Cyanobacteriales > Nostocaceae > JASJCY01. Next base: position 24,814 of record JASJCY010000002.1, on the reverse strand, counting down.
ATGATGGTCAACGTCGTCCTACTTCTAGTTTTATTTTGGCAAGTGTATCTGTTTTAGAACCGCAACTTGAGCAGATATTTCCTTTTATCTTGGAATTGAGTAACAATCCGGATCAAATTGTTGCTGCTTTGGGATTGAATTTTAATCCTGAGGAGGAGTTGCATTTAGTTGAATCGAAGAATAAGAAGACTGGAAACCAGTTTGATGGGGAAGAGTTACAAAATGGATATAAGGGAATAGGGAATAGGGAACAGGGTATAGGAAATAGAGAACAGGGTATAGGGAATAGGGAACAGGGTATAGGAAACAGGGAACAGGGTATAGGGAATAGGGAACAGGGAATAGGGAATAGGGAACAGGGTATAGGGAATAGGGAACAGGGAATAGGGAATAGGGAACAGGGAATAGGGAATAGTGGACAAGAATTGATGCAAAAAGCATCGTCAAAATACTTTGATAACAGGTTTAATGAACCCACGAGGACTTCAACAGAAAGACAGGAATTATCCACGAACAATACAGTCATTGCGACGCAAGAAAGTAATTCTAAAAGTCTGAATTATCGTCACGAATACGTAAGTCCTGAAAAAGAAATAGAAGCAGTTTCTTTACAGTTGAAAACCCCTAATCATAGTCCACTAATAACTACTTATAGTGAGGTGGTAGAAAAGAATAATTTGGTGCAGCAGGAACAACTAGATACTCTTGATAAAGCAAATTTAGCACCACCTAAGAGGACTTTTAAGCTGAATTTGTCTGCTTGGATAGATAATTTTTGTCAGGGTACTGGGTTGGAAAAGGAGGAGGTCATTTTTATTCCTTTCTGAGTGGGGTCATACTGATAATTTGCACCAATGTATTTTAGCCCGATACCCCACCTTGAAATAAATTTCAAGAAACCTATAAACCAAGCACATTAAAACGCGCTGAAAGACCTTTCCCAGTCTGATTTATCAGACTTTGTTTATAGATTCCTGGGATTTTAATCCTAGGCAATGAGGATGGTTAATTGCAAAACAACCTCTAACCTGATGATTTCTTCTGCTTCTCTGTTGTTTCTAACCACTTTTTACCCATTTCAATGGGGATATCTAAGGCTGGACAAAGCATTTTAATTAATTCAATTCCCCCAGTTAAAATCATATCTCTGACGCGGGAATTTGTTTTTACTTGTTCGTTAAATTGATTTGCTAATTCTGTTGTTGTGGGGTAATTTGTTTGCAGTTGCGTTAATAAATCTTGAATTTATTTTGCAGCTTCGGAAAGACTTTGTTTTTGTTCCGGTGCGTAGTTGTTTTGAGTCTTAAATTGGTTTCCTGAAACTTCTACTGGGAAATTATTTCCAGTGCTAAATCCAATATTACTATTGTCACTGAATTTGAAATTATTTGTAGGTTTTTGCATAATGATTTTTGGATTGTGAATAGTTATAGGTTGATTTGGACTTGGTAAATCTATGATATTTTGTTGTTCTACAACTGGGAAAGTATTTTGAGATGTTGATGAACCTCCAACCCCAAAACCAACCCTATCGTCTTTTCCTGAAACTTCTCTTTCACCTCTCCCGCTAACCTCGCACCCAATATCAAATCCACATCAAATGCTAACTGCACTATTCGCACAGCTAACGCTTCATCCTCCACCAAAGCTAACCCTAGGTGTAGGGTGGGTTATGACTTTAGTCTAAAGCAGCAAAACTTGTATTAGAAAATGGTGCGTTACCCTAGGGGATAACACACCCTATGTGTTTTTGATTCTGTTCAATTTAAAAACCCCACCCCAAATTCCAAGTTTTAAAGAGGAAAAGGGGTAAGGGAAGATAAAATCAGATTATTTGCTTGCAGATGTCTAGTTATAACTTTTGCAGCAATTCTTGGGTTAATTGAGAGAATGCTTTGGAACCTGATGACATGGGACTATTAATTACAACAGGGACAAAACTATCAACTGCTTTGGCAACATTTACATCCACAGGTATTTGTGTTTGACAGATTTTGTCAGCACCAAAGTCTTGATGAACGCGGTGGATTACTTGTTTATAATATCTACCAGTTAGTATATTACTGTTGGACATTGTAAAGACGATTCCCAACATTTGAATATCCATTTTTGCTTCATGTTCGTGACTTTCTTTAAGTTGAGCAATTCGTCTTTCTAGTAACTGAATTCCGACTACAGATAGAGGTTCTGGTTTAGCAGGAAGAATATAGTAATTACTAGTAGCTAAAGCGCTGCGAGTTAAAAGATTGTATCCCGGTGCGCAGTCTAAGACAATAAAATCATAATCTTCACGCACAGGTTCTAAGATTTTACCTATCAGTACTCTTTCAAAGCGATTCCAAATTGTTTCAAAATCTGTTTCACCCATAGCAACTGCTTGGTTATGCAGCATTTCGGAAACTATAAATTCATCGTATAAATCGATATCTCCTGGTAGTAAATCTAGTCCTGGAAGTTGACAAACACCGGATTGAATAATATCCCTAATTGTATGTTTTATCTTTTGTTCGGGATTAATAATTTGGTCGATGAGATGTCTAAATGTGCGTCTGTATTTGCGACGTTTGGCAAATTCTACGGGAGACATCAGACTCAGTGTAGCGCTAATTTGGGTATCTAAATCTAATACTAAGACTCGTTTACCATGATTTTTTGCTAAACAAGTAGCTATGTTGACGGTGAGGGTGGTTTTACCGACTCCACCTTTCATATTCGCTGTTGAAATTACATATCCCATCGTTTAATTCCTTTGATAATGCATTCCCATTACACACATCTTGCACCTGGGGAGTGAAACTGGGTTGATTGGAAATATTCCTATCGAGGAATTTAATTTTTCGTTCATCAACCCGGTTTCTCAATGTTAATTGACAATGATGCAAGATATCACATTAGTTAATGTATACGCTTGGTTATTGATGACAAATTTTCAGTAATTTTAAAATTTTTCTATACTGAAAAGCAGTCAGATTATATCAAGGATGGGTACACTTGTTGAGAGATATTGTTGGAAGTGTTGAATATCTAGTTACAATCAAATCAGGTTTGAAAATTTTTGGTATAGGATATGATAGCCATCCGTCAAGAACCAGAAAAAATGACTATTGAGGAATATCTCGCATGGGAACCTCAGCAAGATGTTCGCTATGAATATGTCCATGGTGAAGTTTTTGCAATGACGGGTGGTACAATTCCCCATAATGACATTGCTCTAAATTTTTACAGAGCTTTGTACCCACATCTTCGTTCTAGAGGTTGTAGGGTGAACGTAGCAGATGTGAAAGTGCAAGTCAGTCCTCAAAGTCCTTATTATTATCCTGATGTTATCGTTAGTTGTCACCCCCAAGACCTAAATGCACGCAAATTTATTCAATATCCGAAACTGATTGCGGAAGTTCTTTCGACTGGTACAAGTGCGAAAGATAGGGGTGAAAAATTCAATTATTATCAGACAATCTCAACTTTGCTAGAGTATATATTAATTGATTCGGAAAAAATCTCCGTTGAGCGTTATTGTCGGGGAGAAGGTAAAATGTGGTTTTACTATCCCTATACGGATGGAGAGATAATTACTTTATCGAGTATTGAATTTGAGTTTCCCATAGAGTTGCTATATGAAGGTGTTGTATGGGAGACACGAGAATAGCCAGTTTACCATGTGTATTGTCAAATATAGCATAACTGACTCAGTTTAGAGATTATTTTGGTAGTTGCTAGAATGTGTTGTATGGGAAACACGGGAATAGCCAGTTTACCATGTGTATTGTCAAATATAGCATAACTGATCAGTTTGGAGATAATTTTGGTAATTGAATATTGGAAGTGAATAAACTCTGTAAGCGTTGGAGTTGAGAACCAACTTGATAAATTAAATCTCCTTTACCTAGTAAGTAAGCTGCTGATGTTTCGGTTCCACCCAAAACGATTTTAGAATCTGCTTCGCTAGCTGTACGTAAAGCAATTCTTCCTGGTAAATTGGAACGGATTAGGGGAGTGACTACTTTTGCTTCTGGACGTTGGGTAGCTATAATCAGATGAATTCCTGCTGCTCTTGCTTTTGCACCTAAGCGTTTAATACTTTGTTCTAATGCGGTGCGGGGTTCTTTTTCCACCATGAAATCTGCATATTCATCAAAAATGCAGACTATTCTGGGTAGAGGTTTAGAGGAAGCTTGGTTATAAGAAGTCAAATCATTACATCTTGCTTTTTCAAATTTTTGGTAACGAGATTCCATTTCTCCTACTAGTTCATCCATCAGTTGAATAGCGGATTCTTCATCTTTAATAATGGGTGAATGTAACCACTGCATTTGTTCAAATTCAGGGAAAGTTACCCGTTTGGGATCGACAAGACATATTTGTAGATGTTCTGGGGAATAACGATAGAGGAGACTGAGGAGAAGGGAACGCAGAAATTCACTTTTTCCACTTCCAGTTGTACCCCCTACTAAAAAATGACAAGTATTTGGATTTGATAAATCAGCGTCTATGAGTTTTCCTTCTAAATCTACACCTAAAGCAATTTTGATAGGTGAATTTTTAGGTAAAAGTTTGGATTTTATATAATTCTCGAATTTGGCAATTTGTCTATCTTCACGGGGTAAATCTACACTGACATAACCAGCTTGGGGAGAAATTAAAGGTGGGTTTTCTAAGCTTAATTGTACTTGTAAATCTGCTGATAATCTTAATATAGAACTCACTTTGACACCCAGTTGAGGTTTGAGTTTGACGCGAATAAAACTAGGTGCAATTGCAACTCCTTGATAATCTACTCCTATTCCAAAAGATTGTAATGTGTTAACTAATTCTTTCCCTATAGAATCAGCATCTGGTTGTGGTTGAACTACAGAGATTTCTTCTTCTTCTTTTCCTTCGATAATTACATCTTTTGTTCCTAAATCTACCTCTGTAGGTTTTGTTTGTCTACCCTCATCCTCTGTGGGTGAAGGTTGTTCAGATGAATTTTGAGATTGATTCAGGAAATAAGTCTGACACTTTTGTTGTTGTGGACAAATTTCGCATAAATGAGGTTGGGTTGTTGATGGTGGTGGATTATCTTGATTTGGTTTCCAAGTCACCCATTCTTGCATTTGTTGTAATTTATAGGGAATCAGTTGATGTACTGTATCCTCTAGTTGTTCCCAGGAGTATTTATATTCTTTAAATTCTGGTAAAACACAATAAACAGCAGAATCCACAGCTACTTTTTTATTTTGCCATAACATGTAACTGTAAAGAGCAACTTGAGCTAATTGTGCTGATGGATCGACAGGTTGATAGGTTTTAAATTCTACGACACATAAACGTTTGATTTGAAAATTAAATACTAAACAGTCAAATTCTCCTGTAACTTTTTTTGTGCTTCCATCAGGTAGTTGAAAATTATGTTCTAGTTTACGTGTTTCCTGAATAAAAGTGTTTGCAATTAATTGTTCTGCACTACAATATTCCCGATTGATAATCAGTAATTCTGCAAATTTTTTGATTAATCCTTGTAATCCTTGCCAAACTTTTAATAATGTTTGTCCTTGATTGACATCTTTTGCAATGGCTTGATTTAAATAAGGAGAAAATTTTAATTGATAAAATAACTCCTGCATCCCGGAAGAAACTTTTTCTAAGTTGAGTTGGGAAGCATTTAATTGAAAAAATTCTTGAAACTTAAGTTCTGTGATTGCTAATTGAATAAAGTCATCCGCTAGCTTATGAAATGTATTACCCACCGCACCAAATGGTTGTTCTGGTGGAATAAAAAGACTATTACTACCGAAGTTATGATTTAAGTAAAATAAACGGGGACATTCAAAAGCTAATCTGACTTTGGTTGGGGTGAAATTTGAGTTATGGGATTTTTTTGTTGAGTTTTTGGAAGGTTTCTGTTTCATAACATCCCCTTGAGAAAATTCTAGTAAGTGATGATGAACAGCAGCTAGATATACTGTGTCTAAAGCAGCGTATTTAAGTTGCTTTTCTGTTAAAGGACGTTTTCCCCAATCACTTGCTTGTTCTGATTTATCAACATCAGAAAACTGAGAGAGTTCTTCTGCTAAAGTTTTGAGTTTTAAATCGGAAACTTGTAAAGTTTGTTTGGTAATTTTTCTCGCTAGTTTCAAAGTGCAGGTCACATTTTCAGCAGATTTACCACCTAAATACTTCAAATCAAAAGATGCATTGTGAAATACTTTCTCAATCTGAGGATTTAGCATAATTTGCTGAATAAAATATGCTATCAAATCTGGTTTATCTAAAACATCCAAGATATAAGCATATTCACCTGTAAAATCTGTAGATTCTGCTAGTACCTGAATTAAGGATAATTTGGGATAGGGGGTATACCAATCAGCAATCTCGGTATCTAACCAAAGTTTTTCAGCTAAGGTAAAGCTATTGATTTGTAATTTAATTTCATCCTCTGTTGTCAAATAATGCATTGGCTTAAGCAACTACACAAATTAATTGATCTTGTAATTTCGCTTTGGGGTCAAGTATTTTGACTTTTCGTTCTTGACACAACAATTGAATCAATGATTTAACGTCTTCTTCAGTAGCATCATCATAATGACTCACAGCTTGATTAATTAAAGTTGGTACACCCATAAAATGTTGGGTTATCACCAGGTTAGATATATAATTTTTGACTTCTTCTAAATATTTTGAATGTTTCCCATTACCATTATTGTCAGGGTCTGGGTCTGATTTTTTCACAATTCCCAAGTCTTGCAATAAAGCACAACTGTGCAAAATTCCGGATTCACGAATTAGGGATTGTAATTCTTTCACATTAATAGTTTTACCAGCAATTACTAATTCCTGAGCATTAGCAGAGTTAACTAAGTTCTGGTAAGTTGCTAATTGATGCACAGAAGATAAATGTGGCTTGATATGAATATTTTGAGTACCTGTGAAAATTTGTTGATATAACTGATAACCTTTCAGCTTACCATTACCAACATTATCTTTTCTAATTAGAAATAGCTGATGACAAAGTCGTTTCTCAATTACTTTTTGACAAGCATCCATAATATGAAAAAAACTTCTCATATTCCCATCTTCTGTCCAGACTATTCCTATTTTTTCCGCGCTTGATGATTGAGATGATTGATAAGTGAAGGAATAACTACTGTATGTACCACTAATCAACTTGGGTTTAATTGAGTTTATTTGTAATGATTCTAATGCTAACTGCAACATTGTTATCAGTTCAGGTGCAGAAAATAAACTAATTTTCTGGATTTTAGTCTGAGTTTTTTTGAGTTCTTTTTGCCAAATCAATTGAAATTCAGCTTTAGTTATATTATCTTCATTTCCAATGGTGCCATTCTTATTAAGATAAATTTTATATTCTTGATACTTTTTTCTTCCTAATATAATTGTGTTTCTAGGATGAGTTTTTCCACCAGGAAAGGAATCTTCTAATAACTGTTTTTCTAGAGGGAAAATAGCTGTCTTAGGCTTGGGATTAGCTTGTTGATGTAAACCTTGCAGTTTATAAGCCCAAAGTGCTTCTGCTTGTTCTAAATTAATTTGTCTAAGTGATATTAACTTTTCAATTCTTGCTCTATCAGCTTGAAAAATCTTTCTAGAAGCCCGCATCCAAGCGTCTTTAACTACACTGATAATAATTAAAAAGTTTTTCAATCCATCATTATGAATAGTTGTATTAATTGTGAATAAAGGCTGAGGATTAGAATCCCAATTAGGTGCGCTTTCAGCTTGATCGAAACATAAAACTATAGGTTGTGTTTCTGTAGAAATCTTGCCAAAATTTGCCAAAATATTTTTAGCTTCATGTTCAGAATCAATACAGAATTTAACTTTTAATAATTGCATTGATTCGTCACTTAAGTTATCTCCTCGCAACCACTCACAAGCTAAAGAGGATAGTTCTGGATCGGTTAGATCGTGCAGTATACCAAAGAATATTTCGGGATTATAAATACCCGCTTGTTTATATGTATCTTTGAGATATTTAATAAAGTTTTGGCGATTACTTAGTAATAATTGCCAAATATTATTATTGAAAATATGCTTATTACTAGGTTTTGTAAAAGCAGATAAGCTTTTTAGCCACAGAATTAATTGAGATTCTTCTTCACCTTCTGGTACTTTAATTAAACTATCAACTGTACAACGTAATATATGTCTCCAGAGATGTTCATTATCAGCCCAAGGACCAATATAAGCAAAAAAAGCTTTAGAATTAAAGTTCCGTTTTAGCCTACCCAATAAATAACTTTTACCAGAACCCGCATCACCTACAACTAATAGACTACGACTACGATTATCCATCCCTACGAGGTCTAAAAAATCTTCAATTTCAGTAATATCCTCTTGATGGATAGACTCAACTATAGAGTTAACATCTTGATTCTCTGTCCAAAAATTACCTACCCTAGTATTTACCAAATCAAAGGGATTAACTTCACGTTTGATAATGTCATCGATTCTTGCCATAATCATACCCTGGTGAGAAAGCGAACTTCATGTACAATAGAGTATCTACTATTTAGTAGACACTAATAAAAAACAGCGAACCACCCACATTTTGAATAATTCCAGCTGCAACTTGTTCTGGTGTATAGTGGGTTGGATCTAACAAAGTACTCAACTCGATTTGGTCATTTTTTTCCAAACGATAAAGCGCTTTATCTAATTGTTCCCGTGACAATGGTGGTTCTAACTTTTCTCTAAGGTGGAAAATTGGTAAATAATTATCAGTACCCAATTCCCTATCTAATTTTTTGATAGTTTGTAAAACTTCTTCGTCACTGATATCAGTAACCTTCTCAAATCCAGAATCTGGAGAAGAAACAACTGCTGACTCAACAGGTACAGACTTCCGCAAAAAGCGCAGATAATTATTTAGCAAATCCAAGCTAATCACTGGATTAGAACCCTTTTTCGGAGTGTAATCATTCCGTAAATACTCCAAACCCCTCTGTGTTATCCATACTTCAGCATTCTTCTGTTTGCGCTTCATTTCAAACTCAATTAACCCCTTTTCCTTGAAGCTTTTCAATATTTCCTGTTTCTTTGCAGCTTTCAAAGATTTAGGAGTGATTTTACTGGGACTAATTTTTCCAGAAGCTTTACTAATACTCTCTAGTACCTTACGTTCCTTTTCTGTTATAGGTAACTCAGCGCTGTCTGCTTTCAATGCAGCTTTACCTGCAGGTAAAATATTGACTGAACCAATCTCACGGGAATAGTCTACTAATTCCCGACTACCCAAATCCTCACAAATCTTATTTTTTCCATCGTATTTTAAACTACTCAAGCTTGAACGATAATTGGGACATCCCAATAACTTCAGCAAGAATTTTAACTCATTCGTTTCCATGGGAGTAATCTTAACCTGTATCTAAAACAGTATTACTCTAACGCAAAAAGCAATAATTTACACACATTTATCCATGGTAACTAGAATTACTGTCATTAAGTATAAACTTTTTCTGATTATGATTATAAATATTTTGACGTTGCTGAATGAAAGTATGAATTTACAGAATACACACCCCCTATCCCATTGAGAGAGGTGTTAGGGGTAAGGATAGGAGAGGTTTGTATTTAAGATTCATAGCTAGGTCATATCTTGCACCATTCTCAACAAGCACCGAAAAACCGAGTTTATAAACCAAAAATTAGGTTTTTTACAGGTCATACTAATTTGCATTCAAAACCCTAATCAACGAAATTCCCATTCTCCACTCCCGACTTCCGACTTCCGATTTTGAGAATTACGCTTTAGAACAAGGATTGGTATCAATAATCAACGAAATTCTTATTCCCCACTCCCGACTCCCGACTTCCGATTTTGAGAATTACGCTTTAGAACAAGGATTGGTATCAATAATCAACGAAATTCCCATTCTCCACTCCCGACTCCCGACTTCCGATTTTGAGAATTATGCTTTAGAACAGGGATTGGTATCAATAATCAACGAAATTCTTATTCCTCACTCCCGACTCCCGACTCCCGACTTCCGATTTTGGAAGTTATGCTTTATAACACCGAGTTTATAAACCAAAAATTAGGTTTTTTACAGGTCATACCAATTTGCATTCAAAACCCTAATCAACGAAATTCCCATTCTCCACTCCCGACTCCCGACTTCCGATTTTGAGAATTACGCTTTAGAACAAGGATTGCTATCAATAATCAACGAAATTCTTATTCCCCACTCCCGACTCCCGACTTCCGATTTTGGAAGTTATCTTTTATAACACTGAGTTTATAAATCAAAAATTAGGTTTTTTACAGGTCATACTAATTTGCATTCAAAACCCTAATCAACGAAATTCTCATTCTCCACTCCCGAATCCCGACTTCCGATTTTGAGAATTACGCTTTAGAACAGGGATTGGTATCAATAATCAACGAAATTCTGATTCCCGACTCCCGACTCCCGATTTCCGATTTTGGAAGTTACGCTTTATAACACCGAGTTTATAAATCAAAAATTAGGTTTTTTACAGGTCATACCAATTTGCATTCAAAACCCTAATCAACGAAATTCTTATTCTCCACTCCCGAATCCCGACTTCCGATTTTGAGAATTACGCTTTAGAACAAGGATTGGTATCAATAATCAACGAAATTCTTATTCCCCACTCCCGAATCCCGACTTCCGATTTTGAGAATTACGCTTTAGAACAAGGATTGGTATCAATAATCAACGAAATTCCCATTCTCCACTCCCGACTCCCGACTCCCGATTTTGGAAGTTATGCTTTATAACACCGAGTTTATAAACCAAAAATTAGGTTTTTTACAGGTCATACCAATTTGCATTCCAAACCCTAATCAACGAAATTCCCATTCTCCACTCCCGACTCCCGACTTCCAATTTTGAGAATTACGCTTTATAACAGGGATTGGTATCAATAATCAACGAAATTCCCATTCTCCACTCCCGAATCCCGACTTCCAATTTTGAGAATTACGCTTTATAACAGGGATTGGTATTACCTTCCTATTTTTCCCTACTCCCTTTTCAACCTCAGCAACATATCAAACACTTTTCCCCTAACTTACATCTTGCACCATTTTCAACAAAAGCAAAGAAACCGGGTTTATAAACCAAAAATTAAGGTTTTTAGGTTCAGTGATTATCAATAAACCCGGTTTCTCACGGTGGTGCAAGATATGACCTAACTCCCAGAGGTAACAAAGACAAAACCAAACCCATCCCAGTTTTCACCCTAGAAACCGACTTCCCTGCTAAAACTAACTCCCTTCCTTTTTGGATATCTCCCCTTTCAATTAACCGCAAACCTAACAATAATTGTGTTTCAGTAAGTCGCTGCAATCTAATTTTTTCTAAATCCTCAAATTCAAATTTATAACTTTCTAAATACTGCAACTTATCAAATAAATAAGGAATTGCTCGATTAATTCCTTGCTGTTCCCCATGGACGCGATATTCCATCAATAATTCTGGTAAATAATACCCCTTCTTACCCCCTAAAGCTAACCGCACAAATAAATCATTATCTTCGCAATTTTGCCAATTAGGCTGCATAAAACCGACTGATTCCAAAGTCTGACGACGAAATAAAGTCGCACCAATTTGGAAACTTTGATTAACAAATACTACTTCTAATAAATTATCTACAACTCCTTCTGGTAAATTTGCTCTCCCCCAACGTCGAGAATTTACCTTGGTTTCTGCTTCATCCCGAAGATTATTAATATCAATTATCCAGTGATCTGTTCCCACAAAATCAATGCTCAAATCATTTTCTAAAACAACAACTGTACGCTCTAAAAAATCCGGTGTTAATCTATCATCATCATCAAATTTGATAAAATATTCACCCCTAGCAGCTGCAAAACCAGAGCGCATATTATTACTTTTACCAATATTTTGAGAATGACGAATATATCTAATCCGGTTATCTGTATAATTTGCCATTAACTCCGATGTTTCATCTCGGGAACCGTCATCACAAATAATCAATTCTAAATCTTGATATGTTTGCTTGAGGACACTTTCAATGGCGAAAGGTAGTAGATAAGCGCGATTATATGTAGGGATACAAATGCTAACTTTAGGCATAATTTGAATGTTTTTAAAAACTAAAATAAACTATTTACCAAGGTGAAAAAAATTAAAAACTCGGTTTTTTATCGGCGAAATATGATAATATAACGGTTTTAACTTGGGTAAAATACAGCCTTGTGGGATGTTGCTTTATAGCTCGTCTTAAATATTGTAAATATTATAAATCAATCTCTTAAATATTAAAAATAAACTTTATATTCTACACCTTATACCCTAGACAAGTCCTGGCTTGGAGTAAGTAGGCTACACCTACAACCAAAAACCGCTATTTCGATACTTTATCCACAAAAACCCAGTTTTGAACTACACCCATAGACTTAATATTTACTTGATAAATGGTCTTATTTAACTTACGCAACTGGCAAAATTATACTGTTTTTAGTAAGGGTTTTAACCTTTATTTTGAAGAATAAAATACTCACTAAAAACCAAAAATAAACTTTCTACTGTAACACTTACTTCACTGCTAATTATGAATGCGTTTAAATTGCTACACCAAGTCTTTGATGTAATTTAGTTTATATATTCAAATCAAAAAATGATTCATTTAAATTTGTGAATAATTTTTTGTATTGTGCGACCCATCTTACTCAATAAACTAGGTGGTTTTAGTTCTTTAGGTCTTTGTTCCGGATTCTGCAAAAAACGATAGTATAAAAACTCCTCTTGATAACGAATATTCACATCTTCTCCTTTACATAAACGAGAAAAATCAATAGAAGGATAATTCATGTAATGCAGACGATGAATAGGTTTTAATCCCTCCTGATTGTAGAGAACATTATTGATATTGACAAACGGATCTGCATCTGCACAATTACCAGTTCTATCTTTACCATTAGGACTGAGAGTAAAATTAAATAAAGAAGAATTGCATCTTAAAGTCATATAGCTAAATAAATCAGCATCGCACCACCAAGAACGCTCATTTATCCATGTAAATTCTCGATTTTCAATAAATTGTTGGATTAATTTATCTAGCTGTTCATCAGGAAATAAATCCCGCTTTGAACCAAAGAAACTAGAACAGTGCAAAAATTTTCTCACCTCTACTTCTTCCATCCCCACTTCATTTTTGATAACCCCAAAATTTAAAGCAGCCACATTACTTGCTTTTTTGTGTTCCCAATCATCAAAAATAAAATCATAGTCTTTTAGCTTCTCTATTACCTTATGTAAAGGACTCATCGCCAAACTATCAGCATCATAAAACACAAATTGTTCAAATTGACCATCAAAAGCACACATCTTTCTGAACAAACCACTTTTTTTGTACCATTTTTTTGATAAACCTTGATTTTTTAGACTAGCCTGAGGATGAGCATTCCAAACTTGATTATAAAAATTTTCCCAGCGTCTCATTGATAGCCTATTTTCAAATAATCTTACATTATCTCTACCTTGGATTTCTGCCGTTATTTTGTCTATATTACTATCGTAGGGAATAACACAAATAGGAATATCTGGATCTATATTCACCTCAATACTATTTAATAACGCTATTAATTGGTCATAAACAACATCATTAGCAAGGGTGTAAACACCAAATTTATTCATTTCTATAAAACCTTTATTGCTAAAATTCATGTTTTCGCTAAATATATATATTAGAGATGACTTAAATCCCCCAACGAGTGACAACAACACTCCCTTCCTCTCTCTTACTTGTTCCCTATTCCCTATTCCCTATCCCCTAATAAACAGGTTCATGAACATTTTAATTATATCTTCCACCTTTCCCTATCCACCAACTCGCGGAGGAACCCAAGTCAGAACTTTTAATCTACTCAAATATCTAACTCAAAATCATGCTATTACCTTAGTGACTCAGAAAGAACCCAGTGTCACAACAGCAGAAATAGCCGAATTACAAAATTTTGTAGATAATCTCGTCCTTTTTAACCGTCCCCCAGATATGGGAACCACCGCAGGAATACTGAAAAAAATCCACAGATTTAATCAATTCCTCCTCACAGGAACACCACCAAATGTCTTAAACCGCTATTCAGTTGAGATGCAAAATTGGATTGATAATTTTGTCCAAGCAGGAAAATGTGATGTGATTACTTGTGAACATAGCGTCAATGAAATTTATATTAAACCTCATTTCCAAAAACAAATAAATACTGTTGTTAATGTCCATAGTTCTGTTTACGCAACCTGTCGCAATCAACTAGAAATAGGTATTTCTGAAAATACTCTCAGAGATAAAATTAATCTCCCACTTCTGCAACGCTACGAACAACGTTACTCCTCAAAATTTTCTCAAATTGTTGTTACTACCCCAGAAGATAAACATCAATTACAGCTATTCCAACCCCATAAAGAAATTACAGTTATTCCCAATGGCGTAGACTTACTTTCCTTCCCTAATCGTAACCACGATCCAGGAGGACATCGCTTAATTTTTATCGGTGCAATGGATAATTTAGCAAATATCGACGCCGTCTGTTTCTTCGCTCACAAAGTGTTACCAGAAATTCAAAAAAATTATCCAAACACAACATTTGATATTGTTGGTTCTAATCCTGTTACCGAAATTTTAGCACTTAAAGAAAAACCCGGAATCAATGTCACCGGGCGAGTATCTTCCATGGTAGAATATTTACATCAAGCTACTATTTGTGTTGTTCCCATGCGCACAGGATTTGGAATTAAAAATAAAACCCTCGAAGCAATGGCAGCTGGTGTACCCATAGTAGCAAGCGATCGCGGCTTGGAAGGACTTCCAGTTGATGGTACTGGAGTACCACTAAGCGCATTACGCGCCAATCAGCCAAAAGAATACATCAACGCCATTAGTCAACTATTTGACAACCCCCAACTACGCACAGAAGTGTCCGTTAATGCTAGACGATTGGTAGAAACTGATTTTACCTGGGAAAGTACTGGTAAACACTATGAACAAGTATGTATGAAAATATCGGTTAAAAATAAAGCCTGCTAGGTACATACAGAAATATCGACTTATTGTGGTATTCTGGTGCGGAAAACTACCAACATCCAGACCCTCCCAGGTCATGTCCTACAATAACTATATAGTAATTTAGTTTAGCAAAACAATCGTAGTTATCAATATGTCACAAACTCTTGCTGCACAAATTTCTTCAGAAGTGCTGATACCAGTTGCAGAGTATTTTAAAGTACTCTCAGAAGTTAGTCGGCTACAGATTTTAAGTTGTCTGAAAAACGGACAGATGAACGTCACCGAAATCGGTGAAGCTACTGGTTTAGGACAGGCAAATTTGTCAAAACATTTAAAAGTATTGACTCAAGCAGGTTTGGTATCTCGTCAGCCTCAGGGAGTCAGCGTTTACTACTCCATCGGTGATCCAATTGTTTTCGATCTATGTGAGTTAGTGTGCGATCGCATTAGTCAACAAATAGAAAAACGAGCTGAAGAATTTGGACAGTTCAAAGCCTTTAGTAGCCTGCCAAAATAGTTATTTGTTTGTATAAACTTTTGCCTAGTTCCTTTAAACTTTCTCTTGGGAATCATCAGGGTGTTAAACCTAGACAAATAGCTAACCGCAGGGCGATTCCATTGGGCTTTTCAAATGCATGGTTTAAGTAAACCTACGTATACAACCTGAAAATTATGTTTTAAAAAACTACCTTTTAATGGCACGGTAATACCGTGCCTCCACCCAACAGTGAATTGTATTATTTTTGTCTCAAAAATTGGTATTCCTTAATAATGTTTCACATAAAGCGGAAATCGCTGTAATTTAAATCACCAGTGTCTAGTCCCTCAAGCAACAACTGTCCTTCCTTCTTGCCAAGATCAAAAGTGACTAAAACACCATCGTTGGTATTGCTTATTTGACCATTAGAGACCTTTTCATTAAACCATTGTTGCGAGTCCAAGGCACCCCAACCCTGGAATTTAATAATATCGAAACCAGACTCAAAATCGGTAATTACATCATGTTCCTGTTTCATCCAAGGCTTTTTGAACAAAAATGTATCACCACCCTCGCCACCAGTCATTGTATCACTGCCACGACCGCCTTTAATCACATCGTCACCGTCACCACCAACCAAGACATCATCGCCATAACCACCAATTAAACGGTCTTTACCTGCTCCTCCATGGATGCTGTCGTCACCTTTACCCCCATCTAGCTTATCATTGCCATCACCACCTTCGATGATATCGTTACCTCCACGGGCTTGGACGTCATCATTACCGAGGCTGGTATAAAATTTTTCGGAGGCTTTGGAACCTTTTAGTTTGTCCTTGTAGATTGTGCCATAAATGACACCATCTTCCAGATTGCCGATTAAATTATCCCCTGCAAATTTAACGGTACTTTCATTAAATTTGACTATGGCTATTTTAGTGTCCCCTTTGAACTCCCGCTCATAGGTGCCAGTAGCAAAGCCTGTGAGGGAGTCTATACCATTGTTACCATCAACATCAGTCTCTTGATCCGTAAACTCAATGTTAACGTTGCCACTACCCTTAATATTCAGATTGCCGATTTGCTTGGAAGAGACTAATTTTCCCTTGATCCCAAAGTAATCTAATATCTTGGGTTTATTACCTGAGATGTCTAGGACTAAAAAACCGACTTTAGAGTTGGCTTTGTTATATTGAGTATCAGGATTTTCAATTTCTGTGGCTGACAAATCTGATTCTGCTGAAAAATCAAAAGAGAAGGTGTCATTAGCAGCAACTGCAAAATTAGCAATCACTTTAGTGTCAATCTTGACCTTTCCTTCAAAAGCCTCATCTACACCAATACCCAAAGCTTCAGTAAAGAGTAGAGCAAAAGTTGGATCGTTGACAAAAGTAGTGTCAAAATCAGCGATCCCTAGAGCCACTCCACCTTTAACTCTATCCTCCAGCTCAACGGAATTTATACTTCCGTCAGCACTTTGACTAAAATTGAAGAATAGAGCATCCCCAGTAGCATTAACTTCGTTAAAGTCAGCGTTTGAACCAGTTTGTTCTAAAAATACAGTTGATGACATGAAATTCTCCAGTAGTTATGTTCAATTAGTTATAAATAACATTTGAAAGCGTTCAGAATTCAGCTTACCTTCCAGTTCAAACAAACTTGTTGAAATATCCGCTAAGAGACTATTGATAAAGTCAATATTAAGGGTATTTGGTTTTGCAGAAACCGGGTTTCTTAGGGCTTAACCTTCACTTTATAAATGATCTCTTAACTATAAACGACCTACTGGCGCACGTCTGCGCCCTTATTTAACACAACTTGGCAATTTTGGACAGATGCCCAACAAAATATAGGCAAAATCTCGATGATTTCGTTTTTTTGCCCAAGTTCTGTCCTTAATTTACCTTAAAATCCCTGTGTATTTTTTCGCTTTATATTTCCACTATTGAACTTTATTGTTAGCTTTACAATAGCTTACGTAAAGTTCATATTTCGGCGTTGCATAAATGCGGGATGAATTAGCCGTTGAGGGGAGTGAAAATTCGCTCTAAATTAGTCCAAATCATCCCATGATTTAGCAACGCCTAATTTTTAGGCAGGAATAGCAGCGATAAAATCAGCATTCAAATCAAGACCCGTAATACCAATCACCTGTCCAATGATTTCAGTACCGTTATCAAGAATAAGTGTATCCCTCCTCAAAACCCCTGGTTCCACCTCCACTGTGGAAACACCAAGAACCAGAGTCTGTGGATCTTGCACCTGAATTTTATCAATACCCTTCTCAAAGTCATTAATAATCGCGCGATCGCCAAAGCCCGAACCCAAGGCACCAGGAACACCAGCTCTGTAGAAGTTACCATTCTCGGTTCCTAGAACAAATGTATCTGAATTGACTAGACCAACATCACTCTCAGGAATACTTATTGAGCCTATTAATACACCACCGAATAATTGATCTATCTCTCCAGGTTGACTGCCACCACCATTGAGAGTGTCATTGCCAAGACCACCGACAACAGTATCATTGCCCTCATTTCCAAATAGCTCGTCATTGCCGTTGAAGTCCTGACCAGGATTATCGCTGTTGCCCCCATCGATGAAGTCATCACCTTGACCCCCTCTGATGGTGTCATTACCGCCACCACCAGAAACAATATCCTCGTCGGAACCTGCGAATATATCGTCATTGCCGGAACCTCCTTCAATTGAATCATCGCCGATCGCAGTGGTGATAAAATCATTGCCCTCTCCCCCATCGACGGTGTCATCACCAAGACCTCCTATGATTTCATCATCACCGGAATCCCCGACCAAGAAGTCATTGCCAATGCCCCCATCAAGCAAGTCATTATTTTCGCCCCCGTCAAGGACATCATTACCAAATCCACCGAGAAGAAGGTCTTCTCCTAGACCCCCAAGAATAGTATCACCACCAATGATCTCTCTAGTTAGAGGATCTCGACTATTAGTACCCCCAATCAGGGTATCATTGCCACTGCCCCCGATAAGAAAATCATCATCGTCTCCTCCATTGAGAAGGTCATTGCCACCTCCCCCCACTATACTATCATTGCCATCATTTCCAAAGAGTTGATCGTCACCATCGTCAGGAGCTTCAGATACCGGACCATCTCCGAAGATTAAGTCATCCCCATCATCTCCTTTGATGAAATCCTCTCCACCGAATCCCACCAATGTGTCATTTCCACGACGACCTAAAATAGTATCCGCATCAAGGGTACCGAAGAGTTCATCATCTCCGTTGGTTCCTGTTCTGAAAGCCATGTGATTTATCTCCTACAATTTCAAATATTACAAAATACAAATTCTTTTAAATGAAGGTGAAAGTGCAAACTGTTCTTATACTCTGCACCTACTATTGTTGTTCATTGGGCTTGTTGCATAACTTAGATAAAGGGCAAAGGAAAAAGTTTTTGCTCTTTAACCCTATATATCAAACAAATGGGAAATGGTGAGGCTATGCCGGAAATTACTAAATTAGAAATGGAAGTTGATGGATGAACAGTTTTTTTCTTAATGTCCGTGTTTATAGTAATTTTTATTTTGTTAAGAGTCAAGCATTTTTTTGAGATTTATCATCAAGATATTTTATAGATTTGAGGCGAAAAAAAACATATATTTTTCACTGAAAAAAGAAATAAAAATATGGATAATAATGAATAACTTTTACTATCCAGATTTAATTGATTATTTTTTAGAGATTATTTATAAAATAAATATTAAGAGTCTGTTGTCAAAACCGGGTTTCTTAACTCCCAAGCGGGGGTACTGAATTGAAAAATTGGCGTTGCATAAATGGGGGATGATTTTAATAGTTTTGTGGAATGAACCGGAGTGCCCGTTCCTTATATTTTCAAGCGGGTAGGATGCCCCACTCATATTCATCCCTTGATTTAGCAATGACGAAAAAAAGACTAAAAAAACCGGGTTTCTAAACGAAAAATTAAGGTTTTGAGACTGAGAGATTTGCAAGAAACCCGGTTTTTAGCCCAGGTGCAAGATGTATGTAATGGGGATTGAACTCCAGGGCTTTTTCATAGCAAGCGATCGCTTCTTTTAACTTACCTTGTTCTTGCAAAGCTACACCTCGGTTGTAATCAGCGTTCGTGCTTTGCGCAGCTGACAAAAGCAGCATCGCTTGTCGATAGTAAGCCACTGCAGTGTGGAAATTCCCTGCTTTTTTGCAACCAAAACCCAATTTGTGATTTAATTCTCCATAGTGAGCTTGTTTGTCTGGAGAGAGTTTACCTTGGGCATAGAGTACATTACCTAAGTTGACATCCGCTTCAAGGCAGTTGGGCTGCACATTCAAAGCCTGTTGATAGCAAGTAACCGCCTCTTCAAACTTGCCTTGTTGTTCCAGAGTGTAGCCAAGGTTGTTGTAAATTGGTGCTGCATCTGGTCGCAGGGCAATGGCTTTTTCATAAGCTGACTCTGCTTGTTGGAAGTGACCTTGAGTTTGATGCAAATTCCCTAAACTAAACCAAGCATTAGCTGATTCTGGTTGAACCTGTAGGGTTGCACTCAGGAACTTCTCAGCCTCTTGGAGGTGACCCTTGTGCTGCGCTAGCATAGCCATTCTGTATAAGGCATCGGGGTGGTCAGGTTGTGCTTTGAGAACCCGGCAATAACACTTTTCAGCTTCAGTTAAGCGATTGGCTTGATGATGTTGAACTGCAAATTGGAGGACTTGTGCAACGCTTTTAATATCTGAGTTGATTGTTGCAGGCTTGACATTTTTGCGCTTGAGAAAGATGTGTTTGATAAAGCGTGTTTTGGGAGCAAAAGAAAACTTATAATCCTCATCCCCTCTGAGAAAATCGTAAATCTTAAATCCATTTTGAATAGCATATCGGATGCTATATGCATGGAGGACAATGCCTGGTGGAGGATTATTAAATGTATGATCGCGACCAGCTACATAAAACAAAAAAGCTTTTTTGTTAAAATCAATCAAATTAGCTATGACTGCTATAGGAACATCTCTATGCCACAATACAGGAAGATATAAACAATTACTATCGAAACTATGGTGTAACATAGCATAGAGGAACTTAAGAAACACCTCTGTATCCTCTCCCTTGCGGGTTCTCCATCGCGACTGCCATAAATTTAACAATATATGAATATGTTGTTCCAGATTATCCGCATTTACATGGGTAATCTGGAATTCATCTGAGTTGTCAATCTTTCTGAGAAAACGCCTAATTTTTTGGCGAGTATTTGCACTCAAGTAATTTTGCAGATACTGCTCCCAGTCCTCAGGTAAAGAAATGTAAGGACAACAATAATTATTAGTATTATCTTGCTTGTTTTTAACTTGATATTGATATATTTCAAAACCATTATTAGCAAAGATTTTGGCAAATAGATGCATCCGCTTATCCGCTTCTAAAATATTTTTGAGACGGAAAACAGACCATTCTAACCATTCTAAATTTTGCTGTATATAAGTTGCAAAGGCATGAACGACTTGTTCTTCATACTCTGGTAGGCAAATCAATCCTGTATAATCTGCCATGCTATTACCCCCCATGTACAATTCCCCATGTTCTTGATTCCTTCTCATCCCTAAGGGGAAAAAGGCAACATAAGATGAGTTATCATCGGGTTTGGCAGCTAACACAAACCATGGATCGTTCTTAGACTTCATGTGAAACCACCCATACAGCCAAACCCAAGATAAGAAAAATTGAGCCTGGGGGTCAGATTCGTAAATAGCTTCCCAATCTGTTCTTATTTGTTTTAAGTTTTCAAAATCGTTAATTACAGTAACTTGCATATAATTAACCCTATTTGCAAATAGTTTTTATTTTCACACTGGAAGACAAAATTTTTTTTGGGAGTATCTAACCACAAATGTTGACGTAAAGCCTGCTTAATTGTTAAAATAAAGCAGGCTAAAAAATTAATTGCTTGGCCTAGATTTGATCTTTGTCGCCCTTCTTAGGGTGACAATTATTTTTGGCATCTTAACATTTTACTAGTCTACAGCAGCGATAGCGTTACCAGCAGCGCTAGATAACTTGTTCTCAACAGCTAAGAGTGCAAAATCATGTTCAGCAATGGTGTCCTTACCAATTGCTTCAATCTCGTAGCCAACTTCAGCATAGTTGCCATAGATATCTAGGTCTGCCTTGACATAGATATCAACGTATACATCCTTATCCTTATCGATTTTAGAATCGAAATCAAATTCAGCTTCTACTTCTTGTTCTTTTTTAGCGCTGTAGTAAAAACTGTAACCACCGAAGACTTCTTCGTTTGTAGATTGGATGTAGTTGATGTCAGAGATAATCATTATTATTCTCCTGAGAATTTTCTAATGTTTTTTGGGTTTCTTTTTTCACATCTTGCACCGCAATCTGATTGAGAAAGCACAAGATATGTGTTTTGTGATTTTACTAGTCTACAGCAGCGATAGCGTTACCAGCAGCGCTAGATAACTTGTTCTCAACAGCTAAGAGTGCAAAATCATGTTCAGCAATGGTGTCCTTACCAATTGCCTCAATTTCGTAGCCAACTTCAGCGTAGTTGCCCTTGATGTCTAAGTCTGCATATACATCAATGTAAACATCTACATACTTATCCTTATCAACTTTAGAATCGAAATCAAATTCAGCTTCTACTTTTTGTTCTTTTTTAGCGCTGTAGTAAAAGCTGTAACCACCGAAGACTTCTTCGTTTGTAGATTGGATGTAGTTGATGTCAGAGATAATCATTATTGTTCTCCTAAGAATGTATTTTTTTTGGGATTCCTTTGTGAGCGGCTTGTTTCTTTTCCTCACATTTCTACTATAACTTATTTATTTAAAAAGTCAACAGTTTTTCTAAATTTATTTGATATAAATACTCGTCATTTATTAATACTTTTTCCCAGAAAAATAAACCAGCAAAAAATGACCAGCAAATGTCATTTTTTACTGCTTTCCCTTAATAAATTGATTATTTTTTTGCTTTTAAATAAATTTGAGATGTAGATACAGTATGGCTTTCAAGAAATAAACAATAAAAATTGTCTCCAATTTACTAGAGAAAATGCTATGGTCAAAACTACCATTTATTGACTAAAAAACCTCTCTTTTTTATAAAACTTTAGAGATTATTTAGTACGGTAAATGCTTGCTATCTAATAAGTTGTTAATTGTTGCTTGATAACTGCTGGATTAAGCATGATTTAGCAGTTCATTCTGTACTTGTGTGGCATCTGCATCCAACTGAGTAGTTATTTTTAAAAACTGGACTTCTTTCTTTAAGGAAGTATCAAATAATTCGCAAATAATTTTTTCACGTAACTCCTCATTTAATTCGGGTTGAATAATTTCTTCCACCCAAATTAAATACACACCTTTTGGCGTTGTAATTGGCTTGAGCATTTGACATGAGGTTGCAGCAAATACAGCCGCAGCAATTTCTGGACGAAAATCTTTACGGTATCGGACTCCTTGATAACCACCAGCACGACGCAGTTGTGGATCTTGGATATATAAACGAGCAATTTCTGGAAATGTGATCTCCCCTTCTTCCAGGGCATAAAATAGTTCTAAAGCCAAGTCTCGATTCTCGAAGGTGACTTCATAGGTGACAGCAGCCTCATAATCTATTCGGTTTTCATAAAAGAACTTTTCGACTTTAGCCGCAAACATATGATGTGCTAACTTCTTGGCAATTAGGTTGTTGTAGATTAATTCTTCAAATTCCTTTACAGACATATGGTGTTTGTCTAGCCAAGCCCAGGTTTCTTTGGCTGTGGCAATGTTTTTCTCTACGCGGAATTTGTCTCCTTCTGACTGTAGTTCTGCTTCTGTCAACTCAATACCTGCTTTTTGAGCCGCTTCGGTAATAATCACTTGAGATGCTATAGCTTCTATAACCTCAGGAATCTGACAAGATACTTTAAGTCGATGAATAATGTCTGAAGTTGAAATAGTTAAATGTTCGGGCATAATACTATCCCTCTCTCAAATTATGGGTTACGAATTTTATATGACTTTTGACTTCCAAGGCAGCGGTAGTAGTAACCTACCTGAGAATTTTGGTGCCCCAGGACAAGTCCATAACACACCCTACATCTCTAAACCGCCTTTTTGCAGCTTTCTAAACGGATCTAAAACAAAATCAATCACCCGTCGTTGACGAATAACAACTTCAGCATTAGCTGTCTGACCAGCAGTTAAGGGAATACGTTTTTCGCCATTCTGGACATACTGTTGGTCTAGGGTGATTTCTAACTCATAGGTTTCTATGTTTCCTTGGGGTGTTTGTTGAACTTTAGAGTCGGGAGAAACCCAACTCACTTTTCCCTGGATAATGCCATACTCCTGGAAGGGATAGGCATCAAACTTGACTTTGACCGTCATTCCCTCCTTTAAGAAGCCGCTATCCTGAATTGGCATATTGGCTTTGAGGATAACATCAGTATTTTTGGGGGCAATTTGGGCAATCCGCTTACCGGGTTGTACCACTTCTCCTGGCTTGCTAAATGGCAACTCAAAAATTGTGCCATTGATAGGCGATCGCACTATGCGTTTTTGCAACTGAATTTTGATAGATGTAATCTGGCTCTTTGTCTGAGCGATTTGGGATTGCAGTGAAGTAATTTGTGTTTCTGTGTCTTTGAGTTCTTCCTGATTTTTCAGCACCGCTAGTTGACCGGCTTGCAGTAAGCTTTGATAGCTACTTTTTTCCTCTTGCAGTCGGAGTTCTGCTTGCTTGATATCAGACTCCAACTGATTGATAGTTGCTTGATAACGATTCACTTCTTCAGCTAAACGCAATTGCCCTTGTTTGACGTCAGACTTAGCCCTAGCGTAGAGCCGTTTGCTTTCTTGTTCTTGTTTTTTCAGTTCGTCAATTTGGGTTGCAGAAACTGCACCATCATTCACAAGTTGGCTAAAGCGTTCCACTTGTTTGGAATCGATACTTAAACGGATTTTAGCTGACTCCTGGTCATTGCGACTAGTGTTAATTTGCTGCTTGATCTGATTGAGTAATGCCTGTTTTTCTAGCTTTTGCAGATTATAAATACTCTGTTTAGTGTCCAGGTTTTGTTTTGCCTGGTTTACTCTAGACATTTTCTCCGAGGCTTGGGACTGATTTTGTCGTTCCTGGACGCTAAGGGACAACTGGAGTTGCTTTTTTAGCACATCCAACTGTGCCCGTTGATTTAACAGCCCAGAAAGCTTTGCCTCAGTTTGCTGGAGTTCTGTCTCTAAAATATCAGATTCCAACTCTAGCAAAACTTGTCCAGCTTTTACCGTATCACCTTCTTTTACATTGACATTTTTAACACTCCCACTGACTTGAGAATCTAATTTT
>JASJCY010000035.1 GCA_030065825.1 Nostocaceae cyanobacterium | reverse complement strand
AGGGTGCGACCCGTTCGCCAGAAATGAGTAGAAATATTCAGGGATTGGCGGCGAGTAGTACACAAGGAATGTCAAAACATTCCAATCTGTACCTTGACAACTTGTTATTCGTGTAGGTGTAATTCCTACCTCTTGTGGTGACAAGATGACAGTATATCCCCTATCTGGGCGACTGATTATCAAACGGGTAAAGCGGGGATAAACGGTGGTAACTGGAAGTCTCATCCAGAATCCCATCTAACAGAGTTGGTTATGGTTAGCGTAAGCAAAGTCACACTAATCTGTCGTCAAAAGAGAACTGGGTAAAGGAGACTGACAAGCCAGACCAAAAGGTAACGGTTATCCGAGGCTACTGTAACTCTTGCAGTATCAATCACCCTCAAAGTATAACCCGGTGGACAGTGACAACCTAAAACCAACGCAAAACGAATAACAGGAACGGGATAACCTTCTACTTAGCTCTCAAACGAGGTCGATTGTTTGAGTAGGTATCAACCGGATGCAATTAGAAGGAAGGATTGGCTGAGGGGCAAAACGCCTTGGGTAATGCCAAGGATAAGCAGACGTAGCCACTACAAGTTAAAAGATAGAGTCAATAAGTAGAGTTTATATGTTATGAGCCAATCGCTTGCGGTTAGGTATGAATGGAAGGATTTACCCTGGAAGAAAATTCAGGTTAAAGTCTTCAAGCTCCATTCATAGAATCTATCAAGCTTCGTTGAGTGGAAATATCAAAAAAGTCCATCGTTTGCAAAGGCTTTTGACAAAATCCTGGTATGCAAAGTGTCTTGCTGTTAGACGAGTAACACAGGAAAACCAAGGGAAGAAAACTGCCGGGGTTGATGGTATCAAATCCCTAACGCCTATACAGCGTATAAATATGGTAAACACACTGGAAATTAAAGCCAGTAGATTGCCAACACGCAGGGTATGGATACCAAAACCCGGTAAGGATGAAAAACGACCCTTGGGTATCCCAGTTATGAGAGATAGGGCAACTCAAGCATTACTTAAACTGGCATTAGAACCAGAATGGGAAGCAAAGTTTGAACCTAACTCATACGGTTTTCGACCTGGTAGGTCAACTCATGATGCTGTCGTTGCAATTCATACGGCAATATGCCAAAAGGCAAAATACGTCCTAGATGCAGATATTGCCAAATGTTTCGACAAAATCAAACACCAAAAACTACTTGAGGGGCTAAACACATTCCCTACATTTAAAAGGGTAATCCGTGACTGGTTAAAAACTGGAGTGATAGACCAGGGAAAATTATTCCCAACAGAAGAAGGAACACCACAAGGTGGAGTGATTTCGCCTTTACTGGCAAACATTGCCCTTCATGGTCTAGAAACCAAAATAACCAATGCCTTTCCTACCACTATCAAAATTGGAGATAAATGGCACTCATGGAAACCACAAGTTATTAGGTATGCAGACGATTTCGTAATACTGCATCCCGACAGACAATCCCTAGAAAAATGTAAGGAAATAGCTTCAAATTGGTTAGCGGAACTTGACCTAGAACTAAAACCGAGCAAAACCCGAATCACGCACACACTCAATAAAATTGAGGAAAATAACGAACCGGGATTTGACTTTCTTGGTTTCAATATTCGTTCTTATCCAGTTGGTAAAAATAACTGTGGAAAGAATAACGGAATCAAGACAGGTTTTAAAACACTTGTCAAACCAGCCAAGGAAAAAGTTAAAACTCACTATCGCAAAATGGCAGCTAAAATCAATCAATGCCGACCAGCGACTCAAGATGAGTTAATAATGCAATTAATTCCAATCATAACCGGATGGTGTAATTATTATTCCACTGCTTGCAGTAAGGAGACATTTGTAGAATTAGACCACAAGTTATTTTGGAAATTATTCCGAGGTTGGGCGAAGTTCAGACATCCAAAAAAATCGGGCAAATGGATAGCTAGAAAATACTGGCACATCCAGAAACATAAAAACTGGACGTTTGGCAATGACATATTAGTCCTTCCTAAACACTCCAATTTTAAAATAACTCGACACATCAAGGTTAAGGGTAATTCCTCACCCTACGATGGTAACTGGACATACTGGAGCAAAAGAAGAGGCGAATATCCTGGAATTTCCAAAAAGGTAACTATAACCTTGAAGAAACAAAAAGGTAAATGCGCCGAATGTGGATTAAATTTCTATCCCGATGACCTTATTGAAATCCATCATAAAAATGGAAATCACCGAGACAATCGGCTAGATAATTTAGTTGCTGTCCACCTACATTGTCACGACCAGATACATGGTGGCAAAGGCAACCTTTCTACTCAACTTAGTACCAATGACAATGGTTAACTTGGAGAGGAGCCGTGTGATGTGAAAGCATCAAGCACGGTTTTGAAGCCGAGCATGAGGGGTGACTCTCATGCTTAGGTTAACGGATGTAGCGCCAATGGTTGTTTTAACAACCGTCAAAATGGTAAGATGTGTGTGTCAGTACAAGACGTTAAAACCTACCGGGGGACTCTCGGGAAGTATACGCCCAACACCTGAATCGGCAGGGTTTAAGGAAAGATCACCACGCCCCACCAGGCAAACGTGGTGAGCCTGGGAACTTGTGTAAACAAGATAACAATATCCCGTAAGGGATACGTTGTGAATCTCCTTACTAGAAGTAAGGAGAGCGTCAAAGATACCTCGTCCCTAGTGCTCTGATTGACTGACAAATCTTTTTGATGTAGGTTGGGTTGTAGCTTGCTTCCCCGGAGGGGTAGTATGTAGACGCAACAGCGGCTACTTACAGAAGCCACTCCGTGTCTACACTCTACGAGAAGGCTTACGCCTACGCAGAGTAACCCAACAAGTGCAAGCGATTGCGTTGGGTGGAGGGGCTAGGAAATTTCAACACTTCCAAGACTTTTGTCAGTCAACCAGCCCTAGTGCTGCAATTAAGACAGCTAAGTATTCTCTCTTAGATAAGAAAATAAATTTTGACTACCTCTCCTCTGATTTCAGGCAGTAATCAAAGGAGTTTTCAAACCCTATTACCCTCACCCTATAGACGCCGGAGACGGCTTCACTCTACGAGAAGGCTTACGCCTACGTAGAGTAGGGTGGGGCTATACAAGCAAAGCCTGCCTACGCAGGCTAGAAACCCTGATTTTTCCTAGTCCGCGCAGGCGGACTTTATACATGTAGCCGCACCCTTATAGGGTGTCGGCTACTTTGAAAACACGCCCTAGAGGGTGCTAGATACAAGGGAACAGATTCTAGTTACTTGTTTTCGCTGCTTAGCTTGAAGAAATTTACCAACTTAGATATTTAATCGTCGTAAACCCTACACTCAGCAGCTTCTGGATTCTCATCACAATACTGTTCCAGGGAGTTTTTGGGCTTGGCTTGTCGCTGGTGGGAAGCTTCAGCCTGTAGTTCTTCTACCGCATCCCAAGCCGCAGCACACTCAGCGGAGTTGCTACCGGAAACATCACAAACGGTGCGGGCTTCTTCGATTTCTTTTTCGATTGTTTCTTTTATGTCAGTCATTGCTTTCCTGTTGTATGTTTAATACAAGTATAGAAAAAATTGCAAAAAAGTAGTTTGTTTACACAAACTCCAACTATTCTAACCATTTATTTCGTTAGTGTTGTGAGTTGATATCTAATTACTCATACAGGAAACCGTGGTATCTCTAATGTACCCGACTTTAATTTTTTCAGATTTTGCGGTTGATTTAGTCAGAAATGGTAATTATACAATATCTCTAAACAGATATAGTAGGGAATAAGAACATTAGTACACCGGAATTAATCCACCTTAGTGTTAATTTATAAAGGATGCATTAATGTTCTGCAAGGGAATGTAGAAACCAAATAAGAGCGTAGAACTGATGCCAGACCAAATGCAATGGGCAAACGCCCTCTCAATCCGTCCTTCCTTGGAAGCAGCTGTTGCAGATGTAGTACAACGGGCTGTTTCTTCCCTCACAGCACCTGCGGATCTTGGGATAGTATTCATTTCGTCTGCTTTTACCAGCGAGTATTCCCGGCTGCTACCCTTGCTGGCTGAAAAATTATCGGTACCCGTACTAATTGGTTGTAGTGGAGGAGGTGTAGTCGGAACTAGTCAGTTGGGACAAACAGAAGAATTGGAGGCAAAACCAGCCCTGAGTCTGACCTTGGCACATCTTCCAGGGGTGGAAATTAAAACATTTCATGTTGTCAGCGAAGATTTACCTGACTTGGATGGACCCCCAGATGCTTGGGTGAATTTAATTGGTGTACCACCTTCGCCAACACCACAATTTATCATCCTTTCCAGTTCTTTTTCTTCTGGTATTAACGATTTATTACAGGGGCTAGATTTCGCCTATCCTGGCTCGGTAACTTTGGGAGGACAGGCAAGCGGGGGAATGGCAAATAGAACTGCCATATTTTGTAACCATCGCCTATATCAACAAGGAACCGTAGGGGTGGCATTAAGTGGCAATATTGTTTTAGAACCCATTGTGGCACAAGGATGTAGACCTATTGGCAAGCCATTCCAAGTCACTAAAGGCGATCGCAACATTATTGTAGAATTGGATGAGCAAGTACCCTTAGTTGCCCTGCGCAATATCATTGCCGATCTCAGCGAATCAGACCGAATGTTAGCGCAGCACTCCTTATTTGTCGGTTTGGCAATGGATGAATTTAAGCAAGATTTGCACCAAGGAGATTTCTTAATTCGCAATATACTTGGCGTAGACCCCTCAGCAGGTGCCATAGCCATTGGTGATTATGTTCGTCCCGGACAACGTCTACAATTCCACCTCCGAGATGCTCAAGCTTCCGCTGCTGATTTGGAATTTCTCCTCCAGCGATATCAACAACAAGAATCTCAACAATCTCAACCAGCCCCTATGGGTGCCCTGATGTTTTCCTGTCTGGGACGTGGTGAACAACTTTATGGTCAGCCCAATTTTGACTCTCACCTGTTTCAGCGTTACCTTCAGAATATCCCCTTAGGAGGCTTTTTCTGCAATGGCGAAATCGGTCCTGTAGGTGGCAGCACTTTTCTCCACGGCTATACTTCTGTGTTTGGAATTTGCCGTGCTATGGTCAATTCCTAGGGAATTGGGAATAGGGAATTGGGAACAGGGAATTGGGAACAGGGAATTGGGAACAGGGAATTGGGAATTGATCTAATAGCTTAATTGTAAATTTTGTTTAAAATTCCAAAAATGATATTTTCCTCCCAAATATTCTAATTATTAAAAATTTTTATCATTTGCGTTTAACGATATTTCAGGGTTTACGGTCTTCGATTTTTGTGCAATAATTAAGTATCTGTTGGTTTACCCTGCCATTTTTTTTATCATGATTTCTTGACATAATATTTAAGTGATATGACTATTTACGGGTCAATTAATATCGTTTTAATTTTTTCTCTCCTAGGTAAAAGAAAGCAATAAAGAACTGTTGTTATCGATGAGGGTAGGTATACCGCAAGCAGAAATCGCGCCATATCTCTGGAAATAGCGGCGTATTTCCGGGGCAAAACCTGGATAATCAAGCATTGCATCACCACCAGCAACAGTTGACCAGAAGTCGCGGAAATCGGGAGCCAAAGTTTCTGCCTCAGCTATTGGTAAATTGAATGGAGGCAGAGTTAGAAACTTGACCAGGAAGGAAAAACTGCGATCGCCCATCCATTTGCGGGAAATATGTTGCAAATTGGGAAAATCAGGGGTTGACTCCACACGGTAGGATAAAATTTGTAACCAATCCCTACCGCAATTATCCCGACGGAATTCCAACAAACGATAGGGATGAGGATAACTAACTAAAGAACCAGTAGTAATATCATATACTCCATGAGAACAAGCAACATCCTGAATGTGCAAATGCCCTGTAAATACCAGCTTAACTCCATAGCGTCTGAGTATTTGTAAAAGTTCTGGCGCATTATCCAACATGTAGTGATTTGCCATGGGATGGCTAGATTGATTGGGCAGATGTTCAACGACATTGTGGTGTATCATCACCAACACCAGTTCATCATCAGCTGCTGCTAATACCTCTTGTAACCACAGCAGTTGCTTGTTATCCAATCGTCCTATTTGCTTCCCTTCCTCGTCAAAAGAGTTAGAATTCAAACCAATTAGTCGAACTCCAGGCAGTAACTGTTGGGTGTAGTAACTTTGTTCGGGATTAGAGTAACCGAATTTACGATAGTAGAAAGGGAAATCGCTGAAAGAAATAGATTGTTCATTCGCCATTAGCACTGGTACATCATGGTTACCGGGAACCACGTAGGCTGGAAATGGTAGCTTTGACAAACGTTCTTGTAACCAGGCATGATTTTCCGGTTCTCCATGTTGGGTTAAATCTCCTGGTAGCAAAAGAAAATCTAAATCCAGTTGTGTTAAATGTTCTAGGGCAGTTTCAAAGGCAGCGACACTAACCTCCACCAGATGAAAACGACTGGGATGATTCCAGATTGTATGGGGAAGAGCGATATGCAAGTCGCTTACGATGGCAAAGCGAAACTTAAAAGTCATTGAACTTAAGAGAATATAAAAGGAGGATATAAAAACTCTTTTAAAAAGAGTATAACCTTTGCTTTGACATTCTGCTTAACAGCGATCCCTATTAAGATTTGTATACATTTTCAGCTAGAGATCGTAGGATTAAGTAAGGCAGGATGTACGAATCTACCCTATTCCCCACTCCCTGTTCCCTATTCCCTATTTACCATTTAAAAGGAGAATCACCATTGGTACGTGTCCGAGTTCGTCAACATGTGAATCCACTGGCAAAAAAGTATCAAACACCAGTTAGTTCTCCTGACTGGGAGGAGATTTACACTCAACCAAATCAACCACTACATTTAGATATTGGTTGTGCTAGGGGAAGATTTTTGTTGAATATGGCGCAAGTAGAACAACAATGGAATTTTCTCGGCTTGGAAATTCGGGAACCCTTGGTAGATGAAGCAAATAGGTTGAGTTCTGAGTTGGGACTGACAAACCTCCATTATTTATTTTGCAATGCGAACAACTCATTGCAACCATTATTATCTTCCCTTCCCCAGCAAACTTTACAGCGCGTTACAATTCAGTTTCCCGATCCCTGGTTTAAAACCCGTCATGGTAAGCGACGTATTGTACAGCCAAAATTAGTTGCCGAATTGGCAGATAATTTATCACCAGGAGCTGTAGTATTTTTACAATCGGATATTGAGTTTGTTGCAGTGGAAATGCGAGATCGTTTTGGGGAACACCCAGCTTTTCAAAGGCTTGGTACACAAGAGTGGTTAGAGGAAAATCCACTACCAGTTCCAACAGAACGAGAAATAGCGACTCAAAACAAGGGAGAATCGGTGTATCGTGTCTTATTTCAAAGAATCAACTCATAAACAATTAAACCAACTGATTACCATGCTTATGCTTAAAATTTCTCCCCACAAGGGTCAAGGAATTTGGTAATTGGTAATTGGAACTCCCATTACCCTGACCTTAAGACTTGATTGACTGACAAATCTTTTTGATGTAGGTTGGGTTGAAGCATGAAACCCAACAACCGTAACCGATTGCGTTGGGTGTCGTTCCTCCACCCAACCTACGAAATTTCAACACTGCCTCACCAACGCGCTGCCTCGCTTTTTTTGGTCTTGCCCTTGAATGGTGCAAGATATGAGTATACTCACTTAGGCTGTAGCATTCCCCTCACTTTGATGAAAATACTTCTTCCTCGACTCCCGACTTGCGACTCCCGACTTCTTATTTTGAAGACGAGTTACGCTTTTTTTTGATCCGTCATATCTTGCACCATTTTCAACAAGCACGGAGAAACCGGGTTTATCAACGCTCATATTAGGGTTTTGGCAACTCAATATTTGCAATAAACCCGGTTTCTGACCCTGATGCAAGATGTGTGATCCCCGACTTTTACCCTAGGGTTCTAAATTCATATCATGGACTACTAGTTACATCTTTATTTATTTAATCAAAAAAGAATTTTTTGAACATCTCCAGAATTGCCATTATTCATGACTAACTATGTATTGCCGTAGGATATATTTATTTGCTAGAAAGGTTAATCAATGCTAATTGATGATTGTTTTGCCTTCTCTATATGCATACAGTTTGTAAAAAAATGTATCAATATTATTGTAGATTAGTTGTATAGCCAACGGCAGTTATCGGCAATTACAATACATATACGAGATAAATGGAATTCCCAGAACTATTTATCAAAGGGTATAGAATGATGTATAATCAGGATAAAATTTAATTATATTTCTCAAAAAACTGCATTCCTCATAAATAATTGATTTTTCAGTCAAGATTAAGAAAAGAATAAATAAGAATCAATTTTGAATTTAGTAACAACATTATTATTATTATGGAAAACCGAGAATCAATAGATTTAGATTTAGATTTGGGGAAATATTTACTAGCATGGAAACGCCGCTGGGTGCCAGCAGTTGGGATTTTTTTAATAACAACTGCTAGCTGTGCTACATTTTCTTCAATCTTATTAAAGCCAACTTATGAAGCAGGAGGGAAACTTTTGTTTCAAAAAGTTGATAAAGCTTCTTCCCTAACTGGTTTTGGACAAGGAACAGCACAGTTAGAATCTCTTCAAGCTAATCAAACTCCTTTGAGTTCCGAGATAGAGGTAATTGCTTCTAATCCTCTACTAGAAAAGACAATTGAGAGACTAAAACTAAAAAATTCCCAAGGTCAACTGCTTAAACCTAAAGACCTAAAAACAAATCTCACGGTCAAAATTATCGGTGCTACCGATGTCCTCAAGCTGACCTACAAGAGTAGTAATTCCCAGGAAGCTGCTGCTATAGTTAACACCTTGATGAATGTCTACATCGAGAATAACATACTCAAAAATCGCTCTGAAGCCATAGCAGCTCGTAGATTTATTGCCAAAGAGCTGCCTGAACTTGAAAGGGAGGTTTTGCGAGCAGAGGCAGAAGTTCGCAAATTTAAAGAGAAAAATCAAGTTGTAGACTTATCCAAAGAAGCAGAATCAGCAGTTTTAGAAATTGCGTCCTTAAATCGCCAGATTACTGCTTTTGAAGCGGAACTCAATGGGGTTAATGGTCGAATAACACAACTACGAAAGCAACTAGGTTTGAATGTCGATCAGGCAATGGCTGTAAATATTCTCAGTCAGTCCCCTGAGTTACAAGCAGCTATGGCAGAACTCAAAGTAGTAGAAGGGGAATTAACCAATGAAAAGAAACGTTTTTTAGATACACATCCTGATGTGATTGCATTAAAAAATAAAAAAGCTCTTTTAGATAAGATTGTCAAAGAAAAACTTCAGGAAATTGGTGGTAGTAAATTGCAGATTTCCTATGGATTATTGCAAAACAAAGATGTTAAACAAAGCTTAGTAGAGCAATATGTTGCCTTAGAAGTGCAAAAATTGAATTTAACCCGACAATTAGACTCTCTGTATAAGTCTCGTGATACTTATGAAAAGCGAGCTGGAATTTTGCCGCAGTTACAGCAAACCCAAGAAAGATTAGAACGAAAAGTAACAGCGGCTAAAGCAACTTATAATACTCTGTTAACAAAGCTCCCAGAAATACAAGTTACAGAAAACAAAAATACAGGTAACGCTGAAATTATTGAACCAGCAAGGGTTCCAGAAAAAGGAGATACTGGAAGGATTAAATTCTTGGCATTGGGAGTGATGTTAGGCTTATTTCTTGCTACCACTGCTGTGCTGCTTTTAGAAATCAGAGATAAATCTCTCAAAACAATCGAAGACATTAAGCAGTTCTTTGGATATCCTTTACTGGGAATTATTCCTTTCTTTGGTGAGAAATCTAAAACTCGTCATATGGATTTAGATTTGACCACCACACAAGTTCCTGTTAGAGATGAACCCGGTTCCTTTGTGAGTGAAATTTACGGGATGATTCAAGCCAATTTAAAATTCCTCAGCTCAGATAAAGAACTAAAAGTAATTGTAGTTACTAGCTCAGTTCCTGGGGAAGGTAAGAGTACAGTTGCTGCAAATTTGGCAGCAGCAATGGCACAATTAGGACGTAGAGTTTTATTAATTGATGCCGATCTTCGCAATCCTTCTCAGCATCATCTTTGGGAATTAAGCAATGTAGAGGGGTTGAGCAACGTACTAGTTGGTCAATCAGAATTTAGCCCAGTTACGAGTCCAGATATAGAATACTTAGAAATTCTCACAGCTGGAGTAATACCCCCCAATCCCTTGGCACTTTTAGATTCCCAGCGGATGGCTTCACTAATTAAATCTGCTTCCAGTAAATACAACTTTGTGATTATTGATGCACCCTCTTTGATATTAACAGCAGATGCTTTAACATTAGGTCAAATGAGTGATGGTATTTTGCTAGTAGGTCAACCTGGAATTGTTGATCGCAATAGTGCTGCTATGGCTAAAGAAATGCTGGAACGTTCTGAACAAAATATTTTAGGTTTAGTCATCAACGGAATTAATAAATCTGACTTTCTTAATTCTCTTTACTATGCCAAGTGGTACTCCATTGACGGAGAATTCAGTAATTCCACTTCGATTAAATCACCCGCAAATCTGATGAAAAACTCCTTTAGAGTAGGCAATAAGAAGTAGTAAAATCAACGTCAGCTACCCGATATCATCTTGATAAAAACTGTTGCTTGATAAAAATATAGCGCTTCCTAATCTGCTGAAGTACAAAAGGGCAGGCAAGGATGCCTACCCCACAATAATTTTAGTAATTTCATCTGTACTTCACCAGACTGAGAAAGGCTATAAACAAATAAAATTATTTATGAATTAATCACCAAAGAATGTTCATAAATAATCAGTTTTTTGTCAAAGGAAATTTTTTCATATTCAGACAACAAGTTTTCAAACTGAAAACTGAATCCGTAAAAACCCTAGCTATATAAGACATAATTATTGCATTTATTCTTGGAAGATGACATTGAATATTCTTTAGCGAGAGGATTTACACAATAATTTCATAAAAAATTTACACAATCTTTGATTTTATTGCTAGATAATTGTCATGTAGATTTGGTAATGAACCAATGAATACTGTTCAATTCTTCCGAAGTGAGGATTGGGGGATTGGCTTTACGGGGAACATAAACATACAGATAGATAACACTGGTGAGAGTGTAACTTCTGGATGGACGCTTGAGTTTGAAGCTCCTTTCGAGATTACTGATATTTGGGGTGCTGAAATTGTCAATCAAGAGGGGAATCTCTATACCGTTAGGGGTACAAGCACCATCTCCTCTGGTAACAGTATTTCTTTTGGTTTCAATGCCAGTATCTCTGACGACACAACCACTGTAGAACCGAGTAACTATCTTTTCAACGGAGCCTCCATAGAAATACTGACTCTTCCAGGGCTTTCAATTAGCGATGTGATGGCTATTCCAGGTAATCAAGGCATCACTTACGCCAACTTTCAAGTGCAGCTTGCCCAAGCGAGTGACGATACAGTAACAGTACAATATGCTACCAGCGATAGCACGGCAAAAGCGGGGTCTGATTATGAAGCGACTGCTGGTGTGTTAACTTTCGCTCCTGGTGAAACTAGCAAAATAATTACTGTGCCAGTTTTGGGTGATGTGATTCAGGAAGTGGATGAAAGTTTTGCCATCCAATTGTTCAATCCTAGGTCAGCTACCCTGATTGATGGTTATGCCATAGGTGTAATTGTCGATGAACAACCTTTACCACAAGCTTCTCCAGTAATACCTCAGGCTGTCAGTACCCCTGACCAACCGTCGGTTAAATTTGTGGTAACTAACGACTGGGACGGTGTCTTTCTGGAGGAGGTTTCTGTTACTAACAATGGCACCACTGCCATAGAAGGATGGAACCTTGAGTTCGACGCTGACTTTGAGATTCCCCCCGAAGCAATCTGGAATGCTCAAATTGTCAAGCAACAAGGGAATCGGTACACCATTAGTAATGCTGACTGGAATGGCACCATTGCTGCGGGGGAAACAGTCTCGTTTGGCTTCCAGGGAAACAATACTCTTGGTGCGATCGCAGTTCCTAGTAACTATCTTCTGAATGGAGAGTCCACACAAGCGGTATCTCTACCGCAAATCTCCATTAACGATGTCACCTTGTCAGAAAGTAATTCAAGCACCAATAATGTTTTCAACTTTGAAGTGCAGCTTTCCCAAGCAAGTAGCGACACGGTGACAGTGGCATACTCCACCAAAGATGGCACAGCAACTGCAGGGCTTGACTATACAGCAACTAGTGGTACATTGACCTTCGCTCCCGGTGAAACCGCCAAAATGATTACAGTGTCATCTCTGGATGACAGCACTCAGGAAGTCACTGAAGGTTTTGTGATCCACTTGTCCAACCCCCAGGGGGTTAGTCTTGCTGATGGTCAAGGAGTAGGAAGTATCCTAGACGACGAGTCTTTCAACTACGGCGAAGCCCTCCAGAAATCCTTCCTCTTTTATGAGGCTCAGCGCTCCGGACCTTTACCTGAGGATAATCGCATCGAGTGGCGTGGTGATTCTGCTCTCAGGGATGGGGCTGATGTTGGTGTTGACCTGACCGGTGGATATCACGATGCTGGCGATCACCTGAAGTTGGGCTTCCCTATGGCAGCTTCTATGACCATGCTGGCTTGGGGGGTAGATGAATATCGCCAGGGTTACGAGCAAAGTGGTCAACTGGATGAGGCTTTAGATGCCATCAAATGGGGAACTGATTACATTCTCAAGGCACATATTACTGACGCCAACGGTACCAAAGAATTTTGGGCACAGGTCGGACTAACCGAACTAGATCACGCTTATTGGGGACCAGCGGAAGAGATGACCATGGAGCGACCTGCTCTGAAGATTGACCGTGAAAACCCCGGTTCCGACTTGGCTGCTGAAGCTGCGGCAGCTCTGGCTGCTGCTTCCATTGTCTTCCGTCCCACTGACAGTGCTTATGCAGACCTGCTGCTAGAAAATGCCAAGCAACTCTACACCTTTGCAGACACCTATCGCGGCAAATATTCCGATTCGATTGCAGATGTTAACAACCTTTATACTTCCACCATTTACGAAGACGAACTGGCTTGGGGAGCTATGTGGCTCTATAAAGCAACTGGCGAAGAATCCTATCTGACTAAAGCCGAACAAAACTACTCAGGCACTTGGGTACAAGGGACTCAAAGTTGGGAAAATAAACAAAACGGTACAGCCATTCTGCTCGCTCAGGAAACTAATAAGGCTGTGTATCGTGATGATGTCCAAGAGTGGCTTAATTATTGGACTGATAACAGTGGTTCAGGCATCACCTATACTGAGGGAGGACTGGCATGGTTCAGTCAGTGGAGTTCTTTAAGATATGCTGCTAATACTGCATTTCTTGCAGGGGTTTACAGCGATACTGTCACTAACCCTGAGGGTCGTTATTCCAATTTTGCCGAGGATCAAATCGACTACATTCTTGGTGATAACCCCAGAAATTTCAGCTATATGGTTGGTTTTGGCAGTAATTTCCCCCTCAGACCTCATCATGCTAGCGCTCACGATGGCGATTGGATTACCTTTGAGAGTTTGGAACCAAATG
Source organism: Nostocaceae cyanobacterium (assembly GCA_030065825.1). Taxonomy (GTDB): domain Bacteria; phylum Cyanobacteriota; class Cyanobacteriia; order Cyanobacteriales; family Nostocaceae; genus JASJCY01. The sequence goes on along the minus strand of JASJCY010000035.1, from coordinate 61,337 downwards.
CTAACATCCTTTACGGTGCCCTCGTTGGTGGTCCTGCCTCCGCAGATGATAACTCCTATGTAGACGATCGCACTAATTTTTTCACTAACGAAGTAGCTTTAGACTATAATGCTGCCTTTACAGGAAGTCTTGCTCGTATGTATCAAAATTTTGGAGGTGACCCCCTGACTGATTCACAACTGGATAGCTTACCTGGAATCCAAATACCTGGAATCAACGTACCAGGAGGTGAATAGTACTGCTGGGCAAAATTAAAAATTAAAAATTAAAAATGCTTACATACCAGGCTTTTGGTTCCTCGTTCCCTCGTTACAAGGTAAAACCTTGTAACGGATTATACGGAGGCTCCGCCTCCAGACTTAATGGGAGGCAGCAGCCTCCAACGGATGCGTTTCCAGGCTCAGCCTGGAAACTAGTTATATAGCGGTTTTCGGTTGGGTGCAATACAAATTTGACCTCACCCTGTCCTAACGGACATCCCTCTCCTTAATAAGGAGAGGGAAAGAGGGTGAGGTTGTTAGTGTATTGGACTGAAGTGAAAACTGCTATATTTGTTGAGATATGAGCGATTTGTGTAAGTTTTGTGTTGCAAGATAAATGAAACTATGGGTTTCATCCCACAATATGGGATAATTTACTTATTGATGTTTGTTTAAAATACAATTATTGAATTATATATAAAATAAACTATGAATATCCTGGGATTAGTAGTTATATTATCAACAATAGTAGCAATTAGCTTTTATTTTTTGCATAAACTAGCAACAACATCCAAATTTCAAATAATTGGTGAGCTAATCACCCACGTGAAGACAAACGAAAAAATCGTAGCATTGACTTATGATGATGGTCCTAACCCACCTTATACAAATCAATTACTTTCTGTTCTAGAAAAGTTGCAAGCGAAGGCAACTTTTTTCGTTGTTGGTAAAAATGTTGAAAAGCACCCAGAAGTAGTTAAACTCATTTTATCCAAGGGTCATGAATTGGGGAATCACTCTTATTCTCATTTACCGATGATATTGAAAACACCGTCATTTATTAAGTCAGATATAGACAGAACTGATAAACTGATACGTCAATTAGGTGTTCAACAAAAGATTCATTTTAGAGCTCCCTTTGGCATTAAGCGGTTTATACTGCCTTTCATGCTTGATAAAATGAACAAGAAAAATATCCTCTGGAATTTAGACCCTCAAGATTATGCTGCTTCTAACTCCAAGGAGATAGAAGATTATGTACTTGAGCATATAAAACCAGGCTCAATTATTCTTTTACACGATGGTAGTCAAGATGGCGACGAAAATACTTCAAAAACAATTACCGCAACTGAAAATTTAATCGAAAAATTGCGGCAACAAGGTTACCAGTTAAAAACAGTTTCTGAGTTGCTAATGCTGCGGTGATAATTTTACTTTTATTACAGGAATATATGATGATTTTTGTACAAATAACCCTTCTGATTATTTCTTTGATAATAATTATTCCGATTCTGGTTCTTTTTGTTGAATGCTGCGCAGCATTATTGCCGAGTAGAACTACAGCAAAAGCTACCATCACTTCCAGACCAAAAGTTGCTGTTTTGGTTCCGGCTCATAATGAAGCCTCTGGAATTACTACCACTCTGGAAACATTGCTGCCACAGTTAACGCCTGAAGATAGACTAGTAGTAATTGCTGATAATTGTACTGATGATACAGCAACTATTAGTCGTGGATTGGGAGCAGAGGTTATTGAGCGCAAAGATTTAGAAAATAGAGGCAAAGGATATGCCTTAGATTATGGCTTGCAGTTTATCGCCACAGAACCACCAGAAGTAGTTTTTGTGATTGATGCTGACTGCTATGTTCATCAAGGCACGATAGATTCAATGGCAAAGCTAGCAAAGGCTTGTGGACGAACGATCCAAGCAATTAATCTCTTAGCACAACCTGCTCAACCCAGTGCCAGAGACAGAGTATCGACTTTAGCATTTATGGTCAATACTTTAGTCCGTCCCACTGGACTGCTGCAACTTGGTCTACCATCCCCATTACAAGGTACGGGAATGGCTTTTCCTTGGTCGGTAATTAATCAAATTTCTTTAGCCAGTGGCAATATTGTTGAAGATATGCAACTAGGTGTAAATCTGGCAATAGCTGGACATACAGCCCTATTTTGCTTAGATGGCAAAGTAACAGGAATCCTACCACAGCAGGAGGGAGGTGCCAAAAACCAAAGGACTCGTTGGGAACATGGTCACATAAAGACTTTGTTAACTCAAGTTCCTCTATTGCTGAAAGAATCAGTAATTCAACGGCGTTTAGATTTGTTAGCAATGGCACTCGACCTTTTTATACCCCCCCTTTCCCTATTGGTTTTGATGTGGTTAGGGGTTATGACAGGGGCATTAATCCTGGGAATATGGGGAGGAGCATGGATTCCTGCTATTATCTTAGGGTTTGTAGGATTTTTAATGTTTGTGTCAATCTTTGGGGCTTGGTTTAAATTCGGACGGGCTGAATTACCTCTGAAAACTCTTTTGGCTGTACCTTTTTACCTTCTTTGGAAGATTCCCATCTATTTGGCTTTTTTAGTGCGTCCTCAAAAAGAATGGATTCGTACAGAACGAGACTAAATGTAGTAATCAATTTTCCTGTAACATAACTTATACATGGGTATTTAACATGTTAGAGACCATTTATAAAGTAAATATTAAGTCTATAGGTGTAGTTAGAAACCGGGTTTCTTTGAGACTAAGTACGATAATATTTGATACTTCACCTAGAGAAACCCGGTTTCTTGGGGGTTTCTTCGAGACTAAGTACGATAATATTTGATACTTCACCTAGAAAAACCCGGTTTCTTCCAGACTAAGTACGATAATATAGCGCTTTTCGGTTGAGTGTAGACGCAAAGCGGCTTCTCGTAGAGTGGTACACAATCAAACCTCACCCCGTCCTCTGGACACCCCTCTCCTACCCTACCCTTCGGGAACACCTGCGGTGAACGGGAAGCCACTCCGTGTCTATAGTAAGGAGAGGGGAAGGGGGTGAGGTTCCGACTGTATTGCACCCAACTGCAAACCGCTATATTTGATACTTCAGCTAGAGAAACCCGGTTTCTTCGAGACTAAGTACGATAATATTTGATACTTCATCTAGAAAAACCCGGTTTCTTGGGTCTTAGAGGATGTTTGAAAAGTATTATGTTTAACATCACAACCCTAAAAACCTAACCCCTAACCCCTTCCCTACTAGGGAAGGGGAACAGAAAAATAGGGGTTTTAAAGCCCCTTTCCTAGTAGGAGAGAGGTTTACCCACAGAGGTTTTAAGTAACCTTTTGGACTTTTCAAAGAACCTCTTAAGGTTTACTTTATAAATAACCTCTTATAATATAAATTCTAAACTTCGGAATTTACTTAAATTGAGTATCATCAAAAACAATTATTATGAACTTTTACTCTGACGATAGTTTTTGTCAAGCTTTTGGGGCAGCTTATTTTCCTAATCAGCAAATTCAGCCTGCACTATTTGAGCTAGAAGGTAGATTATGGAAAATCCCTACCATAGATTATAAAAAGCCAATTGTTACAGGACCCTTTATTGATTTCTATGAATCTGATGAGCAGTCATCAAAAGAAGCAGTTAGTGTTGTAAAGAAAGTCGATTACATTCCCAGAGTTTCTCATAAATTGGTCACTACTAATGAGTGGTTTGAAAATAATTTAGAAACAATTTATGAACCTGCTCCCACAATTATTTGGAACAATTTTGATTCATGGGACGAATTTGTTAAGCACGTAAAACAAAAGCGTTCCAATCTATTTAGTGATACCCGCAGACGGCAAAGAAAAATGGAAAAAGAGGTAGGACCTCTAACATTTGTATTTGATGACCGTAGAGCAGATGTATTAGCAGCCTGTATGGGCTGGAAATCCGAACAATATCGCATGTCTGGATACATTGATGCTTTTGCTTATGAAGAACATGTGAGATTTTTCCAAGAACTTGTAAATAGAGACTTACTGTTAGTTTCAAGTCTTAGTGCAGGTGATAAGCTAATAGCTGTTCACCTTGGTGTACTTTTAGAAGGGCGTTTATACTGGTGGATACCTGCATATGATAGCAATTATAAAGTCTACTCTCCAGGACGTTTACTGCTTGAACTTCTTTTGAACGAAAGTTTTCAACTCAACCATAAAGAGTTTGATTTTATGATTGGAGATGAGCCTTATAAATGGTATTATGCTACCCATACCCGACTGATTAAAGAGATGGGAACTCCTCCTATATCTCTCCGGCTTCAGAGGTCTACTAAGGCTATTATGAAGCCTATATTGTCATCAGCTATAAGACCATTTCCTGGCTTAAAAAAATCATTAAAAGATATTCAAAAAAAAGTACAAGCAAAGTTATATCAAGTCACAAAATAACCTATTATCATCCGGTTTGATTGTTATTGGCGTAGTCTGGGCTTGCACTGATAAAATTAGCTTTTTCGGTGGGAAGCCTCAGAGGATGTTTGTCAAGTCTAAAAGCTTACTAAAAACCTCACTTCTTATCTCTCTCCTACTAGGAGAGAGACTTTGAAACCCCCATTCCCTAGTTAGGTTTCCAGGGTTTTGATGTTAATAACAATACTTTTCAAACAACCTCTCACATCTTACCCGCAAGGGAAGTGTGAGATGAGAGCCGAGGCAAGATCCTAATTTTTCATCTTGTTGATAAAAATATATGTTTATTAATAACATGAAATACCAGTATTAATACGAGGCGTGCAAGATGTCAGCTACGCGATAACTAAGGACTTACGTCAGTCCTGATATAAATAAATTATTTAAACGGACATAATATAATTCTTATCTATTACTTCTGATAGATGAAAATTTCCTGGTATTATTTAACTCTTGTTAAAGAATATGAGGAATAATTACTATGAACATTTACTCTGACGATACTTTTTGTGAAGCTTTTGGAGTAGCTTATTTTCCTAATCATAAAATTCAGCCTCAGTTATTTGAACTAGATGGTAGATTATGGAAAATACCCACCATCAATTCGACGAAACCGATTCTGACAGGACAGTTTATTGATTTTTATGAATCTTATGAACAGCAATTGATTTCTCCACAGGATAGGATCAAAAAATTAAATTATATTCCCAAAGCTTGTCATGGATTAGTCAGTTCAAATGAATGGTTCGATCAAAATTTAGAAGATATTTATGAACCTGCACCCACAATTATTTGGGAAGATTTTACTTCCTGGGATGATTTTGTAGAATATGTGCAACAAAATCAGCCAAAGATATTTGCTGATTCTCGAAGACGACGTCGAAAGCTAGAGAAAGAAGTAGGTCCGGTGAAATTTATATTTGATGACAACAGACCACATATTTTGGACACTTGTCTTGCTTGGAAATCTCAACAATACCGCAATTCTGGATTGATTGATGCCTTCGCTTATCAAGAACATGTACGATTATTCCAAGAACTAGCAAATAAAGGACTTCTGTTAGTTTCGAGTCTTAGCGCTGGAGAAAAACCCATAGCGGTTGACCTTAGTGCGTCTTTGAAAGGACGTTTGTATTCATGGATTCCTGCCTATGACATTTCCTATCGAAATTGTTCTCCAGGACGTTTAATCATGGAGTTTGTTTTGCAGGAGAGTTTCAAGCGTAAATATGAAGAGTTTGATTTTATGATTGGAAATGAGTCTTACAAATGGTATTATGCTACACATACCCGATTGATTTCAGAAATGGGTGTTGTTCCTGTACCTCTCAGACTTAAGAGGTCTACTAAGGCTATTGTTAAGCCTATAATATCATCGGCTGTTAGACCATTTCCTGGTTTTCAAAAATCGTTAAAACATATTCAAAAGCAAGTGGAAGCGAAGTTATATAGAGTTACGAAATAAACAATACATATTCATGGGTGGCAAGTTAAAATTAATCTAGTTTTTTATCAGCTATATCACTGGAGTTTTCTGGAAATAAATGTATTAAAAAATACCAATTGTGGAGCCAAAGTTATTTTTAGCAAACAGCTTCATAATCAGGGACTTTCAAGTAAAAAAATATCCCAAAATATCTTGTGGTACGGACATCTTGTCCGCTAATAATAAAGGATATAATGGATACTCATTCGACAAAATATATAATTTATTTCTTGTCAGTTCCTAAATGAGGCTCAAATGCTATGTGTGAATTGAAAATAAGCTATATAAATCTAAGTTAATGCCGAAAAAATATATCAATTTTTTTGAAGCTATATTCACAATATTCTCTTTAATACATTATTCAGCAGGAATTATTCCCCTGATACTAACCAGGGGTGCGAGTGAGGGAGATGGAGTAGTTCTCACATCATTTAATTTTGCATTAAATCAACTGGGATTCCTGATAAATTATTTGATAACTTTTTGTCTACTGACGCTGAGATGGAAGAAAATTGTTTTTGTACTTAGTAAAGATAGATTTTTATCTCTGCTAGTAGGAATAGCAGTTATTTCCTGTCTATGGTCTGTTTCTCCATCCATGACTATTAAAGAGGGTATCAGTTTAATTTTAACTACTTTATTTGGGCTTTACTTTGCTACACGTTACACCCTGAGAGAACAGATAAAGTTATTGAGTTGGATGTTTATTATAGTCATAATTCTCAGCATTATATTTGCTGTAGTTCCACCAAGATATGGACTGATGGGTGGAGTACATGCTGGAGTTTTTCGGGGAATATACACCCATAAAAATAATTTTGGCAAAATGATTACACTTGGTGCAATTATATTCTTAATTCGAGCTATTGATGCCAAAAAATATAATTTAATTTTCTGGTTTTTGTTCTTAATTTCAATCATTTTATTAGCTGCTGCCCGTTCGACAACAGCTTTGGGTGTTTTCGTAATTATGTTACTTTTATTTTTTATATATCGTACCTTCAGGTGGCGCTATGAGGTGATGGTTCCCACAACTTTTGCCATAGCAACTTTTGGCGGAGGATTGTTAATGTGGATTGTTGATCAAGCAGAGAGTTTGGCAAGTTCAATCGGTAAAGATACAACACTCACCGGTCGTACAGATTTTTGGCCCTTCCTATGGGAAATGATTGAAAAACGTCCTATGCTAGGTTATGGTTTTAGTGCATTTTGGGAGTCTAACGATGCTTTTTATATATGGCGGGCAGCTAACTGGAAAGTTACCGATCCACACAATGGCTTTTTAGACCTAGCATTGGGTCTAGGGGCTTTAGGGGTCGCTGTATTTTTTATCGGATTTTTCCTTAATGTCCTCAAAGCGATTAACTTGGTGCATCTAAGTAAGACAACAGAGGGGCTTTGGCCATTGTTGTATTTGACCAACATCATCATAGCTAATCTGACTGAAACTTCACTGCTGGCGGGTGGTCTTTATTGGGTTCTGTATGTCACAGTATCTTTCTCTCTACTTATACCATCTGAACAAGGGACAAAAACATTTAAATAAATTAATTAATTTATCAATGAATTATTTATGAATATTAGAAAAATCAAATCTTATCTTACTAAGATAATTCAGAAACCGATAGTACGCAATACTTTATTGATGCTTCTTTCCAATGGGCTGAAATTATTTGTGCAAGCAGCCTATTTTGTCATCATTGCTCGTAGTCTTGGTAGTGAACAGTATGGAGCTTTTGTGGGAATAGTTGCACTGGCAACGCTATTCCTGCCCTTTGTCAATTGGGGCAGTGGAGAGATTATGATTAAACATGTCTCTAGAAACAGAGCTTTGTTCAGTGAATACTGGGGGAATACACTGTTTATTATACTTGTTTTTAGCTTAGTATTAACTACTGTACTAGCATTTGTCGCTAAAAGCATTATTCCTATTCCAGTATCCCCAGTAACTATAATTCTTTTTCTGCTGGCAGAATTACTTTTTAAATTAATTATAGATGCTAGTGGTAAGGCATTTATGGCTGTCGAGATGCTCCACAGAACAGCTCAAATCAACATTTTATTTAGTATCAAAAATTTAGTTGGTGCTGTAATTTTAGTCGTCTTTTTTCCAAAGGCTACTTTGACTGTGTGGGCGATTTTATATTTCACTAGTACACTAGCCTTGGCTTTAATTACTTGTTTAATGGTAAATCGCTTCTTAGAATCTCCCAGGTTGGCACTTTGGCGCTTCAAATCTGAGGCTATGCAAGGGTTTTACTTTTCTCTAGATGCAGCTGCTGACAATATCAATCAAAATATAGACAAAACTCTGTTAACTCGTCTTTCTACATTAGAAGCAACAGGGATATATGGAGCTGCTTATCGTTTAATTGATGTAGCATTTGTACCGATTGCCTCTCTTATGGCTGTTACCTATGCCAAGTTTTTTCAAAAAGGTGAAACAGGTATTAGTGGAAATATCAAATTTGCTATTCAATTATCATTAATAGCAGGTTTGTATGGTTTTTTAGGGTCATTATGCCTATTCTTTTTTGCTCCCATTGTGCCGTATATATTAGGTGAAGAATATGTAAATGTAGTAGAGGCATTACATTGGTTAGCTCCCCTGCTTTTGATTGCAAGTCTAAGCTTTTTTGCTGCCGATACGTTAACCGGAGCGGGATTTCAGGGAGTGCGCAGTGCTATACAAGTTACTGCGGCAATGTTGAATTTACTGCTTAATTTTTGGCTGATTCCTATATACTCTTGGAAAGGTGCTGCTTGGTCTAGTTTGGCATCAGATGGATTAAATATGGTTGGCTTGTGGGCATTAGTATTTATTCTCTATCGACGAGAACTTAACAGAAAAGCAAAACTTAATCTCAGCAATATAAATAATAATAGTAATATTGCAGTAGATTTACCGGCAACCGATTACAATCAAAATACAAAATCCCTACTTCCCTCAACCAAAGATAATAAGAAAAGTTATACCATTATCTGTGTTGATGATAGTCCAAGTGTGCTAAACATCATAGACAGCTTTTTATATAATTTGGATGATGCTTTGTTTTCGGTAATTTTAATTACCGATCCATTGAAAGCCCTTGTCGAAATTATTCGGGAAAAGCCAGATATAATCCTATTAGATATAGGTATGCCAAACTTAGATGGTTATCAATTATGTTCATTGTTGCGTAACCATTCGGACTTTCAAAACACACCTGTAATTATGGTAACTGGAAGAAATGGTTTTATAGATCAAGCAAAAGCAACAGCTGTCGGAGCTTCTGGATATTTAATCAAGCCGTTTACCCAAGCTGAATTAATCAAAATTTTGTTTAAAAATTTACGTTAAATTTTTGTGTTTTGTGAGGATAATAAATATATATAGCAATCCGGAATCAGTTGTGAGAAAACACTTAACCTGTAAACATAACTTTTAAAACTCATTAACAACCTCTTTTGTGGCTAAAATTATATACATTGCGTAATACATAGTTCCATAGGCAGTTATATAAAGTACGTTATGCATCTCCGTATTTTCTTATGAATCATTTAGGATTGCTATAGGAATCCCGTTTGATGCGTTAAATTACTCGTAGAGATAGGGAACAGGGAACAGGGAACAGGGAACAGGGAATAGGGAATAGGGAATAGAGAATAGGGAACAGGGAATAGGGAATAGAGAATAGGGAACAGAGAACAGGGAATAGGGAACAGGGAACAGGGAACAGGGAACAGGGAACAAGAAAGAAGGGAGGTCGAATTGTAGTGAGTTCTTAAGTACAAGCTACGTCAACAAAAATCAAATATAAGTCCTATAATATATCAAATATAAGTCCTATAATATAATGTCAAAACAATAATTTTTTTTGTTTTTATTTGCTAACCACAAATAAAAGAATAATTTTTTATAGTACATTCAAAGTTTGAGAATTATAGGAGCTAATTAAAAACAACATCTTTTCCCATAATCAGAATTATTTGATTGAGTAGATTTTTTGATAGAAAAAAAGTTTGTAATTTATCTAATTAAAAGAAAGTAATTTGCCTCAGGGTAGCATTATCGGAAGGTGAAGAATGAATAAAAAAAATTTATTTCTGGCAGTAGTAATCTTTGGTCTATCCCTGGTTTCAATATTATCTATACAAGTAGATGCACAGAATATTCCGTTGACAGAACAGATAATTATTGACCAATTTGGATGGCGACCTCAAGCTGTAAAAGTTGCTATATTTGCTAATCCCATTAAAGGTCAAAATTCGCAAATTAAATATCAACCAGGTTCCCAGTTTGAAGTTCGACGTCAAGATAACAATCAAACTGTGTATACTGGTGCTATTAAAGCTTGGAAAAATGGTGTAATGGATGAATCCTCAGGTGATAAAGTTTGGTGGGGTGATTTCACTGGCTTGAAAACCGAAGGTAGCTACTATATTTACGACCGGGCAAACAATCTGCGTTCTTTTACCTTTGACATTAGAAATGATATTTATAATCAGGTTCTTAAGGCTGCGGTAAGAACATTTTATTACCAACGTTGTGGGACAAATATTCCTAGAAAATATGGTGGTAATTGGAATCATCAAGCATGTCATATTGGTAAAAATCAAGATTATGCTGCCTTGCGTTACACCACAAACACTCAGCCTCAAGATGTTCATGGTGGTTGGCATGATGCGGGAGATTTTAATAAATATGTTCCCTTTACTACCAAAACACTTTGGAATTTAATTAATGCCTACGAACTGAATCCCGCTGCATTTACTGATAATTATAATATCCCCGAAAGTGGTAATGGTGTTCCCGATATTTTAGACGAAATAAAATGGGAATTAGATTGGATTTTGCGGATGCAAATGGCAGATGGTTCCGTTGCCAATCGTGTTGCTAGCACTAATGGGGGAGAGTTTGCCGGAATGCCAAATAAAGATATAACGAGGAGATATTATACTGAACCAACTACTTGGTCAACGGCAAGTTTAATTATTAGCAGCGCCAACGCATCACGTCTATTTCAAAACTTCAATAATGTCTATCCTGGCTACAGTGAAAAATTGATTGCTGCTGCGGAAAATGCTTGGAAATACCTTGAATTAAATCCCAATAAAATCCCTAAAGATGGTCATGATTATGGTAGTAAAGGAAAGTTAGGGGTTGCTGCCCAAGCTGATGAAAAAGAATCTGACGATATGTGGCGTTTTTGGGCAGCAGCGGAACTCTACCGAGCAACAGGTAAAACGGTTTATAAACAATATTTTGATAGTAATTATACGCCACCAAAAGACGGCTGGTTTGACCCCATGGGTGATAAAGAAAGGTCTTGGCATAAGCAATTTGCCTATGTTACTTATGCCCAAACTCAAGGTGCAGATAAAGCAAAAGTAGCTGAGATTAAAAATGCCCTGAAAACCATAACATCGTGGTACAACAATCTTGATATCAACAAAGAAGATCCATATCGTGCCTTTGTTTGGGATTATTACTGGGGTTCTAATCAGGTTAAAGCAGACTGGGGTATTACTTTTCTTTTAGCCAGATTATTGGAGGTGGAACCATCACGCAACCAATTCTATGAGCAAAATGCCGAGGAGTATCTCCACTATTTTCACGGTCGGAATCCCCTTTCATGGGTTTACCTGAGCAATATGGGAGCAAAAGGGGCAAAAGCAGGTGCCGAAAAGAGTGTGATGGAAATAGTACATGGTTGGTTCCATGACGGCAGTGTATACGATGGTACTAACTCTAAGTATGGACCTGGTCCGGGATTTGTATCTGGTGGACCAAATAAATATTATGAAATTAAACAGGTTGCTCCTCCCTTTGGGGAACCACCGCAAAAAGCGTATAAAGACTGGAATACCCCTTGGAATGTGTGGAAACGGTTTTCAGAAGGTTCTTGGACGATAACAGAGCCAGCAATTTATTATCAAGCTGCCTATGTCAATTTGTTGGCATATTTCTGCGAAAATGACAGGTAAGAATATAAACACACCGGAATGCACCTAGGTGAAAAACCGGGTTTATTGAGAATGACTAATGGTGAAAACCTAAATTTTGTGTTTATAAACCCGGTTTTTTGGTCTTGTTGTGAATAAATAGTAAATTTATGATTACCAAAGAAAAAATGAGGATAGCTTTTGTTACTCAACCCTTCTATTATACTTCTTTCCCAAACCCTTCAGATTCCATAGGCATTGTGACTTCCCAGATAGTACGTCGTTTAGCTGCCAATTGTGAGGTGGTTGTATATACACCAGTTGAGGGAAAAACACTACAGAAAAAAACAGAATCTTATGAAGGTGTAGATTATCAATATATTCCTATAGTCAGGGATAGATTATTCAATAAAATTATTGACAAGATCCCAGGAATATTTAATACCAAAAAACCTAATTATGCATCTAAGTTATACTATTATTTTTATGGACTTCAAATTGCCAAGGAATTAAAAAAACGAAAAATAGACATTGTTCATGTTCATAATTTTTCTCAATATATTCCTGTTATTCGGGCATTAAACCCTGAAATAAAAATTGCCTTGCACATGCATTGTGAATGGTTGACACAATTAGACTATGACATGATACAAGGGAGGCTAAAAGATGCAGATTTAATCATTGGCTGTAGCGAATATATAACAAACAAAATTCGCGTTAGATTTCCAGAATTTGCTGATAAGTGTCAAACTGTTTACAATGGGGTAGATTCCCATTTTTTCTATAGTATAGAAAGTAAAAAAAATGCGGATATTAATGATGTAAAACAGCTACTATTTGTCAGCAGAGTATCCCCAGAAAAAGGTGTACATATATTATTAGAGTCTCTAGAAAAAATAGTAAACAATTTTCCAAAAGTACATCTGAATATAGTCGGTAGCACTGAAGAGGCATTACCGAAGGAATTTATTATTAATTTAAGTAATGACAATCAAAAAGTAGCTGAATTAATTTCATTTTATGCTACCGATCCAGTTACAGGGAAAGAATTAAGCTACTTTGAACAATTGCAAAAACAAATCTCACCAGAATTAGCAAAAAATGTAACTTTTTGGGGTTCTGTTCCCCATGAAAAACTGAATAAATATTATCAGAATGCGGATATATTTATTAATTCTTCATTGAGTGAAGCTTTAGGAATGCCAATTTTAGAAGCAATGGCTGGTAGTGTTCCCGTTGTGGGTAGTCGTGTAGGAGGAATTCCAGAAGCTGTCTTAAACGAAAAAACAGGATTTGTAGTTGAACCAGGGGATGCAAATGAATTAGCAGCAGCGCTATTACGTATTTTGAAAGATGACAATTTGAGAATGTCTATGGGAGATGCTAGTTATCAACGAGCTGTAGATTTATTTTCCTGGGATCATATTGTTGAAAATTTGTTGTACCATTACAATAATTTTTCCTAAAAACAATAGACATCTGGTGAAAAAGAATGTTCCAGACGTAAAATTTTATGACTGGAACAAGGGTTGTAGCTGACGCATATTTAATTTCCACCAGATGACTAATGAGATTTTCCGATACTATCATTCTTCTACATATATAATTTTGTGAACTTCAAAAATATCGTGAACAATTATTTTATAGACTTATATTCAGGTATTTGTAGGGTGCGTTATGACTTGAGTCTAACGCACCAAAATCTTGATAAGATATTGGATTATTCGTGATTATTCTTATTTGTAAGGTGTGTTATGACTTGAGTTCAACACACCAAAATCTCTACGGGATAACACACCCTACCTGTTGTTTAACAATCAAATAATAGTCTGATAACACACCGGAATGCACCTGGGTCAGAAACCGGGTTTATTGGGAATATTGACCTGTCAAAATCCTAATTTTTCGTTCATAAACCCGGTTTCTCCAGTTTATTGGGAATATTGACCTGTCAAAATCCTAATTTTTCGTTCATAAACCCGGTTTCTCCATGCTTACCCTCGAATGGTGCAAGATATTACATAATATAGTCTGAGAATAATGAACAATTATTTTATAGACTTATATTCAGGTATTTGTAGGGTGTGTTATGACTTGAGTCTAACGCACCAAAATCTTGATAAGATATTGGATTATTCGTGATTATTCTTATCTGTAGGGTGCGTTATGACTTGAGTTCAACGCACCAAAATCTCTCCCCGATAACACACCCTACCTGTTGTTTAACAATTAAATAATAGTCTGATAACACACCGGAATACACCTGGGTCAGAAACCGGGTTTATTGGGAATATTGACCTGTCAAAATCCTAATTTTTCGTTCATAAACCCGGTTTCTCCATGCTTACCCTCGAATGGTGCAAGATATGACATAATATAGTCTGAGAATAATGAACAATTAGTTTATAGACTTATATTCAGGTATCTGTAGGGTGTGTTATGACTTGAGTCTAACGCACCAAAATCTTGACAAAATACTGCGTTATTCTTATCTGTATTTACGCTGTTCTGTAGAGTCTGTTATGATTTGAGTGCCGTATTTTCAGGGATAACACAACGGCAGTTTTGCACTTCTGAGTATCCACACCGCAAACTGCGTCCCCTACCTATTGTTTAAAAATCAAATAATAATCTGATAATGAACAATTATTTTATAGACTTATATTCAGACAACCAACCAGCAGGTAAAGTTATCAACAATCAAAACTCTGCTGGTCTCACTCGTCGTGGTGTAGATATTGAAGGTGTAATCAGCATCGATAATAATGCTCTGCGGATCAAGCCTTTAATTCAACCAGGATGGGGACGTTCAGGGATCGCTTATGGTCCCTATACTCGTACTAATGGGTTAGCATTTGCGGCGTTTCTTGTGAATGGTCATAATACTTCCCAGATGGAGTATATAGAAGAAGGTTTGAAGTCCTATCTGATTACTTGGATTCATGGTAGCGAAGTAGACAAACGCTTGCGGTATGTTTTTCTGCGACGTCTGTTCTTTTTATTAACTAGGTCTCAAGATAAAAAAAATATACTGCGACGACTACGATACTGGTATAAATTGACTGACAAAAACAACCAGTTACCTTTGATTACCGATAACCTGGCTGTAGGCTGGTTTACTAACGAAGTCCCTTGTAATCCCTTAGGTGAAGGTAATGGGTTTATTATCCATGCAGCATCCCATGAAAATGGAGAACTTTGGACTCGTGTTGGTGCAAATATGCTTTCTGCCTTAAAGGGCTTGCAAAATCTCCAGATTTATTACATAGTAATTTTACGAGATGAAGGAGCGGCATATTATACTGCATCCTTCCCTAACGCCCATGGTCTAGGAACTTATCCCCATATGCGTCCCCTTGCTATAGATCCCTTCAATAAAGATACAACCCTATATGCGGGAATATACCAAAGCATCCAGGGAGAAATTGGCTTCTGGGTTGATACCCGTGTTTATGGCACCCAGGTGCAACAAATTCCAGAATTGGCAACTTGGTATGGCACTGCTAATGCTGCAGATAAGTTAACTGGTGACGGTTTACTGGGTGAGATGCAAGCAGAAATCGGTGGATTGTGGACTGTTTACAAAGGGAGTTACACAAGAACCATAAATGGTATAATACCAATGTTAAGAGATAGCATGGGGATTCTTGACCCTGGCAGTACCTCTGGGTTAATTCATGCAATCTTAGAAACATCAGAAATTTTAACCACAGCAGGTCTTGTTTGGCGTTTTCAAGACTCAGAAAACTTTTGGACTTTCCTGGTGGGAATGGATAATTGTCAACTCCAGATTCAGGAAAATGGTATTTGCAAAAGTGTAGCTGTAAGCGATGAATGGCATCTTGAACCTAACAGTATTTATTCCTTACAAATATTAGATGAAGGCAATAGATTTAGCCTCTATCTCAATGGGAAATTAGTCTTTTCATTCGCTGATACTCGCTTGCAAAATGCCACAGGAGTAGGTATCCAAGCCATTGAAAATAATAATTCCTTGTATTTTCGTAACTTGGAAGCACATCCGAGGAGTATACCCATCCCCAATCAATTAGACCTTGGTTCCCCTTGGATTGCAGAGGGTAAGCAATTGGTAGTCAGGGATGATTTTGTAGGTACTCAAATCAAAGATTTGGCAGGGACAATTACCACCGTTGGGGATTGCATTTGGCGTCGAGATATAGGAGATGGAATTATTGAACTTACTGGTAATGGTAGCAGTAAAATTAGAGCCAGTGCCAAAAATCCTAATCCTGGTCGTACAGCTTACACCATTGCCTGGAAAAACCCTGAATTTGCCGATATCCAAATAGATATTACACCCCCAGGGAGCGATCGCGGACAGGGAGAGGGGGGTCGCGGTGGATTAATATTTTGGCAAGACCCAGAAAATTATATTATTATTAACAACTGGTTAGACGACATTTTTGCTGGTTCTTCCATCTCATCTTTTTTCACCATTAATGGTTTTGAAGATTTATTTGATGCCGTTTGGACTAATGTTGGCAGTCGTGTTTTTTGGGGAGTTACCCATAGGCTGCGTGTTGTATTTGATGGTATGAATTATACGGCATTTATTAATAATGAACCAGTATTATATCGTTCCCTAAAGGATGTTTATGCAAATATTCAACCTCTGGCAATTAACCGTGTAGGAATTGCAGCTAATTGGGAATGGGGAAATGATACTGGCAGTGTTTTTAACAATTTTATAGGCAAGGTGTAAATCAAATGGGGTGGAAAAACATAGCTTGGGAAATTATCGGTTCAGTTGCGAGAATTTTACCTCCAAAATGGCTGGAATCAAGATTAAATTCCCCCGGAAAAATTGGTCATTTTGCTAGTTTGGGGTTAATTAAACGAGATTTGACCGTCAAATATGGAATAGCTTCTGGACTCAAATTTAATGCTGGTGCATACAATCCCGATACTGCCCTTGGTACCTATGAAATGCCAGTACAAGAAGTTTTGTCACAATATCTCCAACCGGGAAATATTTTTTATGATATTGGGGCTAATGTGGGATTTTTTACGATTGTAGCTGCAAAAATAGTAGGTTCTCAGGGAAAAGTTTATGCCTTTGAACCGGAAGCTGAGAATGCCAAAATGGTAAGATGGAATGCTCAACTTAATAATTATAACCATGTCACTGTTGTGGAAAAAGCCGTGTCCAGATCCACAGGAGTTGAACAATTATGGTTAGCAGAAAATTCCGGAGGTCACACTCTAGCATCCGTAGGTACAATATCTGATGCCAAGGAAACTATTACTGTAAATACAGTCTCCATTGATGAGTTATTACAACAAAAAGAAATCGAACCACCTACATTTGTGAAAATTGATGTAGAAGGTGCAGAAATTGATGTTTTATATGGAATGTCTCAAACCATTAAAGAATACCAACCAATCATTATTTATGAAGTTGATGACGAGAAGGAAGAAGGCTTATTAAATAAGCAAAAAGAAATAGATGATTTTTTACTATCTTACGGATACAAAATCAAATCCTTAGCAGAATCATATCCCGGTAATCCCTGGAATGTTGGACACGCAATCGCTATTCCCCAGACTGCACCCCAGCAATCTATCAGTTGAAGTAGTCATGGACGTTGCATAAATGGGGGATGATTTTGATGGTTTTGTGGAATGGGCATCTTGCCCGTCCGTTGTATTCCTTCAGGTATCAGAAAATAATCTTTCGTCCCTTTACTAAAATTTATATGTAACTTCATGAAAACTTTGCATATTATTGTGTAAATATATCGTACAATTTCTTATAAAATATATTTTTATATTTTTATAAAAAATAATATTTTTGATTGGTTATTCGGTAATAGATATTAATGTCTATTTAATTTTTATTATCTATCCAAAGTTATAGTTTCTTTGATAAAATTATTTCACCTTGCTTTCCAAACATAATTTGAGTTTTAGCTCATAGTTTTTTTCTGTGTGCGCAAAAATCAGATTGATTTAGCATCTCACCATCATCGTTCAAAGCCACTATGAATAATCAAATAAATTTTACATCAAAAGATAACTCGCAAATCCTACTCTTATCAATGCGAGAAATTGCAGATTTAGTTGCTTTCTGCTGTTTGTATGAATTTGAGGATGTGATTTCGGAAATAGATGCTGTAGACATATTCAAACCAGCTAGCTATGACGATATTCAATTTTCCAGAAAAATTTATAAACTAGCTAAATATCTGACTAAATCATCTCGAATTGCCAACTTCATTGTCCCAATAAAAAAACCAGTTATTTTACAAAAAGACTATCAACTTTTTTTTCCTATTTTTAATTCTCCATTTGAATTATTTGCCCTGCCTTATCTACAAAACTGGCGTAATAAAAGTCAGAAAGCTGTCTGCTACATAGCAGAAGTATGGCAAGAAAATATTCCTACATGTAAATATCTTCTGGAATTATTAAAAGATTTTGATCATATTTTTTTGAGTGTTAGCAATATGACTGAGGAAATTGCTAAAATTACTGGACGTCCTTGTACTTATTTGCCCCCTGGTGTAGATGCATTAAAGTTTAGTCCCTATCCCCTAAATCCTCACCGCAGTATTGATGTTTGTTCCCTAGGACGTCGCTCATCCATAACCCATAAAGCTTTATTAGATATTGCACAACAGCGGAAATTTTTTTACTACCACGATACAGTAAAAATTAAAGATCCTCAGATGAAAAACAATGATAAACACCAAACTTTTCGGGTGAATAATCCTCAGGAACACCGAAATGTATTAGCAAATATAATTAAGAGAAGTCGTTATTTTATTGCTAATCGTGCCAATGCGAATGAACCTTATCTAACAAAAGGTAAAGAAGAAATTGGTTATCGCTTTTTTGAAGGTGCTGCTGCAGGAAGCATAATGATTGGCGATCCTCCTAAAACAGAAAAATTTCAACAATATTTTGATTGGGAAGATTCTGTGATCGAAATTCCCTTTGATGCTCCCAATATAGGAGATATTATTGCCGAACTTGATGCTCAACCCAAACGACTGGAGAGAATTAGAAGAGATAATGTGATGAACTCCCTACTCAGACATGATTGGGTACATCGTTTGCGAACAGTTTTTGAGGCTGTGGATCTCAAACCTACTGAAAATATGTTGTTGAGAGAGGCTAAATTGAAAGCATTAGCAAATAAAATCCAACAAACATCTGATATTGCATTAGTTAGTTAATGCATCTTGATCAGGCTAAACCTTAGCTTTCCCTAGTACTCGACCAAAGGAACTTTGCCCGGTTAATAAAGTTCCCCTGTTCTCACACTTCTCACACTTCCCCCTCTCCCCCTGCTACCCTTTACCCAGCAGGTTTGCTTTGGTAGACTACTAGTGTTCTGTCCCATTAATTCTGAGGGCTAGTTTTATAGTCATATTTATATCACTTTGACTATTAGACTGGGACTTATAGTCCCAGGTGGGTGTGATGGAAACCCCATCATATTTTATGGGACAAACCACTAGGGTAGGAGTACAAAAATCAAATATTCATGGTTCTAGGACTTACGCAAGGGTCACAGTAGGGAGAAACCGGGTTTCTATGGGTGGAGTATCGAATCCGCATGGTAGTTCGTGTCACAGAAACCCGGTTTCTTACTTTATAAATAACCTGTTAACAAAAATCATTTATTGTACTTATTTATAATAACCATAAACTTTTGACAATCATAATTATAGTAATTTTATAAAAAATATTATTTACATGTATAAAATAGTTCAAAAAACTGTATTATTAGAATCAGGACTTGCGCAAACGCCACAAAACAAAGCAAACTGGCACACAGATTTAGGCTCAGTGTCAAAGCGTATAAGCTTTGATTTATGTGCATTAGAGCCAGATAAATTCTATGTGAAAGTTTGAGTATAAATGTGTTAGTTGCATAAGTCCTAATAATTACAAATATTTTTTTACCTCAATTCATAATTATACTCTAATTATGCTGATTTCTGTGTGCATCATAACCTATAAACGTCCTGAAGGATTGAAGAGACTGCTCAAGAGTCTGAATCAATTGACTTTTAAAAGTATAGAAGTCCCTCAAATAGAGGTTGTAGTTATCGATAATGATTCAGCAGGTTTAACCGTTCAGTTTTGCCAACAGATGCAGTCGGAGTTTAAATGGTTATTAAAAACTGGAATTGAACCCCAGCGCGGTATTTCCTATGCACGCAACCGAGCAATTGCTACTGCTGACAAAAATGCAGATTTTATTGCCATTATTGATGATGATGAAGTTCCAAAACCACAATGGCTCGAACAACTTTTATTAGTACAACAAGAGTATAATGCAGATGTAGTTGCAGGACCTGTTTTGCCCTATTTTCCGAATGAAAATACACCAAATTGGGTAAAAAAAGGGAAATTTTTTGACTCAGAGCGTTATTCTACAGGTACTCAAATAGACGTTGCATACAGCAATAACGTTTTAACTCGTGGGGAAATTTTGCGTAAAATTGATCCAGTTTTCGATGAGCGTTTTGCTCTTACAGGTGGAGAAGATTCCCACCTATTTATGCGTCTTTATAAGTCTGGATATAAGTTTGTATGGGCAGATGAAGCTATAGTTTATGAATGGATACCAAAAACTCGTACTAATCTCAAATATATTCTCCAGCGTGGTTATCGTAGTTGGAGTAGCCATAGCCTCACAGAGAGAGAACTGTACCCCTCAATGCCAGTCCAGTCTATGCGTATTGTCAAAGGGATTGGATTAATTGTAATCGGGCTATTATGCCTGATTCCTGCTGCGTTCACACAATATCATAGATTTGTGGGTGCCTTACTCTATATTTTCCGTGGTGGGGGGACACTTGCGGGTTTACTGGGTATAAACTACCAAGAATATAAAAATATTCCCTATACTCCTAATTCTGACTACCAAATTAAAACAGGAAAACAGAATTGAACATAATCATATTTATCATATACATTGATATATACTTGTGATTCAGGTTGATAGAATGTGAACGCAAAAAAAATTGATTAAATTTTGATAAATGTCAGGAAATGTACAAGTAAAATGATTTATTGTAGACAAGAACTGTTTTCTGACCTAAATTTCTAATCAAAATTTCTAATCATGTTTGTTTCAGTATGCATCATAACCTATCAACGCCCTGAGGGGCTAAAACGGCTAATGGATGGTCTTAGTCAATTGACTTTCAACAACATAGAAGTCCCTCAGATAGAAGTTGTGGTGATTGATAATGACTCAGCAGGTTCAGCTGTTAAATTTTGTGAAAAGATTAAATCAAAATTCAAATGGTCATTAAAAACTGGAATTGAACCTCAGCGTGGTATTTCCTATGCACGCAACCGAGCGATCGCCACTGCTGATAAAAATGCAGACTTCATTGCAATGATTGATGATGATGAAGTTCCAGAACCGCAATGGCTAGAACAACTTTTATTGGTTCAACAGGAATATAATGCTGATGTAGTTGCAGCACCTGTTTTGCCCCATTTCCAGGATGATGTACCAAATTGGGCAAAAAAAGGGAAATTTTTTGACCCAGAACGTTATTCTACAGGGGCTGAAATAGATGTTGCATATAGCGGTAATGTTCTGATTCGCAATCAAGTTTTACAGAAACTAGATAAAATTTTCGATGAGCGTTTTGCCCTAACAGGTGGGGAAGATTCTCACCTGTTTATGCGTCTTTATCATGCTGGATATAAGCTAGTATGGGCAGATGAAGCCATAGCTCATGAATGGATACCCAACTCTCGTATTAATGTGCAATGGATTCTCCGTCGTGGTTATCGCACCTGGAGTAGCCATAGTCTTATAGAACGAGAACTGTATCCTTCTATGAAAGTACAAGGGATACGTGTAGTAAAAGGAACTGCACTGATTATTATCGGACTGCTGTTATTAATCCCTTATTTCTTCTTCAGGGGATATCATGGATTAATCAGAGCCTTACTCTACATTTACCGGGGTAGTGGAACATTTGCTGGTTTACTAGGAATACACTACCAAGAATATCAAAATATTGGCGTTGCTGAATATAGCTATGAATCTGGAATAAAAACCTCACCCCGTCCTACGGACACCCCTCTCCTTACTAAGGAGAGGGGAAGGGGGTGAGGTGTATTTTGTAAATTCATAGCTATATTCAGCAATATCAAAATATTTCTTATAAGTCCTAATTTAGGCTATCAACTCCAGGCATCGAGAAAATAATAGATAATGGGTAATGGGTAATAGGTAATAGGTAATAGGTAATAGGTAATAGGTAATATAGGATTACTATTTGATTTTTGAAAAGAACTCAGTACAGTTTCTGTTCCCTGTTCCCTGTTCCCTGTTCCCTGTTCCCTGTTCCCTGTTCCCTGTTCCCTGTTCCCTTCCCCTAGAAGTCAATTCACAAATCAAACCGGATTCCTATAGGTAATAGGTAATGGGTAAATGGGGTAACTGGTAAATGGTAAAGGGTAAACGATGAATTCATCACAATCAAAACAACCGGATTTATCAACGTAAAATTTAGATTTGCTATTCATCATTATCAATCAACCCGGTTTGTTACCAATCACCAATTAGCAATTACCAATTAGCAATTACCTATTACCTATTAACCCAAATTTCTAGTTATCAAAAACGCCTATTTTTAAATACAAAACCTTAATTTTTAGTATCTAGCAAAACTCAAAATCATGATTTTTGTATCGTACTACATACTATTATGGGGTACTAACTAGCAACTTACATTATTATCAATTACCTATTACCCATTACCATTTACCTATTACTTACTTGTCAGAACGTTTGAGGGAACCATCAGCGTATAATTCAAAGGGTACTAATTCGATTTTTCCATTTACTTTAACTTGGGAATAAACTACTTTCACCATTGGAGAATGGTTTTCATTATAACGTGTAGACATAAATAACCTCCTGATTAAACTCCTTCTTTTTTTGGAGTTTAATTTTTTAAGTAATTAAATTAAGATAAGTGAAATTTATTCAATAGTTTTACTTACTTTTGTATTGTGACGAAAATAATCGTAAAATACTTAAAGATAGTGGTAAAAATCCTTACCTACATATGAAGATTTAGCAAAATTCGTAATTGTAATTCGAGTTAGCTCACCAATTATGACTAGTTCGGGAGATAATAGATTAATCCCTATAATGGTGCTGTAATGTGATCGTTGATTACAGAACTTCTGTAGGCTTTGATTACATAATTGACTTCACAGCCAGAGGATCTATTTCCGGAAACTTTTTCCCATCCGATTATGAACACAGCCTCTCAATTGCTAACTCGTCTTGAGTATTACTACCAGCAAATCAAGACTATTATCCTAGCGCGACAAAACCCAATTACTGGTTTGTTACCTGCGAGTACCGCAATTACTGCCCACGGGGACTATACTGATGCTTGGGTACGCGATAATGTCTACAGCATCTTAGCTGTTTGGGGGTTAGCCCTAGCATACCGCAAGGTGGATGAAGATAAGGGACGTACCTATGAGTTAGAACATAGCGTTATCAAGCTGATGCGGGGTTTGCTATTCGCTATGATGCGACAGGCACATAAAGTAGAGCGATTTAAGTACACTCAGTCGCTACTCGATGCTCTCCACGCTAAGTATAACACCACCACAGGGGATATCGTTGTTGGTGACGAGGAATGGGGACATTTGCAACTTGATGCCACATCCATATTTTTACTGATGCTGGCGCAAATGACTGCTTCTGGATTACAGATAATTTATACTCTGGATGAAGTTAATTTTGTCCAAAATCTAGTTTATTATATTGGACGAGCTTACCGTACCCCAGATTATGGTATTTGGGAACGGGGTAATAAAATTAACCACGGTAACCCTGAATTAAATGCTAGTTCCGTAGGCATGGCAAAAGCTGCCCTAGAGGCAATTAATGGTATAAATTTATTTGGAGTGCGCGGTAGTCAAGCCTCAGTGATTCACGTTTTACCCGATGAAATTGCCCGCGCTAGAACTACTTTAGAGTCTATCTTACCTAGGGAATCTGCTTCCAAAGAAATTGATGCCGCATTGCTAAGTATTATTAGTTATCCAGCTTTTGCAATAGAAGACGTAGAATTACGGAAGCGCACCCGGAAGGATATTATCGATAAACTAGAAGGGAAATACGGTTGTAAGCGCTTTCTCAGGGATGGACATCAAACGGTATTGGAAGATACCAAGCGTTTACACTACGAACCTTGGGAATTAAAGCAATTTGAGCATATAGAGTGCGAATGGCCCCTATTTTTTACGTATTTATTCTTAGATGGATTGTTTGAGGGTGACAGTGAGCAAATAAAACATTACCAAGAGCGTTTACAATCTTTAGTTGTGAAGCGGGATGGCTTGCAACTATTACCAGAACTTTATTATGTCCCCAAGAAAAATATCGAGGCAGAGAAATTAGCACCCCAAAGTCAGCCTCGTTTACCAAATGACAATATTCCTTTAGTATGGGCACAAAGTTTGTATTTTCTGGGGCAAATGTTAAGGGAAGGAATGTTATCCGTGGGAGATATCGACCCCTTGGGACAGCATTTACGCATGAACAAGCACCGGGAACCAGTAGTGCAAATCGCCTTGTTAGCGGAAGATGAAGATTTACAGGCAAAATTAGAAGTTTACGGCATTAAAACCCAAACACCAAAACAAGTAGAACCGATTCAAGTCAGACAGGCAAGCGAACTGGCTTTGATTTATAATCAACTAGGATATAGTGATAAACTGGGTTTAACTGGACGTCCCGTGCGAAGGCTGCGCAGTTTGACCACTTCTAATATTTTCCGTATTGGTAAGGAAACCGTCGTCTTTTTGCCTTCCTTTTTAGATGCCCAACAGTTCTACCTAACCCTGGATTACCATTTCTTGGTAGATCAACTCAAAAGTGAACTGGCTTATATCCAAAAATATTGGCACGATTTGGGACGTCCTACCCTGACTTTAATGCTAACTCACACCATCTTAGAAACTGGTAGCGAAGCATTGTTAGCATTAATGCAAGAACTCAAAGATGGAGTTTGTAACAGTGTGGAGGTAAAGTTAGGACAACTCAACCAACTAATGCTGACATCTGGAATAGAAAGAATTGATTTTCTGGAAAACTTTGAATTTTTCCAATCTCCCTTCCAATCTGCTGCCCCTCGTCGCTCTTATTTGGGCTATAATCCAGAAAAAAACTGGCGGTTAGAACATACCCAAGAATTCCAGATGGAGTGTGAAACTAACTTGGGCTTGTTGCTATCTTCTTTACGTTCCTCAGAAAATCTTTACGAACAAATAGAATTATTGCAAACTTTAACCCGTTTGCAAGGATTAGAATTTGACACAGGTTTTGGCGAACCAGGACGTGCCGTCAGAGTTGCAGATTTACTTGATGAAGTGTATACTAAAGCAGGAGAAGCCAGCATTTGGGCAGTAGTGCGCCGGGCTGCAGGATTGCAGCAAATGGTAGATATCGGCTTAACAGACGCACTCACAAGCATTCTAGTGCGCGGTAAACAAATAGCCGTTGGTAGGGCATATAGTCAAGCATCCCTGATTACCGTGCCCATGTCTCACAACGAAATCGCCGATAAAATCGATAATTTCTGTCGGGAAGATATCCGCGATCGCGTACTCACCCAAGAAATATTAATTTATCTGGGTTTGTTGATTAAGTCAGAACCAGAACTATTTAAAGGACTGCTAACAGTACGAGTCGGCTATTTAATCCTATTACTTACCAGCGAATTAGCACAGGAATTACAGGTAACTCAGGATGAAGCATACGAAACATTAATGCAGCTTTCGCCCTTTGAGGTAAAAACACGCCTGCGTCAAGTATTGGTAGAATATGCAGGCATGAGTAAGCTACTGCGCCAACAGGAGTCATTACACGTCAAACAAAAAGAAACAGACATTGATTGGGTACTACAACCAGCAGTGGCGGAAGAAATAGAAGTACCAGCCGGGGGGTGGCGACGGTTCCGCCAAGCCGAAGGAACCACAGGAAGGGTGCCCAAAGACTTCTTTAAACAGGTTTGGCTAGTGATGCATCACTGCAAAGGCTTGGTAGTTGGCGATAAATTAGAACGCCGTAACCGCTTAGATAGCGAGTTAGTGTCAGAAATGACAGCAGGAGAAAAGAATTTTGCCCTGCAAGTAGAACACCTGTTAAATAAAATTGAAGCTCCAGAGTACAGACAAGTTAATATTGAAGCATTAATGGAACTAGCTGCGATCGCCTCCAAAAACCCCAACTTGCAAATCGAAGAATATATAGTCTTGGATGTGTTAATTGGTCATGGGGTGAGATTAGCATGGTTAGAACAACATCCACAGAGGGCTGACAGGTACGATGAAGATAAAGCCAAAGCATGGCCCGCTTTTTATAATACCTCTCCCCGGGATTGTGCTAATTATATTGTGAAAGCCTTTAGATTCTTAACAGAGTTTGGCGCAGCGAGTTCAGCTTCATAGATAAAAGGACTTGCAAATAAAAAATATCTCTTGGTCATAAACAGTGGTACACAAATTTTACCTCACCCCTTCCCCTCTCCTTTTCCCCCTCTCCCATTGGGAGAGGGGTTAGGGAGCCAGCCGCATGGGCGGGTTTCCCGACTTGTGCGGACTGGCGTGGTGAGGGTAGGAGAGGGGTGTCCGGACTCAGGGGGGTGAGGTTTTTATTGAAGATTCATACATTGATTCAGCAACGCCGAAAAAGGGAACCGGGGATTGGGGAAACAATTCAAAATATCCTTACACCTACAAAATTAATATAGCAGCTTTCACTTGGGTGAAATACACTCTTGTGAGATGTTGCTTTTTAGCCCCTCTTAAATATAGCGCTTTTCAGTTGAGTGAAGTACACAATAAACCTCACCCCTTCCCCTCTCCTTACTAAGGAGAGGGGTGGCTTTAGCCGGGGTGAGGTGAGTGTCTGTATTGCACCCAAGTGAAAACCGCTATATTAGACCTAGGCGTGAAAAAGAATGTTCCAGACGCGTTAGCGTAAAGCCTACGGCATAGCTTTGCTTACCGCGAAGCGTGTCGCTGTGCGACTCAGCTCCTCTGAAAGAGGCAATTTCGCGTCTGGAACAAGGGTTTCGGGTAACGCATATTTAATTTCCACGCCTATGACTATTAGGAATCAACTTTGTATCCTACACCCTACACCGTAGACAGGTCGTGGCTTGGAGTAAGTAAGCTACGCCAACAACCGAAAACCGCTATCACTCCCAATCTCCAATCCCAAAAATCAGAATCTGTGTGATTTCACTAAATGGAGGTATTGATAAAAAGTATAAACTTGTCAGATATTACAATTGTCTTTCTTTAATTAATAAAGATTCTATAAAGCTTAAGTAAAGATACTGAAGTTGTTTCTTAGTTTTATCTGAACTCAATTAGATTCAGAGTATATTTGAATGCATAGTATTTAGCCTATAGTTGCATCTATCTAAATAAGAGCCTTTAGCTTTATGTATTTTTTTTCATTTATTTACCTTGAATACCGATAAATTTGGCAAATGTTGTAACGGGGTGAGGAAATGCTCCAAACAAGTTTGACAATAGCATTTCACAAAAATAGAAGGCAAATAAAGGAGGTTTATCCACTATAAAAAGTATCTTTGGAAATTACTACGTGTCTACTGAACTATTACGAATGTACATTTTATTCTGAATTTTGGTTAAATTTCCGGATATATCTAATTATTACATGAAGATTATGAATACAAAACTTACTAAAAATTTATCCATATCTGATTTATTAAATCAGTTGTCCAGTGGTGTTGTATTGTTGAATACTAATGTAAAGTTAGTTAGCAATCGTCATCACAATAAACTAGTACCGCCAAAATGGATGTCTGAAATAGGTATAGGGTGGTTATTTTGGCTATTGAATGCTCCCCAAAAACTATGGAAAAAGTAGTCAGTTTGCTGATGGATGATATTTCATGATCGCACCGGAATGCACCTGAGTCAGAAACCGAGGCAGCCGCTAACAGCGGGTTTCCCGACTTAAAGAGACTGCCCGGGTTTATTGGGAATGTTGAATTGTCAAAATCCTAATATGAGCGTTTATAAATCCGGTTTATCCATACTTGTTGAGAATAATGCAAGATATGACATGATCGTAATTTGCTTTTGTTTTCAGTAAATATACTGACAGTGTTTAGCTGAGATAACGTAAATATTTTTATTTCGTAAATCCAACACATTATGGTGTTTACGTAGACTATAAAGGAAGAAGTAATTAATGTTTTGCATGTTTTATTTCCCCATATATAGACCCCCAGATAAAGTTTCCTAAGGCTTTCTTCCCGTGTTAGCACTTAGTTATAGCTACTTAATTAAACCCCGTCTAGATTGAGGGCTGGAGTTTTTCTCTAAGGTAAAACTACTGATTTCAAAATCAGCACGGTTTAGATTTGTGATTGTGAGTATATTCTTGATGTGATGAATCAATCAGTAATTCTATTTATTAATATCGTCCTGTTGTTAATCGGGTTGGGGCTAATGTTTCCCATCGCCACTCTTTTTATTGAGTGTAGTGCAGCCCTGTTATCTAACCGAACCAAGACAGAGAATGATGGCACTCCCCGACCAAAAATTGCTGTTTTAGTTCCAGCTCATAACGAAGCTTCCGGGATTAGTATAACCCTGAAAACATTGCTACCACAGTTAACCAATCAAGACCGGTTGGTAGTGATTGCTGATAATTGCAGTGACGAAACAGCAGCAATTGCCCGTCAATCTGGCGTGACGGTAATTGAGCGACATGATTCTGAATGCAGAGGTAAAGGATATGCATTAGATTTTGGACTAAAGTTTATTGCAGCAGAACCGCCAGAAGTAGTGGTGACAGTAGATGCAGACTGTATAGTTCATCAAGGCACAGTTGATCAGATTGCCCGTCTTGCAGCCGCTTCCAGACGACCAGTCCAGTCAACTTACTTAATGGCACAACCAGCTAACCCAACACCAAAAGATTCAGTTTCAGCACTAGCATTTTTGGTCAAGAATTTAGTTCGTCCGAGTGGATTAACTCGCTTGGGATTACCATGTTTATTGACAGGTACAGGTATGGCTTTCCCTTGGTCAGTGATTCA
This sequence comes from Nostocaceae cyanobacterium, assembly GCA_030065825.1. Classification (GTDB taxonomy): domain Bacteria; phylum Cyanobacteriota; class Cyanobacteriia; order Cyanobacteriales; family Nostocaceae; genus JASJCY01. The sequence continues at coordinate 32,379 of JASJCY010000035.1, read as the reverse complement.
GACAGCCCCTATAGCTAGCGCTAACATTGTCGAAGACATGCAGCTAAGTTTAGATTTAGCGATAGCCGGAAAAGCCCCATTATTTTGTCCAGCAGCAAAAGTTACAGGATACCTACCCCAGCAAAAGCAAGCAGCAAAAAGTCAGAGGACACGTTGGGAACATGGTCATTTGCAGACTTTACTCACCCAAGTTCCCAGGTTATTAAAAGCATCTATTATCCAAAAGCGTTTTGACCTATTAACAATCGCCTTAGACTTGTGTGTGCCCCCCTTATCACTATTAGTAATGATGTGGATAATTGCCATGGGAGGAGGATTACTAGTAGGGATATGGGCAGGAAAATGGGTTCCTAGTATTTTAATCGCCATAGAAGGAATTATGATTTTCCTCTCGATTTTTCAGGCTTGGCTAAAGTTTGGACGGGAACACATACCAGGATTAAATTTTTTAGCTGTACCTATTTACATGTTTTGGAAACTGCCACTATATCTATCTTTTCTCGTGCAACGTCAGACAAAATGGATTCGCACAGAACGAGATATGGTTAATTTTCCAGAAAAATATTAATTCAACCATCAACCCATTGATAATTCCTAAATTTTGATTTAGACCCTTCAATCATGAAAATTGCTTATTTAATTAATCAATATCCTCTCATTAATCACAGTTTCATTAGACGAGAAATTGCTGGACTTGAAGCTTGCGGTATCCCAGTTGCCCGTTTCTCCATTCGCTCCTGTAGCCATGAACCAGTAGAAAAAGCAGACAAACTAGAACTAGAGAAAACTCGATCTATTTTGGGAGTTGGCATTATAGGTTTATTCCTTGCCACACTAAGGGTTGTCCTCAGCCGACCAATTCGATTCGTAAAAGCTTTGGGGTTAACCTTCAAAATTGGTTGGCGTTCAGATCGGGGTTGTTTACGAAATCTAATTTACTTAGCTGAAGCTTGTGTCCTTTTGGATTGGTTATTAGATTTGGGAATCACCCAAGTTCATGCTCACTTTGGAACTAACTCAACTACCGTAGCCATGTTGTGTCATGCTCTAGGTGGACCGCCATACAGTTTCACTATTCATGGTCCAGAAGAGTTTGATAAAGCTACAATTCTCGGCTTAGACGAAAAAATCCAGCGGTCTTCTTTCGTAGTTGCCATTAGTTCTTTCGGGAAGAGTCAACTTTATCGCTGGTGTAATCGTCAGTATTGGTCTAAAATTCACGTCATTCACTGTACTGTCGATGAAATTTTTCTGAGAACTCCCCGTGTTTCAGTACCAGAACAACCACGCTTTGTTTGCGTGGGTCGCCTTGCAGAGCAAAAAGGACATTTAGTGTTAATCGAAGCCGTGGCTAGATTAGCTGCTGAAGGTTTGCAGTTTAAATTGGTATTGGTAGGTGATGGACCCCTGAGATCCGAAATTGAATCGATGATTGCTCGTTTTGGGTTAGAAAACCATGTAGAAATTATTGGTTGGGCTAGTAACTCTGAGGTCAAACAACAGATTTTGAATTCCCGGGCAATGGTACTGTCTAGCTTTGCTGAAGGCTTGCCAGTTGTAATTATGGAAGCCCTAGCCCTAGGTCGTCCAGTTATCACTACCCACGTGGCTGGGGTTCCTGAATTGGTTGAGGACCGCAAATGCGGTTGGCTGGTAACCCCAGGTTCAGTTGAGGCTTTAACTGTAGCAATGCGCACCGCCCTACAGTCACCAGTGGAAACACTAGAGCAAATGGGTAAAGCCGGGGCTACGCTGATTGCTCAAAGGCATAATATCACTATAGAAGCTGAGAAATTGGCGGCATTATTTCAGTCGGAAACTGAGCGATCGCCACAAAAGGTAGCCATCAAGCCAGAAGTTGCTGAAGTTGCCTCCCTTCCCAGAATTACAACTACCAAGAGCAGTTGATCAAAAGACACCAACTAACCCTCTTCACCTCACTCTGGGAAGAAAAAAATAAATGTAGGTTGGGTAGAACGTAGCTTGCTTCCCGTTCGTCGTTCGACGTAGTCGTTCCCCCAGGGTAGACGTTCCGTTGGCGTAGCCGCCCTGGAAGGGCTAGGTAGGGTAGTGAAACCCAACAATACCAAAGTTTTTGGTTGTTGGATTACTCTACTCAAAGCCCTACGGGTTGCGCCACTTGCTACCCTGGCGGGTAGACACGTAGTGGCTTCTGTAAGTAGCCGCTCCGCGTCTATATGCCGGGGAACCCTTTCGGCAGTTACTTCACTTGGGGAGACCCCAAGACCGTACTGCCTCACCACCGCAGTGGCTTACCGCTCCGCGTCTGGGTCCCTCAAACGCCACTTCCTACAACGGAGGGAAAAGCAACGGAGTGGCTCCCCAACCTACGCCTAAATTCATAAAAGTTCTTAAGAATAAGGGTTTTGGATTTTTATTAGCGCGAGAGTGATTAAAGAGGGCTAAGTTCCACAGTCAAAAAAAGCGCAATTGACGATTATAATAAACCTCCACACTTTCCAGGGGAATCATGTCCGTGTCATCACTTAAAAAACAAGCTATCCTCGCTACTATTTGGACTCTTTTTACTAATTTTGCAGGTCAGTTAATGCGATTTGCATCGAATCTGATCCTAACTCGCCTGCTCGTTCCAGAGTATTTTGGTCTTATGGCTTTGGTCAATACCTTTATTGCTGGTTTAGAAATGTTTTCAGATGTTGGTATCAGTCCAAGCATTGTTCGCCATAAGCGCGGCGATGACCCTGATTTTCTGAATACTGCCTGGACATTGCAGGTTATACGTGGTTTGGGACTGTGGATAGCTACGTTCTTAATTGCTTGGCCTGTGGCTACATTCTACAAAGAACCAAAACTACTATTGTTCATTCCCATAATTGGACTAAATGTGGTTATTGGCGGTTTTAAATCTACAGGGGTATTCACGCTCAACCGCCATCTATTACAGGGTAAGCTGACAAGATTTGAGTTGGTGGGGGCAGGAATCAAACATATGGTGACAATTACCTGGGCTTGGGTTAATCCGACAGTCTGGGCACTTGTTAATGGAGGTCTTATATCTGGATTGGTAGATCTTGTGCGCAGCCATAGATTAGTTCCAGAAATCCCCAACCGTTTTGCCTGGGATAAAGATGCAGCCAAAGAACTTTTGTCTTTCGGTCAGTGGATATTTATATCAACAGCCATAACATTTTTGGCGATGCAATCTGACCGACTGATTTTAGGAAAATTGTTTACATTAGAAATGCTAGGTGTGTATACTGTTGCTTTTACTCTTGCAGATTTGCCAAAGCTGATATTTGGAAGTCTTAGCTATAGAGTAATTTTTCCAGTGATTTCTAAGTTTGCAGAGTTACCGCGTCAGAGTCTTCGAGCCAAAATTTTATCAATACGCTGGCTGCTACTTGTTGGTATGGGAGTTTGTGTCGCGGTTTTAGTCTTCTGCGGAGATTTCCTGATATTACTACTATACGATCAAAGATATAATGATGCTGCTTGGATGTTACCAATTCTAGCTCTGGGTATTTGGCCTTATCTTTTAATGCTACTTAGTAGTCCGACTCTTTTGGCAGTGGGCAAACCTATTTACTTGGCTTGGGGCAACTTTCTCAAGTTTACTTACATGTTATGTGTATTACCACTGGCATTTTCCTATATGGGACTTTTAGGGGCTGTAATTGCAATCGCGTTAAATGATATTCCTTTTTATGCAGCAATTAATTATGGTCTTTGGCGAGAAGGACTAGCATCTATAGTACAGGATATTCAAGCAACACTATTACTGGTTGGATTAATTGTGATTCTTTGTAGCGCTCGCTACTTTTTGGGTTTTGGACTGTCAATTGATGGAATCTTAAGCTAAGAAAGCAAACACAAAAGTTAACATACGTAAGTTGATGTACTCTTCTCAAAAGCTAGTGTATTATTTGAAACTGAAGAACCTAATTTTTATTTTTGTAAATTTTCCCTTTACCTAAGTCACCAGCAAGTATAAATCAAAGCCTATGAGTTTTTTAGTACCTCTGGTAATGTTCGGTTGGATTCCCACCGTACTCTACCTGTTTATAAGGTTTCCAGCTCATCGGGCGGTTGTTGTCTCCTTTATTCTGGCATGGTTATTCCTACCCCAAGCCAAGTATCCAATTATTGGTTTGCCAGACTACACTAAGATGTCGGCAACTTGCTACGGTATTTTGCTGGCTACTGTTATCTACGATGCGGGACGCTTGAGTTCCTTTAAAATGCGCTGGGTTGACTTACCAATGCTGATCTGGTGCTTATGTCCGGTGGCTTCATCAATCACTAATGGTTTAGGAGCTTACGATGGTTTTTCACAAGCTCTAAATCAAACTGTTACCTGGGGAATACCCTATTTTCTAGGTCGGATATATCTCAATAACTTAGCCGCACTCAGATTATTAGCAATTGGTACCTTCATTGGTGGACTAAGCTATGTTCCCCTATGCCTGTTTGAAATCCGTATGAGTCCGCAGTTACATAGGATGGTTTACGGCTTTACCGATATCAGAGCTTTTACCCAAGGAGTACGCTACGGAGGATACAGACCCACCGTATTTATGCAGCATGGTCTTGAGGTGGGTATTTGGATGATGGCAGCTACGCTAATTGGCATTTGCTTCTGGAAAACTGGTGTCATCAAGCAACTCAATGGCATTGCAATCAAGTGGCTGGTAGCAGCCTTACTGATTACATGTATATTGGTTAAGTCCACAGGGGCTTATTTTTTGCTAGGATTGGGGATTATTATCTTATTCATTACCTGGCAATTTCGCACCTCCATAGTATTATTACTTGTGATATTGTGCATAAGTTTATACTTAGCTCAAAACACATTAACTGAAACTTATATTACCGATCAAATTACTGGATATATGAGGAATATAGGGGTGCCTGAAGAGCGCGTCAGTTCCTTGGAATTTAGATTCAATAATGAAGAGTTACTCGCAGACAGAGCAAGAGAAAGTATAATTTTTGGCTGGGGAGGATGGGGTCGTAACCGTATATATGATTATAATTGGGCAGGAGAGCTCGTAGATACTTCAATCACTGATAGCCTGTGGATTATTAGTTTTGGTATAAATGGTTTAGTCGGATTGAGTAGCCTATTTTTATCCTTTTTCCTGCCAGTGATTGGGTTCTTAAGACGTTATCCAGCCCGTTTATGGAGCAATCGTCAAGTAGCACCAGCAGGAGCTATAGCGGTGGTAGTGATTTTATACATATTGGACTGTTTAACAAATGCTATGGTCAACCCAATTTTTACCCTTGCCTGTGGAGGTGTAGCAGGGGTAGCAATAACAGAGCCACAGACTAATAGCCCAAAAGGCAATCGCTCATCCCTAGGTAGGCGTTATCCACCCCCACAAAACCCCCCTCAACGTTCCTTGTCCCCAAGGAGATAACCTGTAAGTAAGTCAAAATTAATCAATTATTTAAGCCAGTATTTTTAATGAAAAAAGCAGTAATTGTCGGGTTTAAAAGTGACTCCATTGCAGTAGCTCAACGAGATCCATTTGTCTACAATCAAGGACTACTTCGTCGTAGCCTTGACCTTAAAGTTAAACAGATCGAAGCGGAAACCTTCTCGGCGATCAGTGAAGCTTGTAAAAAACAAGATGCAGATATTATATTTCTTCTGCCATCCTGGCGCGAAAGTGCTAGGGAAGCTGAGAGCGCTATCAAAGCGGTGCGAGAGAATAACCCCAATCAAAAACTCATATTTATCGATCCTTTTGCTCAGTCGAGTACTAGGTATTTTAATGTACTACCCTATGTTGATTGGTTTGTAAAACGTCAAATTCTTAAGGATCTCGATGAATACAAAAAACAGTTAATTGGAGGCTCAACTTTTACAGATTTTGTTGCCAGACATTGGGGATGGGATTTCACACAGTGGCATGTAGGCTCGGAGATTCCTCAAGGTTGTGAGCAAAAAATTATCCCTGGTTGGAATTTGGGCACTGCTAAGCGTTTTCAACAAGCATTGTTTAGACCCCAGTTCTGGTTTAATCGTCCCACCAAGAATATAGACATATTTTGTCGCCTTTCCCTAGGGTCGAATCAAAATAAGGAATGGTACTGCCAATATCGTATTGCTGCTGTGGAGGCACTAAAACCTCTAGAATCAGATTATAAACTAGCTGTAAGTGCCCAATTTAACGAAACAGGTCTGGTTTCTCGTCGCCAATACATGCAAGAAATGAAGAACAGTCGTATCGTATTTAGTCCTTTTGGATGGGGAGAAAACTGTTGGCGAGATTTTGAAGCAGTGTGCTATGACTGCTTGTTGATTAAACCTTCAATGGCTCATATTAACACAAACCCCAATATATTTATTGAAGGGGAAACTTATGTACCTGTTAGGTGGGATTTCGCGGATCTCCAAGAAAAATGTCGCTATTATCTGGAACACCCAGATGAAGCAGCTAGGATTATTGAAAATGCTCGCCGTGTTTACACACAATATTTTCAACAAGGTGAATTCGTGAAAACCATTGAGCAGTTGATGCTCTCTTGATTAGGTAACACCAAGAAATAAAGGGTTAGAAGCGTGTGGATTAATGTGTAACTCTTGAGTAGGGGCAGGGTTACCCTGCCCCTACTGGCGTTGGGTTACTCTTACGAGGGACCTCCCTAGCTTTTGGCAACCCCTTGGATGTGCGGTCGTCATCTGAATCTGTTATAACTAGGAAAAAGCCTGATTAGCGACTACACCCAAAGTAGGCAAGTTAAAGGTTTTTATTTGATTCAGGGCTTGCATAAGTGCAGATTGTTTAGTCTTGCCAACTGTGGCAACCATCAATATTCCATCTACGTGGGCAGCTACAAAACTGGCGTCCACAAAGCTAAGAATATCGGACGTATCATAAATCACTAAATCAAATTTCATCATAAATTTCTCCATTAGCTCTTGCATCCGATCAGAGGCAAGCAGTATGCTCGAATCTGCCAACAGAGAACCAGAAGTCAAAACAAAAAGATTATCTGCCAAAGGCGATCGCTGGATAATATCCTCAGGATCTAGTTTGTGGGAGAGCAAATTGCTTAATCCCTTGATGTTTGGTAACCTCAAGGAGGTGTGAATCGGAACCAAATCAGAATTAGCATCTACTAAGACACGGAAATTGGCATCCACCAATAGAACTCGTTGACCTGTGGCAGCTGCTGTCTGAGCTAAGTGTAAAGCGATAGTAGACTTACCTTCTCCCGATTCTGCGGAGCAAACTGCTAAGGAGCGAATTGGTGACTCCCAGAAGCAAAAACGGATATTGGCATAGAGGTTAGTAAAGGCTTCTTGAAATGGAGAACCGTTCTTGTTGTTGCCTCTTGTTCTTTCATACCAGTCTTCCAGAGATTCGGTTGCACTTGTCGAGTTTTCCCATTTTGTAGAATTATCACTTATTAAACTATCGTCTACTGGGATTGCACCTAATAAAGGCAATGGGACGGCATCTTTAAGATCCTCGGTAGTATAGAAGATATTGCGGGACTTTTCTAACAGTATTGCAGTTACTAACCCCAACAGTAAACCACCAGCGACTCCCATAATCAGGGTTTTTTTGGAGTCAATGGGAGTTGCGATCACATTACCGGCAGGATCGCGCAAAAGCTGAGGTTGGGAAACTATTTCCCAAGGTACTTGACTCTGAGCAGCCTCAACTCGCAGGGTTTCTCGCTGTGTTAAAAGTCGATTTAGGGTTTGGTTAGAAATTTCTAAGTTCCGCTGGATATCGTTATAGCGACGCACCAAATCCGGGAATATTTGTGCTTGTTGCTGAAAATATTTTTTATTCTTTTCCAATTCCTGATTACGAACCTCTAACACTTGAATTTGGTTAGTGGTTTCAGTCAGTTTATTAATCATTCCTAAGCGAATGGAATTTTGCAATATTAGTACTGCAGAATTACTCGATGTTGCTGTTTTGATATCCTGTCCCAAAATCTTCTTGGTTTCTTGATTCAGCAAATCTAGTAAGTTTTGGCGTTTAACTTCCAGAGTTTGAATATTGGGGCTATCTGGCTGGAAACGAGCAGATTCTACAGCAATTGTGGTTTCTATTTCTTTTAAGTTAGCAAGCAACTTTTGATAATTAGGGTCTTGACTTAAAGTTGATGCCACAATGGCTTCATCAAGTGTTAATTTTAATTGTTTTTGTAAATTTTCTCTGAGTGTTGTTAGTTCTTGTAGTTCCCTGCGAGTTTCTAATAGCTGACCTTCAATTGTGCGAACTTTTTCAAATAATTCTTCACCCTTACCTGCGGTATTAATCGTCCCATTTTGTTCTTGTATTTTCTGTAATTCTTTTTGTAGGGAAGCTACTCGCTTATACAATCCGGGAAGTTGTTGGTCAATAAACTTAACGCCTTCTCCAATACGACTTTTACGTTCTGCAAGAGAGTAATTTAAATATTTATCAGCAGTTTTCTTTAAAACTAACTCAACTATTTTGGGATTTGTTCCCTCATAGCTAACTTTCAGGATCTTGGTTTGTTGAAATCTATTTGCTCCACCAATGCGTTCTATTAATAATCCTTTGCGAATTTGAGCGGCATTGATGCTCAAATTCGGATATTCGGCTTTAATTTGCTCAGCAACCTGAGACAGCATTTGAGGACTTGTTAAAATCTGAATCACCGTTGGGTAATCTAGGGATAAAAGTCCCTCATTAGGCACTCCTCCGGTGCGAGTGAGCGTACTGGGATCGGACAACTTTTCAGCAGATGTTACAGGCTCAACTAAAAGCTGAAAATTACCTGAATAGATGGGTGGGTATTTGGGACTCAAATACCAGGCACCAGCTGCAGCTAAGCTGGTAATACTGGTAATCAGTAGCGCTTTACGCTTGGCAGTCCTTAGGAGCCAACGTAAGTCCAATCCCTTTTGAGGTGGAGGATTGATTTTCTCTCTGTCGTCTAATGGCAATTCTTCCAACTGTCTACCCCTTAAACGTTACAATTATCTACGATCATAATGCTTTTCGTTGATTGGAAATGGTAGTTTTTTTTTACATAATTGTAGTATGCTTAAACTTTTTGAATCATAACCAAAAATCATAAAAGTCATTTTCTTTTCTCAAAGTCTAAAAAATAAAACATATAGCCTTTACATATAAAAATAATAAACTCACAAGAGAGTGAATCTTAAAAATACATACAAAAGATTCCAGGTAAATGAAGTATACCCCATACAATTGCCACCCTTTCCATAAAGACAAAGGCTTTTTGGAAAGGGTATTTTTGTAATTCCGGGTAATCCACATAATAACAGCAAAATGATTTACCCTGATTTAGTTTTATTTACTGAGTAACAATTGAAACTCGGTTCCTGAGCCATTTTGGCTAAGTCCTTTAAATAAACCTCCCTAGCAAACATTGATTTTGTTGTTGGAAGATTCACTATCTCTAAGATTTGTTTCCAGCGATATACCCAGTCATGTCGTAGTAGTGAGTTCACAACATTATCTCGGCGAATTCTAGCCAGTCGCTCGGGTTGAGCATCAAGATCGGCAATAATATCTGCTATATTAGGAGCATCAAAGGGAATTCTAATTACAGCATCTTCCCAATCAAAGTATCGATTAAACATTGCAGTATCTGGAGAATCTCCAATCATAACTGTGCCCGCAGCCGCTCCCTCAAAGAAGCGATAACCAATTTCTGCTTGATTACCTCTGATGTCGGGTCGATTAGCCATAGGTCGATTAGCGATGAAGTAGCGGCTTCTCTTGAGCTGGTTAGCAAGTAAACTACGATGTTCATGGGGTTTAGGAACCCTAGCGTTGCTCACCGTATCATAGAGATAATGAATTTTTTTCTGTTGTGCAAGTTCCACTAGGGCTTGATGGGTTATGGTTGAGCGACGCCCTATGTTGGTAACATCAATACTACGATTGGGGGATAAGGGATAAGGACAAAATTTGATAGCATCGACGCTAGCTGGCACGTAAGTACAAGGACGTCCCGTAATTTGAGCAATTTTTTCAATATTACTAGCAACGCCTAAAAAAATATGATCGAAATCCTTGAGAAGCTCTAGAAGTGGTTTATAGCCTTCAACATCATTATTCCAAATTTCTATGAGATGACAGACAGCTTTTTTGGATTTTTTGCGCCAGTCCTTGAGGGAAAAAATTGAGAATACATCGTGGGGCTGGCGTAATATTACATAGAATAGTTCGTATTCCCGATCTAGAAACACAGTATTGGGGTCTGGTCTGATAAAGTTAGCAAATTGGGTAGATCTAGTTACCCGTTTTACCCATTTGTAGATTTCTTTAGAATATTCATAAGAATCGACAGGAGAAAACATGTCAACTGCATCGAGATCACAGATCACATCTTCAAATTCATATAAGCCACAATCAGATAGACTATTTTTGAGTTTGCGCTGTGATAACATTAGTATGCGCGAACTTGGGTCAGAATTGAAATTCATTTTTTTTAACATCATTTTCTAACTAGTGAGTAAAGATTGGTTGATTTGAAAATAGGGTTAGGGAACAAATTTTTCATCAGTCCTCCTATTTCTAAATTCATGACGGCTACTTAATTGATAACAACTGGTGTTTTGTATTCAACTAACTGGCGACGCTTTCCTAGTAATCTGCTGATGTAAAACTGAATCTGACCTTATACCTCAGGAAATTTACCTAGTATACAAAATATGGCATAAAGCGCTGATTCCTTTGGATTGAAACCTTGTTGTCCAGTATGGCGATAGTTGCGATAGATCACCAAAGGATAACCAGACAGTAGCAGTAGGCTACTAATACTATTAGTGAACCACGCGGTTCCTAATGCCAACTGTGGCAGGAGCAAACCCCAGAACCAGATACTTCCGCTTTCTTTTACCCAGTGGCGTTCAGGACTCCTACCATGTAACCAAAAACCTTTAGCGTAAGCATGACTGGCTCGTAGGGAACGCGTAAAAATAGGCAACCTCCAGTTATATGTTAATTGTTGAATTAATTTATGCCGTGCTGTACTAGGGTCTTATATTCCACCAACTGGCGACGCTTTCCCAGCAATCTGCCCATGTGAAACTGCATCTGACCTTGTACCCCAGGAAATTTACCCATTATGCAAGAGATTGCATAAACTGCTGCATCCCTGGATGGGAAACCTCGTTGTAGGGTATGGCGATAACTGCGATAGATTACTAAAGGGTAACCGAGTAGTAGCAAAAGGCTGATACCGTTAGTAAACCATGTGGTTGCCAACGCCAATATTGGCAATAGCAAACCCCATAGCCAAATGCTCCGGCTTTGTTTAACCCAGTGGCGTTCTGGGCTGCTACCGTGTAACCAAGCACCTTCAGCATAAGCATGACCAGCTCGTAGGGAACGCTTCCACCACTGACCAAAACGAGTCATTTGGGCATCGTGTAAGGTCATATCGGCGTCAAGACGCATAATCTTCCACCCTTGCTGACGTAAGCGTACACACAGTTCTGGCTCCTCACCAGCAATTAGGGTAGGGTTAAAACCTCCAACTTGCTCAAATGCTTCCACGCGGATCATGGAATCACCACCACACATTTTGGTTTCCCCAATTGGTGTATCCCACTCGATGTCACACAATCGGTTGTAAATACTTCTTTCTGGAAAGCACTCCCGTCGACGACCACAAACTATAGCTACCTGGGGTTGGGCTTCAAGTTCCCGTTGAGCAAACTCTAGCCATCCCTCAACTACTTCGCAGTCACCGTCCACAAATTGGACGAATTTAATTTGTTTATCGGCTGTAAGCAGATGGGTAAACCCTTCATTTCTAGCGCGAGCAGCTGTGAAGGGTATAGACAGGTCAAGTTCAACCACATCCACCCCTAGCGATCGCGCCATTTCTATGCTGCCATCTGTAGAACCAGAATCAACATAGACAATCCGAGCAACTTTCCCAACTACAGAAACTAAGCATTGTTTGAGACGTTGACCTTCATTGCGTCCAATGACAACTAATCCGACTTGCTTTAAACTTTGCATTTTTCGGCTTTGAGCGATTCATTTTGTGAGCTTTATAACAACAAGCCTAAACTTTTAAAATATCTTGTTTAATGGTAATTTTTGTAACTTACAGAAGATATTCCCATCATTTGTGCAGTATTGACCATCAACTCTGTGAGCAAATTTCTTTTTTCAAAATATAACCATTTAATCATTTCCATGTAGCAAGATATTTTTTCATTAATCTTCATCTGGACGCGATTTATAGAAGCGAGTAATTCAAAAAATAATCTCCAGGTTCGGAAGATAAATTTTTTCTTCTGTGATGAATTAAACCAAGTCAGACGTTGCTGATAGTTAAGATTGGCAGCTGTTGACATTTGCATATGAATTCTTCTCATAAACAAAGGTTCTTTGATTTCAGAAAATTGACCCAAAAGAGCCAATTCAGCTAACAAAACCATATCTGATGAAATGTAACTGCCCATTACTGGTGTCAACTTTAAAGCACTCGACCTAATCAACCCAAAAACGGGATTGCATACTCCTGAAGCACGAAGACCATCTTGATAACGCTTAAAACGTTCATTTGGTGTTGGGAAAGGCAAATTTAAGGGGTCATCGTGTAAGGAATGTTCGTAGTAGTTTTCAATAGGCTCATCCTGTTCATTAATAAAAATTGATCTTGGATATACCAAAACCACAGATGGATTGTTCTCAAGTATATCAACACAACGTTCTAGATATGTAGGAGCGCATAAATCATCATGGGCTGCCCACTTAAAATACTTACCCTTAGATACCTCAAACACGTAATTATAATTTGGGGCAGCACCAAGATTTTTTTCTTGACGAGAATAACGAATACACTCGTATTTAGCAGCGTATTCCCGACATATTTCCTCTGTTTTATCAGTGGAAGCATTATCGGAAATGATGATTTCAAAATCCTGAAATGTCTGAGCTAAAAGTGAGTCTAGGGTTTTTGCCAGAAAATTTTCACCGTTGTAAACTGGTATTCCAATGCTAACGCAGGGTTGATTGTTGCTCATTTTGCTTTTTACTCCTTCCTATTTTTTGTATATTTTATTTAAGAATTAATAGCTATGACAGTTAAGCTAAAATATATAGATTTTTCCTGTTTACAAAGTTCAAATAGTGATGTCACTCTCTTAGTCAAGGAGTCTATATAATTATGAAGTTTTACCTTTAACTGATGTGACTAAATCCGAACCGATTGTTGAAGATACTGACCCCGCAATTATAGAATGATAAATATCAATTATGTTTCTTGCCTTTTCCTCCCAAGTAAATTCTTGGGATCTATTGATAGATTTTAGGGACATATTTTCCCGTAATTGCTTATCATCGACCATGATTTTGATTTTTTCAGCTAATTCCTCCACAATATATTCTCTCGAAATCGGCTCTATTTTAAATCCTGTTTCTTCAGTAACATATTCACCGATGCCACCATTATTGACAACAATACAGGGGAGTCCGCAAGCCATAGCTTCTAAGACTACTGCACCACCAAATTCCCTAATAGAAGGAAAACAAAAAATATCTGATGTGCTGTAATATTTCAGAGTTTCTTGTTGTGGCACCCATCCGACAAATCTTACTGTTTCTCCTAAATTAAGCTCCTGAACTCTTGTTTCTAGATTGCTTTTTTCTGAACCATCACCGACTATCGTGAGCATGACTCGATTGCGGATTAATTCTTCTAATTTACCAATGGCTTCAATGACCATATCAGCACCTTTATAAGGTACTAATCTGCCCACAAACAGTAGATTCACCTTGTCAGATTTGTTGGTTTTTTGCCCCTGATTGAGAAAATTACTAGTGATGCCATTTTCGTAGAATAGTTGTATCCTACCCTCAGGAATTTTAAATAGTTTTTTCAGTAAATTGAGGGTGTATGTAGAGCCTGCCAAAACTTTGTCAGCTTTTTTATAAGTCTCCACATATCCTGGTATTAAATATCTACCAACGGCTCTCAAAAAGTTAAATTGAGCAGATTCTTGTCTGGCTACTTTTTGGAAACCTGCTGGAAAGGGAACACCTCCATTCACTGGTCCGAGGATAAAAGGGGTATCTTTACATGCTCTCACCATTTTTACCGGGTATCTCGGCATCATGGGAGTAAGTGCATGTACTATATCATAGTCTCCCCTACGTACTTGATGTTTAAACTTTTGGTAAACCTTGTGATTAAATTCTGCATAGATTGGGTAACTGAGGGCATTATACAGGGGCCAATTGACTCTACCCCTGTAAGTTAATTTTTCTACCCAGGAATTATATCTGCTACTGAAGTTGCTTTCATGGATATATACAATATCTTTATCAGCGGCTATTTTTTGAATAGCTTTTTCATTTCTGCCATGGGTCACTAGGGTTACATCAGTTATTTCACTGATTGATTTGTAAAAATTGTATCCTACAAGTGGTACGGAAAAACCTTCCGGATTGCATTGTTCTACAATTAGTAAAACCTTCAACTTTTTGGTGCCCATTTTTATCTCTCCAAAGTTTGACGTTAAGCTATTTATAGTGGCTCAATTAATTACCTGGTTAACAGGGTCAGAAACCGGGTTTATTGCAAATATTGAGTTGCCAAAACCCTAATTTTTCGTTGATAAACCCGGTTTCTCGGTTTTATTGCAAATATTGAGTTGCCAAAACCCTAATTTTTCGTTGATAAACCCGGTTTCTCGGTGCTTGTTGAAAATGGTGCAAGATATGACTATAGTGGCTCAATTAATTACCTGGTTAATTTATCGAAACAAATGAGTCTTTAAACCTGTTTTAGTATTTCTTGCCAGAGTAGCCAATTGCCTCAATACAACTATGCGATCAAACCAATTAGGACTAATATCACTAGCTGACGATCTTTGTGAACCTAGACTTGGGCAAGCAATTAGGGTCAATATATCTGGATTTTGCTTGCGGAAGGTTGAAAAAGCTCCGTCAACATGCATTGGACCTCCTTGGGGATCTCCAGGTGGTCTTTTTTGTAACTCTGACAAAAAGTCAATTAAGGGGTCAAAAATAATGCTATTGATTCCATAAAAATGAGTTGTTTGTATTGCCTTAGAAACTGGCTTGAGAATAAATTCAGAAGTTTTCAGTTCACATTCTTCTTTATGTCCTAGATATACAAATCCCCATTTTTTTTGCTGTATATTTTGGACACATTTTTCTTGAACTATTTGAAAATCCTCCGATAAAATTAAATCATCTTCCATGATTAAAACATTAGTAAGCTGCCTTTCTTTTGCTTCTTTAATAATAGCTAAGTGACTGAGAAAGCATCCCCTTGCGCCAATATTGGGAAATCCTTTAGCATCAATTGGTTTGATTGCCGGAAATATCTGGATTTTATTTGGCGTCAGAGATATTCCGACTTTTGTCAATTCTTGGGTAATTGCTGTGCGTCTATCTTTTCTTTCGGGCAGATTGATTATGTAAGTACAATCAAAAAAGTCTATGAGCTTCATAATATCTTTAGAGAGATTCTTCTATGGTGGTTTATGATTTATATAATCAACACGAAGGAATAAATTTACTGATATACCTGGCGATAATAAGTTTGATACTCAACTGAAAGTAAAGGTTGCCACCAATCGCGGTGAGTTAAATACCACTCAATTGTGCGACGGAGTCCCCCTTCTACGGTTTCTGCTGGAGTCCAACCTAGTTCTGTCTTGATTTTGGTAGCATCGATGGCATAGCGACGGTCGTGACCTGGTCTATCTTTGACGAAGGTAATCAGTTCTTGCGCGGGACGCACGGGTAATTCAGGTGCTAATTCATTCATCAGTTGACAAATCTTGTGGACGAGGTCGATATTTTTGACTTCATTGTTACCACCGATGTTATAAGTTTCACCTGTTTGACCCCGGTGAATCACTACATCTAAAGCACGACAATGATCACCGACATACAGCCAATCCCGAATATTTTGTCCATCTCCATAGACCGGTAGGGGTTTACCTAGCAAAATATTGATACACATTAAAGGAATCAATTTTTCGGGGAAATGGTAAGGACCATAGTTATTAGAACAATTTGTGACTATGGTGGGCAAACCGTAAGTGTGATAATAGGCACGGGCTAAATGGTCGCTGCCAGCTTTGGAAGCGGAATAGGGGCTATTGGGAGCGTAGGGTGTGGTTTCGGTAAATGGGTGGTCTTCTGCCTCTAAGCTGCCATAAACCTCATCAGTGGAAACATGGAGAAAGCGATCACTCTCTGGTTTACCCCGTTTTTCCCAATGATGGCGAAAACTCTCCAATAAAGTGAAAGTACCGACCACATTGGTGCGGACAAATGCATCGGGTCCTAAAATTGAGCGGTCAACATGGGATTCCGCAGCGAAGTGAGCCACTGTATTAATTGATTCCTCTTGTAGCAAGGAATCTATCAAGGGGCGATCGCAAATGTCTCCATGGACAAAGCGGAAATTTTCCCGTTTTGCCAAAGTAGCTAGGTTTTGCCGATTACCAGCATAGGTGAGAGCATCGAGAACAACTACGCGATCACTTGGGTATTGTTCGCACCAGTGATGGACAAAGTTGGAACCGATAAATCCGGCACCACCTGTAATTAATAATCGCCGTGGTTTTGTGGAAATAGACTGGTTTTTTAATGTCATTTTTTTACAATATTTAAGTAGGTCGGTACAAATAAAGCGAAGCAGTTAGGGTCGTCATTTGTCATTGGTCATTGGTCATTGGTAAAGGTTTCAGGGTTATATTTACGTTTCGTAACATAGTTATATCTATTTCTGCCGATTTACTTACAACAGCTTTGGGGTGGTTTCACCAATTCCCATCTGCCAATGTTCTTTTTGAATCGTGGCTACTCCCCTCCCGCTAGAAGATTACCGAATTGAGTTAGACCCAAAAGAAGGGGAAGAGGGGGAAGAGTGGGAAGAGGGGGAGAAATTTTTATAGGTAATCTTAGAACGAGAAGGGAGTAATAGGTGTATTTTCCTGATCACTCCTGCTAAGTTTTTGTTCTGGCGATCGCTTCCTGATAAACATCAATCATTTTTCTCATTTTCACTTCCCAGTCAAAGTTGTCAATTACTCGCTGACGACCAACTTTACCCATTGCTTGCCGCAATTCGGGAGATTTTGCCATTTTCACCATTGCTTGTGCTAGGTCGTTAATAAATGGGTCTAGTAACAGGTCTCGGCAAGTCGGTTCGATGAGAATGCCACAAGATTGATCCAGATAGTCAGCAGGTCCACCCCACTTAGTTGCAATTACAGGGATGCCCATAGCCATGGCTTCCAGGACTACTGCACCTCCACATTCAAATAGGCTGTCTGGTTTAAGGTGGGAAAATTAATGCACTGTTTGATAGCAATTTCTGCATTTTTACATCCTGGTATGTGTCCTGATACTGGATGTAAATGACTGATAAACTAATCGCTGACGGTAGCATTAAAATTCTTGAATCCCCACCATTTAATATTCTGTTTAATTTCTGGTTCAACCAAAACTGGATAGAGTAAATAAACTGGATTAGAACCCCTCAATTACAACTGGTTTTTGATAGTTATTCTCTTCACACCACAATTCCCAAGTTTTGACATTCATAGTGTACGGGTACAATGACTTTGGTTTTAGGTGTAATTACTTTTTCTAATTTTGACTCATCCAGGTTCAGGGTATCCGGACGAATATCGATAAAAACAGGATGGGCACCCCGCAGCACAAAAGCATTGATGGTGGAGACAAAGGTAAAGGAGGGAACAATCACCTCATCTCCTGGTTGGATATCCAATAGCAACGCTGCCATTTCCAGTGCATGGGTACAGGAAGTGGTTAGCATTACTTTGAGAACTCCTAAAATTTCTGACAGTAAACCATGACATTTCTTGGTAATGACACCATCTCCAGACAGATCCATATTCTTAATGGTCTTCTGGATATACTGAAATTCCTTTCCGACGGCAACTCTACGGTTAAAAGGGATGTTTGACACTGGTTATCTCTAGTTTTAGTAATAAAACAGACAATCAAATCTCTGATTTCCCGCAAGCCATCAAATTAGTTCGATTTGAGAGTCGTCTCCAATTAGGAAACGTAAAGCCTTGGGACGCTGAGGTGCGATTTTTAATTGTGCCCGTTGTCCGATGACGCTGTCCACAATCCGCTGCTGAATCCCTGTAACTTTTGCACCCTGTAAAACTACGCTATGTTCGAGGTCCGCATCAATGAGGGTAACTCCATCAGCTACGCTACTGTAAGGACCGATAAAACAGTTTTCTAAATGGCAATCCCTGCCAATTATCACTGGTCCGCGAATAGTACAATTGATAATCTTGGTTCCCTCACCAATCTGTACCCGTCCAATTACCTGACTACTGTCGTCAACTTCCCCTGCTACAGCTGTTTGCAGACCAGTATCCAAAATAATCCGATTGGCTTCTAGGAGGTCGTCTTTCTTACCTGTGTCCAGCCACCAACCTTGCAGTTGTAGAGATTCGACTTTTTTGGGTTCGTCAATCAGGTATTGAATGGCATCAGTAATTTCCAATTCTCCCCTGGGTGAAGGCTTGATGTTGGCGATCGCATTATGGACGGCATAAGAAAACAGGTAAATCCCCACCAGCGCTAAATTTGAAGGTGGCACTTTCGGCTTTTCCACCAGTTGCAATACCCGTCCCTCTTCGTCCACCTGTGCAACTCCAAAGGCACTAGGATTGCTAACGGCACATAGCATGGTTAAAGCGTCCAAATTCCGCTCTTTAAACCGTTCTGTTAATGAGCGTAAATCACTTTCAACCAGGTTATCTCCCAAATACATCAAAAATGGCGAATCCTCTAGGAAAGGTTGAGCAACTTTGACTGCATGGGCTAAACCCAAGGGTTGGTCTTGGATGATATAGGTAATTTTGGCACCAAAGCGGTCACCACTGCCTGTTTTAGTTTTAATTTCTTCCCCAGTCTCTGGACTGATAATAATCCCGATATCTGTAATCCCTGCTGCGACAATTGCTTCAATCCCATACCAGAGTATAGGCTTATTAGCAACAGGAACCAGTTGCTTTGCACCCGTATAGGTGAGGGGTCGCAATCTTGTGCCTTTACCACCGGAAAGAATAAGTGCTTTCATAATTATTTTTGAGTATAAAGTTGTTTTAACATTTGTCGCAGTCCTTGTCTCCAATGGGGGAGATGGGTTCCTAAAACCCCTGAGATTTTCTTGCCAGAAAGTACAGAATATGCTGGACGCGGTGCTGGTGTGGGATACTCAGGGGTAGTAATTGGTACTACCTGCTGCACTTGCACAGGAAAACCCAATTTCTCAGCCTCCTCAAAGATAGCAACGGCAAAGTCATACCAACTAATGGCACCGCTATTGGTACAGTTATACACTCCGTAAGGAAAATTGTGTTGAGTAATTTTCGCGATCGCCCCAGCTAAGTCTCCAGTCCAGGTAGGAGTACCTACCTGATCTACTACGACTCGCACCTCTTGTCTTTGGGTTCCCAACCGCAGCATTGTTTTGACAAAGTTACCCTTGCCATATACTCCATAAACCCAGGCTGTCCTAAGAATGATGTGCCGATCACAGTTTTGCTGTACCCCTTGTTCCCCTAAAAGCTTGGATTTCCCGTAGGCATTAATGGGATTGGGATGATCTGACTCGGTGTAGGGGATATTTTTACTGCCATCAAATACGTAATCCGTGGAAACATGGATTAATGTTGCACCAATTCGCTCAGCCTCCTGTGCCATAATAGTAGGGGCTGTGGCATTAATTGCCATTGCTGCTTCTGTTTCTGTTTCCGCTTTGTCAACTGCTGTATATGCTGCTGCATTGATAATTAAATCCGGCTGAATTTGGGCAATTACCCCCCGAATTTGCTCTGTTTGGCTCAAATCCAAACTCTGGCGATCGACACCAATTATTTCCCCAAAAGGAACTAAAGTCCGCTGCAATTCCTCACCTAATTGCCCAGTAATACCAGTGAGTAAAATACGTTTCATCAGTAAACCTCAGCAGTTTTTAGGGGTTGACCAGCTTGGTCTTTGGCTGATAATATTGGATCTCCCGTTAAGGGCCAGTGGATGGCTAAGTCAGGGTCGTTCCATAATAAACTACGCTCGTGTTGAGGAGCATAGTAATCAGTAGTTTTATACAGAACTTCCGCTACTTCTGAAACTACTAAAAAGCCATGGGCAAATCCTGGGGGTATCCAAAGTTGCTGTTTGTTTTCTGCACTCAGCAAGCAACCTATCCACTCACCGAAGCGAGGAGAGTTTCTTCTGATGTCCACTGCAACATCAAACACAGTACCAACCACAACTCGCACTAATTTTCCCTGGGGTTGCTGGATCTGATAATGTAAGCCACGCAAGACATTTTGAGTGGAACGTGAATGATTATCTTGCACAAAATCAACAGTTATACCCACTTTTTCCCTGAAAGCTTTCTTGTTGTAGCTTTCATAGAAAAAACCACGGTCATCTCCAAACACTCGAGGTTCAACGATGAAAACCTCAGGGATTTTAGTCTCAATAATATGCATTACAACTCTGAATCTAATCTACTAAATGCTTGTGATACCTAGTCACAGATACAGCATATTTCATCTTTATGAGGTACAATCGGACGGGCAAAGATGCTCCGCAGTCGCTACAACTTTGGGAAAGTTCGCAACGCGCTGCTTGCTCTCCACCCCTCAATAGTTTTATAATTTATTTTTGTACCTTATTTACTGGCAAAATGCTGTAGTTTTTCAGCAAACAAAGTAATACTTATCTCCTGTTGACATTCTCACCAACAATGCTACGGGTGTGACGGAAAATGCTTGTTATCCTAGAGTCAGGCTACCCCCCTGCTATCACGTATTTCCTTTTGCTGATGCGAGTCATTATCGCGAGAATCACAATATTTTCAAATCACAAATCGAAATTTAGGCGTTGCATAAATGCGGTATGATTTTGATGTTTTTGTGGGATGGGTATCTTGCCTTGTGGAACGGGCATCCCTGCCCGTTATCAGTATTTATGAGGCAGGCACTCCGGCCTGCACCACAAGAATCATCTCTTAATTCAGCAATGCCGAAATTTAGATAAAAACAATTACTCCTAAATGAGTGCTACACAAAACTTGACTAAACTTCTGCAAATCTAGTCATTCAACTAAAGAAAACTTTAGAGGGTCTGCTTCCTGCTTTATCCAAGGATGTCGGCATCTTCTTGTCCACAGGCGTAAATTCGGCTCTAGCCGAGCCTACTATGAAAAAGGTTTTCTGTAGACCCCCTATGGGGGTCTTCTCCTAGAGAAGCTTTTAGCCATTGTTCATCCATTATTAAGAGCAAATTTAACAAACTGTGGACTCCCATTTGACCTTTTTACAGGCTTGCCAGTTTTGAATCGACTGTGGTTTACAAACCAGATTAATTAAGCCTTGGTTTTTGGCATTAGTTTAAGTATACATCTACAAAGTCTGTTAAACAAGGGATAAAAACTTACTTAAATTGCACAAGTTTAAGTAAGTTTAAAAAAGAATTTCACGATTTAATCATGCTCTTACCTTAGGGGTTGTCCTTGATAGGACTCTTCCCCCTCTTCTTCCTATGAATGGGTCTGACTCACTCAATTAGGTAATCTTCTAGCGGGACAGGAGTAGCAACTTGGGTTAATAGTTAAAAATTTATGAAATTTGTTCAAATTATTTGATTTTCATGCATACTATATGTATAGTATTTTACATAATTTTGTTGTAAAGGAATCTAAATTAATTCATTTTTTCTGATATAATTATGCCTAAAGTAATTTAATAAAAAAATTCGTATATATCTGAAATATTTACAGATATATACGGGAATACGAAATCTATCAAATAAATTATGAACAATATTCATAACTACTGCATCTATCAAAGGTATGATTTCCTACCTCCCAGTCCAGGAAAGGCTCTTAGCATTATCAATGGGGGGGATTAACGAATACAAAAGCCTACCAGGAGTAATCCCAAATAATCAGGTATCGTCTTTGACTCCAACAGGGACGGAGTACCACAAATCACTGAACTAACTGGTAAAAAATCGTAGTGATATTACTGAAATTAACCTCGTCTACTCACATCTTGCACCATTCTCAACAAGACTAAAAAAAGCGAGGCAGCGCGTTGCCAGATTGTTCGTCGAAGGCATTCCCGCAGGGTAGCAAGAAGTATTTGTGAGCAAATGTTAGTATCGCTGATGATTCTAACCAGGGAAAAACCGGGTTGCTTGTGGACTAAACCCGGTTTATACTCTCAAGGTAACTATATTTGCATTTGAGAAAGTATCAAACCAAACCACTGATTTTCATCAGTCCAAGCTTTTTGGGGTACCAAACCCTTAGCCTGTAATTCATTCTGGATTGTCTGAAGATTGAATTTACGGGAAATTTCGGTGTGGATGGTTTCACCTAGTTCAAAATGAACTTTGAGATTGAGAGCGCGTAATTCCACAGTTTGCGATCGCAAACTGTGCAGGTGCATCTCTATTTGATTTTCAACCTGGTTATAAAATGCCCAATGTTCAAACTGAGTGGTGTCAAAATCGCCCTCAAAGCGTCGATTGAGATGTTCTAACATATTTAGGTTAAACGCTGCTGTCACCCCTTGAGCGTCATTATAGGCAGCTTCTAGGATATGTTTTGGCTTTTGTAAGTCTATTCCCAATAAGAAATATTCACCCATCTGTAAAGCATCTGTAATCTGAGAAAAGAAGCGATCGCATTCATAGGGGTTCAAATTTCCTAAGGAACTACCAATAAAAGCGATGGTGCGACTGGGTAATGGGGATGGTTGCAAGTGGGAAAGTGCCATGTTATAGGTAGCAGCTAAGGCATGAACTTGCAGTGAGGGATAATCTGTTAATAGTTTCCTGGCACTAGTTTCTAACATTCCTGCACTCACGTCTATGGGAAGATAGCGCAGGGGTAAGTTTTTGTGTTTGTAAGCATCTAGTAGAATTCGGGTTTTGCTAGAACTACCGCTACCAAGTTCCACCAATTCACAAGCACCAGTGATATCAGCAATTTCCCCAGCATATTTTTGTAAAATTGATGTTTCTGTGCGAGTCGGGTAATACTCTGGTAACTCGCAGATTGCTTCAAATAATTCCGAACCTCTGTCATCGTAGAAATATTTAGAAGGCAAAGTTTTGGGTGTTTGAGTTAATCCTTGAATAACATCACTACCAGCAATAGTAGAAACCATTTTGGTAGATTCTAACAAATTTTTCACCTGTAAGCGTTTGGTAATGCTATCTTGTGAAAAAACATTACTGTTGGCAGTTTTGAGTACTGACATCACTCCTCCGTTGTCTTTCTTTGCAAACTTGTAGATATTATTATTTGTTAAGTAAATCATGTTTCTGAACTCATTGCTAGTTCAAATTGGCGATTTATTCTACTAAGAACAAATATAGGAACTACAATTTTTTTTACAGGTAAACTCCTGATTATGCCGAAGGTGTTTTTTTTTACAGCTAAACTTTTTAGGGACTTTCAAATAAAAAAATATTCCAATCGTAAATTAACCAATTGTACCATTGGTCAGGGCGCGGAAACCGCGCCCTGACAATTTGGGATTATTTATTTTTGTTCTTCCTTTACTGAGCGCAAACCGAGTTTTTTTTACAGGTAAACCTATTACCTATTACCTATTACCTATTACCTATTACCTATTACCTATTACCTATTACCCTAATTTGTCTCTAAACCCCGGGACTTTAACATATTTGCTCGCCGTTTCCGAGCGATTTCTTGTAAGTCAATAGTTTTATCAGTTTCATCGACAATTTCACCTGTTAAAACTTCCAGTACATCTTCCAGTGTAACGACACCAGAAACCCCTCCATATTCATCCAACACAACCATTAAATGTTCGTGGGTTTCTTGAAAATTTTTCAGAAGTTTATCCGACCTTACCATTTCTGGAACAAAGTGAACCGGACGGATAAGAGTTGAAACAGTTTGCTCTTGTTTATCTTCAATAAGTGCAGTTAATAATTCATGCTTTAAGGCAATACCAATCACTTGGTCGAGGGACTCATCAATCACAATTATGCGACTGTGTTGTGAATAAATGATGTCTTTTTTAACCTCATTTAAAGTTTTATCACCATGTAAATAAGTAATAGTAATTCTTGGTGACATGACATCAGCAGCAGTTAAATCATTTAACTGAAATACCCGTTGAATCATTTCTGCTTCGTCGTCTTCTATTACCCCTTCTTGATGACCAATCGTTGCTAAAAATCTGATTTCTGCTTCGTTTGTAGTGGGAATTTTTCTACCTTGGGTAAAGGGAAGAGTAATTTTCTCTACCATCCATACTATGGGGGTAAACATAACAGTTAAGAAGCGGACTGGTAGGGCAATTAATAATCCAATTGTGAGGGAATATCTTTCACCAAGAGTTTTGGGAATAATTTCTCCAAAAATTATAATCAAAAGAGTTAAAATACTGGTGACTACCCCTATTCCTGCTTCTCCTAAAGCCTTATCAGCAAGGATACCAATTACCGCAGCACCAACAATATTAAAGATATTATTTACAATTACAATAGTAGCAATTGGTCGATTCATATTTCTCCGAATCCCCAATAATGCTTCTGCAGCAGGTTTTTTAGACTGTGCTAATTGTTGAACTCGCACCCTGGGAACTGAAAATAATGCCGTTTCTGTCATCGAACAAAGGGCTGATCCCAAGATCACAATCAATATAGCGATAGTAATTTCCAGCATCTTCAGTTAAATAAAGCAATAAGCATAAATTAATTCTATAGGATTAGTATTTGATTTTAAAAAAAATATCACTACAACTTCTATTTCCTGTTTCCTCAAAGCATCAAAAATGAATGAAGTTGCATAAATGCGGTATGATTTTAATAATTTTGTGGAATCGACCGGAATGCCTATTCCTGCGCTGAAAATTGGGATGTTCCTCCTTCAACTACTGCATCTCAACAGACAGCTTTTTACCACTCTACTTGGTGTGGGTAGTTTTTACCAACGGTAAATAGGCTTTGGCTTTATTGTTAGGACTTACGATATTGTCACATTTTTTTGTTTGTAATTGGGCTTGAGGAACTCTAAAAATATGGGTTAAAAAGCCCAACTACGAACCTTTATATTATGCCAGGGGTAAACCCTGATTATTTAAAACTCTTTCCAAACATAACTTTGCATTGTCTGTCTTGATTTGTCTGTAAATCCTACCCTATTTTCAGGTATAGATTGTAAAACAATTTTTAAAGGCTGAAGTATTTTATTTATCTCAGGCACTTTGAACTTTTTGGGATGATTCTTTAAATATAGGCATTCTTTAGTTGCTGATAATTCATCTTTGCGAGGACGATAATAAAACTCCAAAGCTTCAGTAGCTCTACAAGCACCAACTATTTCAACGTAGGTTGGATGTGTTACACAAAACACTAAAACTTCGTCTTGTTCTGGTTCGTAAACCACTGGATCTGATTTCTGAAAAGCCCATGATTTTTCTTTTCGATCAAAATGTACGCTTTTTACATGAATCAGAGCGTTAACTGTTTTAATATCTGCATCAAAGCTTTTCTGATGTCGCTGATGAATAGAGAAATCTACCCCGTCAATAATTTTTACTCCTGTATTTTCTATTGCTGTCTCAACAGCTACCTCTGCTAACTTTGCCCAATATGCTTGATTAACAATAATTTTTGTGTCTTCTTGCTTTCTATCTTTTGCATATATATTACGAACTGTATCTGCATAGATTTGTGCAAATTCCCAACAATCCTGTTTTTGCTGTTCTGTAATATTTATTTTCACAGAAGTACTTAATGTCGCTGTCATTTTATTTACTGATTCAAATTTAGTATTGCCTATTCCGGAAATACTTTATCTAACATTTTGACAAAAAAATTTGCAGTGATTTGCACTCTTGAGCCTAAATCCCTCTCTCAAGCCAAGAAGAGGGACTTTAAAGACTTGCTGCTTTTGCGATCGTACTCCATTCATAATTTCCCCATTGCATCTCAATTGGAGACTTCTGCTTACAATATTACACAAAATAAATAATTTCAGTTGATTTACGCAATTGACAACCAAAATATTTAATAAAAATTATTTATGTTCATAACCTTACCCTATTCTTTACATAATCCTGATATTAGTTTTCTGTAAAATCATGGTTGTTGGTACAATATTGCAATTCTAATATAGGGATAGTTGTGTTTTTCTACAAATAAATGTAATTTTAAAAGCCTACTATATAAGCTTTTGTATAAGCTTTTTAATTAAAAACAATTATTTATATATATTGCAAATAAGCAGATACTTAAACTGGTTTTTCAGTAACGATTTTCAATCCTGTTTTTTGTTTGTTTTAGCTAATAAAAGCTAATGATTTTCTTGTATTATTTGCTGATTTTTATCCTCTCTATTTACTACAGAAAACTTTCGTAACTTCTATATGAATAAGCTTACTCCTGACAACAATGGTCTTTTTCAATTAGGTGTAACTGAAGATATAATTCTTGATTTAGATCAGCTTACAGCAAATTCCAGCAGCGATGCTTCTTTGGGTTACTATTTTGTGGATGTTTATGGTAACTACATTGAAGGTAAGATTATCCTTGCTGATGTGAGTGAGCAAAATAATCAAACAAGTATATCTATTAAACAAGAAGACTTACCTATAGGAGCGGTAAAATTAGGCTTTTTCCTGATTGAAGATGGCGCAAGACTCAATCCAAATTTATCAAATGGGGATAGGATTACTTTTGATGGCAATAATAATTTATTCCAAGATGGTAATGCTTTAATAGGTTCAGTTTTATTCACCAATAAGTACAAAGTGGGTTAGTGGTGACTTCAATGGTGATGGTAAAGATGATTTAGCTAATGTTTTTAATAACGCTGGTGGAGCTAATATTGATGTTCATTTATCCAGTGGTAGTAACTTTTAAATGCAGCACTGGGCGTATCAACAAGGGGGATTTTGGGATAGTCAAAAGTGGATTCTTGGTGATTTTAATGGTGATGGCAAAGACGATTTAGCTAAAGCTTTTAACGACGGTGGTTTAGCAACTATAGCGGTTTTCACGCTTTGTGCAATACAGTCGCTTACCTCACCCCTTCCCCTCTCCTTACTAAGGAGAGGGGAGTCGGTCGGACGGGGTAAGGTAAAATTTGTATTCTACTCAACCAAAAACCGCTATATTGATGCTCACTTATCCAGTGGTAGTAACTTTAATATTCAGAGATGGACGACTCAACAAGGTGGATTTTGGGATGCCCAAAAATGGGTTAGTGGTGACTTTAATGGTGATGGCAAAGACGATTTAGCTCGCAAGTGTGTACCAGGATTAGGCTCAGTGGGCTAGTCAAACACGTAAGATTTGGTTCTTACAAGCTCCACCCTCAACGAAGTAGGGTGGAGTTATTGAGTACTCAAGATATCCCCACTGGTTTTGAAACCAATCAAATTGACTGGAATGCTAACCAATGGAACGACCCCAATAATCAAGTGTCCTTTGCTAGTCTTGCTTTGGAAACATTGATTTAACAATCTTCCCCTTCTTTCCTTCCTCTTGCAGATTTCACTGATTGCACGGATTTTTGGGTTTTACCCATCCATGTAATCTGGAAATCTGCAAAGACGGGACTGGTGCGGCTCGAACGCACGACCTAGCGCTTAGGAGGCGCTCGCTCTATCCAACTGAGCTACAGCCCCAGAAATTACTAGCATTAACTATCATAGCAGTACTTTTAACCAGACTGCCAACAATCATCCCAAGAACCACCCCCTATTTCCAATCCACACAAGGAACTATGGGCTTGGAGGATAATTTCTTTCTTACCCCCACTAACCTTCCTCAATTCCAAATTTAACAGCCCCCGCATGGTATCACGACAACAAAATACTAAACCATTTTCTGTCGGGGCACGTAGGGGAGTACCGGGTAAATCTGTAGTTCCAGTTAATTCCACCTCATACTCGCTATTTCTAGCTTGCATTTCCCATCTACCCCAAGGCTGAATATTCCAGGATACTTCTGAATTCCAAGGTACAAACTCATAAAATTTGCCCTGGTAATGTAAACCAACCATCGCCACAGATTCCATCCACCATAACACCCCCCGACGTCCACCACCAGCCGTTAGTGCTAAATCGCTTTCCCCCTCAAAACTATTGCAGTTAAGCCAGAACCATTTTTGCGGAAAAGCACCCCCCCAATTTTTCTCACCATAAGCAGGAACATTGGTAAATTCGTAACGCTTACCATTCCAGTCTATCCAACCCGTAGCTAAACCATGAGCCATTAAAATCTGCCATCCCGGTTCAAAAATCTGCATCGCTGACATCCAACCAGCAGTAGATTGCTGTAAGCTACCTTGATTACCCCATCCATAAATAGGTTGAATATTATACTGCCAACCACAGTAAAAACCAGTAGCAGGATTACTAATTATGCCTTGATTTAAAGTAGCTGTAGCTTGATAACCTTGATGAACATGACGCTCAAATACTTCTGGTGCTAGGTATCCAGGAACTATCTGCAAATCTGTTTTACCCCAATGACCTAAACCGAGGCGATCGCTACTCCCCCAAAATTTCTTCACATCAGGAAAAGTGCGACACAGGTATTCATCATCCGCACCGAGGACTTGAGCACCACCACCACTATGGGGTTTACCACCGATAGGGTCTTCAATGGAGTACATAAAAGCGAAAGTTTGACCACAATCTGGCAAAGTTACGCGATAATACCAACCCTCAAAAAAGCGACGTTCGCTACCATCCCAGTGATAACCAGCATGGGGTGTTTGAGTTAAGTCAACAGGATTGATAGGAATACTAACCATAGATTCAGATGTACAAACGCCTTATTAAGCATAAACTCTTAAATAAATCACAACAATTGTCAAAATATTGCGAAATCTTAATGCAAATAAATTTTAGTAAACATATAGTCCGGACTGTCCAAGTAGTGCTAACTTATAAACAGGCACAAACAAGTTCCGAATTTAACAACAAATATTTTTCTATTAGAGCTTGTGCCACCTGCTCTAATTTGCAAGCAATCACTACAAAGTTGTTCCATCCTGACAAATTGTGTTTTCGCCTTGAGTTCATCGAGTTATTTTGGAGGATTTTAAACGCACAGTCAAAAATGCCTGCCTAGCTAAAATGAAGGATGGACGGTCTTAAATAGTTAGATTGCTGATTGTTGTCCACATTAGTGAATTCCTTTAATCTTCAACAAGTATTTTCTATCTGCTAAAGTTTTCAATCAAACAACCGGGAGTTGCTGAAGTTTATCGTTCGCAGCTTCCGGTTATTAAGTAAATATCTTAGTTGAGAGTAATTACAGTTAGTTCTGGTGGACAGAATAAGCGTCCGGGAGGAAAAGTCCCTAAACCACGATTAACATATAACAGATTTTGTTTGACCTTGTGCAAACCCTGTGTCCATTCCCAACGTCGCACTACTTCCAAACATTGTGGTCGGGAAAATGGTAGCGATCGCCGCACTTTTTTAGGAAGATTGCGCAGGAATTTCCGGTAATAAATCACCCCAGGACCCATTCCTGGAATTACGATTTGACCACCATGGGTGTGACCAGATAGTTGCAAATCTACACGCCATTGTTGCAATATATGTGCCGTATCTGGATTGTGGGATAAGACAAGACGGGGTTGTGTTGGTTCTAGTTGATTCATCACTGGTGCGGGTTTGAACTCCCTCGACCAATAATCCGCTAGTCCTACTATTGGTAATTTTGTTCCAAATGGATAGGCAATATCATTCCAAAGAACTTTAATTCCAATACTAGTTAAAGCATCTGTAACTTCAGTTTGGGAATGAGGATAATGTATATCATGGTTTCCCAGTACAGCGTAGATACCACAACGACTTTGTAAGTATTTGAGTCTTTGCACCAGTTGGCGAATTGGTAATGGATCGTCAGTTACGTAGTCCCCAGTTAATACTATTATATCAGGTTCAGCTTCATTACTAATTGCAATTGCTTTTTCTAACATTCTCTCCGACAGACGTAATCCATCGTAATGCAAATCTGACATCTGCACCAACTTCGTACCTTGTAACGATGCTGGTAAACCCGTAATTTTAATCTTTAAATTCTCTATACTTAAAGGTCCAGATAATAACCGGTGCATAACGCCACAGACACTCCAAGAGACCAGCGTTTTCAGCTTAACAGATATTTAGACTAATATTTGAATAATCTTTTCTTAACCTGAAAAATGAAAATTTTAAGAGTTATAATCAGCAAATTCTTAAATTTTGGAATTGTCTAAATAAAAATTTAATCTTGAAGGCAAAGTGGTGAGTTTGGATTGCTTAAAAATTAGCAAGGGTTTAGGGTGATGTACATACTCAAACTCTCGGTTCTTCACCTAGAGAAACCCAGTTTCTTTGGTCTTTCTTGAGTTCCCTCAGGTTATAGATGCACCTTGGTGGCTTAGAGGTTGTTTGAAAAGTATTGTTTATTACCCAAACTCCTTGCTGATCCCCTTAAAACCCCCTTGCAAAGGAGGATTTAGGGGGATCTAAAATATGTTGAGTAAATAATATCACCGTCCGTAACTGTCAAGAACGGCTTAGAGAATTTGTTGATGAGTTAATCAAAGATGTAGAGCATTAGTAAGCTTTGGGTAATTTTGTCCATAAATTAATTTACAGTTACGAACCCCTCAAACATCCTCTGAGAGTAAGTAGCAAGTTCAGCCATAGCTTGCGCTACCCATAGGGAAAGTTTTACACTCTACCTAGCTTGGTTTGACGAGCAATTTACTTATTGTGTGATTTAAACTATTATTTAACCATAATAGTTTTTTCACATGTACGTTAGTACCACCCAAGCAGCAAATTTACTTGGGGTATCCCCAACCCGAATTCGATATCTACTCAAACAAGGCAGAATCAAAGGAGCTTACAAAGTCGGGAAAATTTGGGTTATTCCCCTGTTTAATGACATGCCTGTCATCAGTAAAGGTAATCGAGGACCAAAAGCAAAATGGATTATCGAATAATACTTTGGGTTACCCGATAAATGGTAACAAAGCAGCTAAAGCTCAAACTTAAGAAAAACTTTATATTTTAAGGTGTAGTTTTTCCGCAAAATAAAAAGATCAGGGACAGAATCCAAAGCCGTAAATACTTGGTTAGGGTTGAATTCAACTGCGACATACAAGTAAGTTTTTGTGTACAGGAGAATCAGGGTGCGAGACAGAATGCAACATTTATTATTCCTTCGTCATTGGCAAATTCCTCTGTTTGGCTCACTTCTAATTCTAGGTGCTGTTGCCCATCAGGGGAAGCCAGTACTGAGCAACCAGAAAAAAATCCAGCGTATATACACGTATTTAGTTTCTGATAGCAATGATTCAGAAGACACATTGTTATCGCCAACTAACAATTCTACAATGGTATTTTCACCTCCTGATTCCTCAGAGTTAGCACCATCTCTGAGAAAGTGGATAAAAAGTCGCCAAGAAGCAGCCCAGGCTTATTTAAGCAACGATTTAGAAACAGCGCAAGAAACGGAAGTAAACAAGACCTTAGCGCCAAATATCTACAAATCAGGGACTAAAACGGCTGCTACCAGAGGAAATGTACCACAGCAAGATGGCGTTTACTTGTATAGTCAATCATCGCAACCGAATCAATTAGGAAAAGGATACATCGTTTTAGAAAGACGACAAGGTAAAGTAATTGGTGGTTTATATATGCCTCAGTCCGAGTTTAATTGTTTTCAGGGGACTGTAAATAACTCCGGAAAGTTGGCGATGACGGTTCAAGGTTTTTCTGGTGATATCAGTCTGGCTAGGTTAGTTACCGTAAGTACAACGCCAAAGTTACCGGATAATAAACCAATTACCTATGCCCACTCCATAACCCTAACTGATTATCATCAGATTGATGCACTTAGTGCTAATGATCGCCACATTTTGCAGATGTGTAAAACATACCAATAAAAGTCACCCATTCAAAAGTCAACGAATTCCGCGAGATTCCCCACCCTCAACGAATTCTGCGAGAGTCCCAGCGAGCTAAGACGAGCATTCTACCAATTGCGACTTTTTATCCAGTATAAAGCCAATATTGCCGGGATTCCTGTTGTATTTGTACCACCTGCTTATACTAGTCAGGTTTGCAGTCACTGTTTGCATATCCATCCTGATCCTGCTAAATCTTTTCGCAATAGAAAGAATTTTGTATGCGGGTATTGTGGAACAAAGTGCGACGCTGACTACAATGCTGCGCGAAATATAGCGGTTTTCACGCTTGATAGAATACAGATGAACCTCACCCCCTTCCCCTCTGTTGCAAGTTCGGAGAGGGGTGTCCGCAGGACGGGGTGAGGTTCCCTCGTGTATTGGACTCAACTGAAAAGC
>JASJCY010000234.1 GCA_030065825.1 Nostocaceae cyanobacterium | reverse complement strand
AAAGAACAAAGTTTTTTCTCCCCCCTCTTCCCCCTCTTCCCCCTCTTCCCCCTCTCTGCCTTTACCCCGCAAAGTTGGTGTGGTGGACTACTAGGAGGTTTCCGCGCCCCTAGGAGGTTTCCGCGCCCCTACAATTTGATCTGTAGCAAACATTTTTGAATTTGGTATGAGGAGAGGGTAAGGGGAGGGGTGCGCGTTCCTTTTCCAAAGTTGTAGCGACTGGTGTGGTGAGGTAAGGGACTGTATTGCACCCAATTAAAATTCCGGGGAACTCATTTGCTACCCGGATTCGTCACATTAACTACATGGTCATCAACTTAAAGGTACGGCAATGCCGTACCTCTTACTTTAATGATTTAGTGGTAATTAGGGAACTCCAAAAAATAAATTATCCTTCGTCTTTGCCTAATTGACCCTTGACAGGCACAGTTTTTGTCCCTGGTTGACTGACAAAAGTCTTGGAAGTGTTGAAATTTCGTAGGTTGGTTGGAGAGACGACACCCAACGCAATCGCTTGCAGTTGTTGGGTTACTCTGCGAGAAGCCGCTCCGCGTCTAGATGCTACCCCTCCGGGGAAGCAAGCTACAACCCAACCTACATCAAAAAGATTTGTCAGTCAATCAGGTTTTTGTCCTGTATTGGATATTTTTGTATTTGCAAATCCCTTAGGCTTTAACTGTTTGCTTGGTAACAGCGTCGAGTTCGCCCTTAGCATACTTAACAGCAAATACATCAATAGATACTTGCTTAATCTTGCTAGCATTGCCAGCAGTATCAAATTGCTGGTAACGGTCAGCACATACCTTCTGCATGTACTTAATGGAAGGCTTGAGGAAGTGACGGGGGTCAAATTCCTTAGTATTCCCTGCTAAAGCTTCCCGTACTGCTGCGGTGATAGCTAGACGGTTGTCGGTGTCAATATTTACTTTACGTACACCGCTCTTGATTCCCTTTTGAATTTCTTCTACGGGTACACCGTAGGTTTCGGGAATTGTACCACCGTACTGGTTGATTAAAGCAATTAAATCTTCGGGTACAGAGGAAGAACCGTGCATTACCAAGTGGGTGTTGGGCAAACGACGGTGAATTTCTTCAATGCGGCTGATTGCCAAAATTTCCCCAGTTGGCTTGCGGGTAAACTTGTAAGCACCGTGGCTAGTACCAATTGCTACCGCTAAAGCATCTACTTGGGTTTGTTCTACAAAGTCAACAGCTTGGTCAGGATCAGTTAACAGTTGGTCTTTATCAAGTTTACCTTCAAAGCCGTGACCATCTTCCGCTTCACCCATACCAGTTTCCAGAGAACCCAAGCAACCTAGTTCTCCTTCAACGCTGACACCCAGCGCGTGAGCAACTTTTACCACTTCGCGGGTAACGTTGACGTTGTACTCGTAGCTAGCGGGAGTCTTAGCATCAGCTTCCAGGGAACCATCCATCATCACGCTGGTAAAGCCATTCTTAATCGCCGAGTAGCAGGTAGCAGGCTCATTACCATGGTCTTGGTGCATGGCAATGGGAAGATGAGGATAGGTTTCTACTGCTGCTAAAATCAGGTGACGCAGAAAATTTTCCCCAGCATATTTACGAGCGCCACGGGAGGCTTGCAAAATCACGGGGCTATCTGTCTCATGGGCAGCCTGCATAATTGCTTGGATCTGCTCCATGTTGTTGACGTTAAAAGCAGGAATGCCGTAACCATTCTCAGCAGCGTGATCCAAAAGCAGCCGCATTGGTACGAGCGCCATAGATAGTCCTCCTAATTTGTGTCAGCTTGTCGTTTTAAGAGACGAGCGTAATCATGATTACGCTAATCTTAAGATAATTTTAAACTTATAGGAAATTATAACTATTCATGGGTGTTTCTGTTGAAAAAGTTTAAGTGGAAATTTTAGGGCTTGCATTGGGTATCTATCAAGAACTCCTGGTATATCACCTCAAACCAAGCCGGTGTAATCATCATAAGTAAAGCCAATAGTTATGATTGATTAACAAAAATTATCTTTGGCTTTCCTGTTTTTAGTTTACAGTACAGAAGTTAAATCATGTGCTGTAAACTTAACGATACAACCAATTTAATATGTTACTGGAGATATTATATGGGTCGCCTGGGATTCGAACCCAGAACTAATCGGTTAAAAGCCGAGTACTCTACCGTTGAGTTAGCGACCCTTTCGTTTTTCGCAACTTCCGCATTATAACACCTATCCCTAGAGTTTTGTAAAGGGGTTTAGAAAAAATTGGCTGTGAGGCGAATATTGGCGGTACAGGTTGCACCTGGATCTAAGACTGTCAACTGTTCTCCTGTATTTAGGGCATTCCGGGGAGCTGTCCAAGGTTCCAAGCAGTAGTAGTCTTTGCCTTTGACTGTCCAAAATACCAAGGTAGAAAAGATGGGATCGTAATCTAAGGTCAATTTTAACTTGCGGCTATGGTCGATAACAGCGGCAGATTGAGCGCTTACCTGTTTAAATGCCACATCTATTTCATCTTGGCTGAAGTCAAATGTGCCATTAAAGGGGTGATTTTCCTTAGTTATCTGGTTTTGGTAGGACTGGGCAGGAATTTCCAACTCTAGCTGATTTTTATCGGCGATCGCAAAGTATGGATGAAACCCGGCAGAAAATGGCATCGGTTCCGAACCAAGATTAGTATATTGCTGTTGAATTTCTAGGGTATTCCCTTGAATTTTGTAGGTAAAAGCCAGTTTAAAATCAAAAGGATAAACTGCCCTAGTTTGCTGGTTGCTGTTGAGAATGAGGCTAAATTTGGTTTGTTGGAGATTTTCTGACCAAGGTAAATCCCGAGCAAAGCCATGTTGTTTCAGGCTATATTGCTTACCGTTGTGGGTGTAAGTATTATCGGGTAAGTTCCCGCAGATGGGAAACAGAATCGGAATTCCACCCCTAACACTCAATTCGGGATTGGCAAAACGTTCTTCATCCAAATAAAGAATTTCTTCACCTTGTATACGCCAGCGAGTAATAATACCTCCTCTTGCGGGGACTACTTCTAGCTGAGAATTGCTATTTTCCTCAGTCAGGATGTAGGTTTTGTATTGTTTTTCGACAACAGAAATAGAAACCACGGTGATACTCTCGAAACAATTAAAAATTAAAGATTAAAAATTAAAAATTGGTAACTCTTAATTCCAAACTCCTAATTTTTAACTCTTAATTCCTGTAGGGGCACAGCAGTGCTGTGCCCCTACGCACCTTTTGACTCCTAACTCCTAACTTTATGGTTCTTCAGTACCTGTTATGCCAAACTGTTAGTTAAAACTGATAACTTGCACCATTCTCAAGAAGAGCCAGAGGTCTCTATGTTCTAGTTACCAGCGTCACGCTGGTAACTAGGGGAGTTGAGGCTCTGCCTCCTGGTTATCCCTAAGGAAGTACAAGTTGTTAGTTAAAACGAAAATTATGCGGTTAAATCAAAGCTTAAATTACCAGAATGCTTGAAAAACCAGTTTATGTTCATAATTAAAGCAGGTCTCCCTTGTATAGCTTGGATTTTGAGCTTTTGATAGACTTTTTTAGCATAATATCTACTGAACAACCAACTTCACTTACTCGTCTTCAGCAAAGACAAAGCGATATAATTCGTTGGGGTCGGGTTCAGGACTGCTGTCGGCGAATTTTACTGCTTCATCAATTAACTGCTCGATTTTTTTGTCAATTGCTTTGATTTCTTCTTGACTTACCAAGTTTTGTTCGGTCAAATAAGCGGCAAACTTCTTAATCGGATCGCGGGAAAACCAAAATTCTTTTTCTTCTTTGGCACGCAGTTCATCTGGATCTGCCAAAGAGTGACCCCGAAAACGATAAGTAAGTGCCTCAATTAATGTCGGACCTTCCCCAGCACGGGCACGAGCTACCGCTTCTTGAGCTACTTGGCGCACAGCGAGGATGTCCATACCATCAACTTCTACACCCACCATATCAAATACGCTAGCTTTTTTGTAAATTTCTGGTTGGGAAGTTGCGCGATCATGAGCCATACCAATCGCCCATTTATTGTTTTCCACTACAAACAAAATCGGTAGTTTCCACAGGGATGCCATATTTAAGGTCTCAAAAAATTGACCATTATTACAAGCTCCATCACCGAAGAAACAAGCTGTGACTTGGTCTGCGGATGCATCTCCCATCATCTCCCGGCGGTACTTAGTTTGAAAAGCTGCCCCAGCAGCCACAGGAATGCCTTCAGCCACAAACGCATAGCCTCCTAACAAGCGATGCTGGGCAGAAAACATGTGCATGGAACCACCACGTCCTTTGCTGCAACCAGTGGCTTTACCGAAGAGTTCTGCCATTACTTCTTTAGGGGGGACTCCAGCACTCAGAGCATGAACATGGTCCCGGTAAGTACTGCAAACGAAATCCTCACCCGGTCGCATTGCTCCTTGGATTATGCCACTGGAAACCGCCTCTTGACCATTGTACAGGTGGACGAAGCCAAACATTTTGCCCCTGTAGTACATTTCGGCACACTTATCTTCAAAGGTGCGTCCTAGTACCATATCTTCGTATAACTGCAACCCTTCTTCTTTTGTAATCTGGGCGGTAGCTGTATTAAATTTGGGTAATGTACGCTCTTGAACCATTATTTTGTTCTGATGAGGTTGTAAAATTTAACAAGTTTGATTTGTCAGGGGTTGGCAATAGCTAGCCAAAACCTTGGACAATGTTGTACTATTTTGGTCAAGATTACTCATCTTTTCCAGCAAGGCTTACCTTTTGACAGGAAACACCACTGGTCTCATGGGATGAGTTAAATATTAACACCAGCGCCAACAGCGCCCCCGTGGTCAAGCTTTACAGGTTAGAGTCGATGACAATACCCTGTATGGCAAGCCTTGTTGCGCTACGGGTGGTAGGTGAGATTCCTACTGGGAATCCTTGCATAGCCGTTGATGTAAGGTCATTGTCCAACTTTGGGTAATGTTTTTTCAACGGTTGCACCTGTTGAAGTATATCCAGAATCAGGATGGTAGACTCGGCGTGCCGCTAACTACCGATTGACTAGAGGCGGAGCGTCTTTGGCTTTGCGCTTCGCGTACAATCCTAGGATGCGCGGCACATTTGCTCAATTTCCTGGTAAGCGCCTTTAAATTAACAACCCAATCCCTCCACTGTCTGCATATTCTTTAACAAATTATCACTACAAATATAAGATTTACTAGTACTCGACCAAACCAAGATTGCCGGGTAAAGGCAGAGAGGGGGAAGAGGGGGAAGAGGGGGAAGAGGGCGAAGAGGGCGAAGAGGGGGGAGAGGGGGAGAAAAAACTTTATTCTTTCCTTATTAACCCCGCATAGTTTACTTGGTGGAGTACTAGTACTTTGTCCCATTAATTTTTACGGGTTGTGGCACAGGCAGGATGCCTGTGCAGTAGTCAGGCAAGGATGCCTGACCCACAAGTTATTGTTTTTACGATCAAAATTAATGGGACAGAACACTAGGTGGCATCTAAATAACTATAGGTACCTGATAATTTATCGAGATACTCTATTGTATGTGCTGTAGCCATATCATGTTGACAGGAGTTTGTCAAGCCTCCTTGTTATCTGAAGTGAATTGGGGGAGGGAAAATTGGTCTTTCTTGATGTGATGAAATTTTGATTTTTAGGTTAACAACTACGGAATATTGAGGCTTGTAGCTGTTTTGAATGAAAAATGGTCAGGAAAAGCCCAAAACTAGATGTTCTTATAATAGCATGAAACAACGCAATTACGTCAAAAATTTTTTGCCAAAATTGGACTAAAAATCAGTATTGATTTGAATTATAAAACTAATATAAACAAAAAATAACTTTTATTTATATTTAAACTGTCAGCTAAGGATAGTAAGGTTTAATGTGTGCCACCCTCAACCCAAAACCGCTATCATTGCAACTAGCTTTTACGTATGGTATAATTCATTTCTCTAGTTGCAAAATAAATCAAATGTCAGAAACCCCACGCCTAAAGGCGGGACTAGCGAGACTTGCCCTGAATGTGGGCATATTCACGACAAGCTAGGCGGCAACAAAAAATTCCAATGCCCTAAATGCGGATACAAAGCGGACAGAGATTGGAATGGCACTCGAAACATTATGATTCGAGCTTTGTCAGCAACAAGCATCAGATGAAAATCTGATCCTATACAGGTACTTTCTACGGATGCGTAGATTTGTACAGGTTAAATGTTGCGTAGTATATAAGAACATAGCAAACTTGTGTATAGAAAAAAGGCAGATAAAGTGGTTGTGAAACACACTGTATATAAGTGTGGAATCACGGGTTATTATGATGGCACGGATAACGAGACCTGAACGCTCTCAGTGAACAATATCTATCGCGCTACAGGGGAAGTAGGCTGTGCGGATAACGCTTGATTACTACCGAATTTTAGGATTACCGTTGGCGGCAAGTGATGAACAATTGCGGCAAGCGTACAGTGATCGCATAGTGCAATTACCGCGACGGGAGTATTCTCAAACAGCAATTGCATCACGGAAAAAACTCATAGAAGAAGCTTACGTGGTTTTATCAGATCCAAAAGAACGCAAAGCCTATGATCGCCTGTATCTAGCACACGCTTACGATCCAGAACGGGTTGCACAAAAGAGTGCAGTGGCGGTGGAAAGCCCCCTAGGGGAAAATGGTGCTGTAGATGCCCAAAGTCTAACTATAGATGTTTCTCCAGAAGAGGTGCCTGGTGCCCTATTGCTCTTGCAAGAATTGGGTGAATACGAACTTGTACTGAAATTAGGTCACCCCTACCTAGTCAATCCAAATGGTACAGTCACCGGGAATTTTGGGGAAGACGGCGAAGAACTGCCATTACCGGGGGTTGAACGTCCAGATATTGTCCTGACTGTAGCTTTAGCCTGCTTGGAATTAGGTCGGGAGCAATGGCAACAAGGTCACTACGAAAATGCTGCCATATCCTTAGAAACAGGAGAAGAACTGTTAGCAAAGGAAGGGCTGTTTCCCAATGTGCGAGCGGAAATTCAAGCGGATGTTTACAGATTACGTCCATACCGAATTTTGGAGTTGTTAGCCAAGAGCGAGGAACATGTTTCAGAAAGACAGCAAGGCTTGCAATTGTTACAAGATGTTTTAGAAGCTCGCGGTGGAATTGATGGTACGGGAGATGATCGCTCTGGTCTGAATGTAGATGATTTCCTGCGTTTTATCCAGCAAATACGTCACCACTTGACCGTAGCAGAACAGCATAAGCTGTTTGAGTCGGAAAGTAAGCGTCCCTCTGCCGTTGCCATATATTTAGCTGTCTATGCTTTGATAGCACGGGGATTTACTCAACGTCAACCCGCCTTAATTCGTCAAGCAAAACAAATGCTAATGCGTCTGGGTAGACGTCAGGATGTTCATTTAGAACAGTCCCTGTGTGCTTTATTATTGGGGCAAACTGAAGAAGCAACTCGGACTTTAGAACTCAGTCAGGAATATGAAGCACTGGCTGTGATTCGGGAAAAATCCCAAGATTCTCCAGACTTGTTGCCAGGACTGTGTTTATACGGAGAACAGTGGTTAGAAAATGAAGTTTTTCCCCACTTTCGAGACTTAGCACAACACTCAGCTTTACTGAAAGAATATTTTGCGGAACCAGAAGTACAAGCTTATTTAGAAGCTTTGCCCACAACTACAGAAACAACTAATGGAACCCCTGGAGTTAACCATCAGCCTTTTGCCTCCAAACAAGCAAATCATCCTGGTTCCCAAAATCATTATCAACAGCATTATGCCAGTAAAAACCCTGAGGATAGAGCTTGGGAAACATCAAGACCAACAAGAGGTGAATATTCAAATTCAGCTGGTTCGAGAACTGTTTGGGGAACATCCCAAACCCCTGTGACACCAATTTCTACAGCCCAACGCATTGATACGGGAAGTTACCAGCAATTGCAAAATGGCTCTCCTGCAAACACCGCAAATCTTCAACAGCAAACAAGACGTCAACCCAATCAACCTGTGGGAGATCGTCGTCATCGAGTTGTTCGTCGCCGACGTGTAAACTATAGTCAAGAAGCCAAGATACGCCTAATGTGGATGTTATTTGCTTCTGTAGTTGGTGTATTAATTCTATGGTTTTTGGGAACAGCAACTTTTGGCTTATTAGAAAATCTGTTTTTCCCATCAGCAAAGTTGGAAGGCAAATATGTAGCGGTGGAACTAAATAAACCACCAATAACTATTCCCGACCCCAATAGCAAACCACAATTACCAGAGGGTTCTCTCACAGAAGAAACGGCAAAAGAAGTAATTCAGACCTGGCTATCAACAAAAGCCACTGCTTTGGGATCGAATCATAATATTGAAAGTTTAGAGCATATTTTAGTTGATCCGGCTCTTTCCCAATGGCAGCGAATTGTCAAGCAGGATCAACAAAAAAACCGCTATCGCCAGTTTGAACATCAAATTACGGAAATATCTATAGATAAAAACGATAGCGATGATAATCATGCTGCGGTGGTAGCTGCGGTAACCGAAGTTGCAAAGTTTTATGATAATGGTCAGATTAATCAGCGAAGGTCTTATGACGAAACAGTTAGAGTTAAATATGACTTGGTGAAACAAGAAGGTGTATGGCGAATTCAGAGCATGTCTATTGTTAATAAAATCAGTTAAGATAATCGTTTATAATACCAAGAAATAAATTATCCCATATTGTGGGATGGGCATCTTGCCCGATATTGTGGGATGGGCATCTTGCCCGTCCTCGATGGTAATTTACCCCATCCCATATTGTGGGATGGGCATCCTGCCCGTCCTCGATGGTAATTTACCCCACCCCATATTGTGGGATGGGCATCCTGCCCATCCTCGATGGTGATTCACCCCATTCCATATTGTGGGATGGGCATCCTGCCCGTCCTCGATGGTGATTCACCCCATTCCATATTGTGGGATTCCCATGTTGTGGGCTAGGCATCCTTACTTATATGGGTGGACAGGCAAGGATGCCTGTCCCACTATTAAATTTTGGCATATTTTTGTATTTGGAAGTCCTTGATTGGTGGAGCGGTTGGAGGAGATAATTGGGATGGATGGGTGTTTGAACGGTTTTAGCTTGGGTGTTTTAGAGGGTGTTTATAAAATGATGCTGTTGGCGAAATATTTCTTAATATGAGCGTCAACTAAAAGCTGTCTACTCTATGCTTAATTTCTTGAATAAATCGATTAAGTGCAATATCGCTACTTTATAACCCGAAGCCTGCCGCACGCTTTGTTATTGATTCAATGCTAAAGTAAAAGCTGTCCCTTGCAAAACTGCTTATACATTTAAACTAAGCTGAAACTAATAAAAAAGTTGAAGAGGTGCTAATCCTTTTGGATTTCAGAAATATCTAATGGTTAGTTATAAATGGTTAGTTATAAAGCTAGAGTTGGGAAAAAATATCCGTGGTATATGCTTTCATTAAGTGAATCTGAATACCAGTTATTAATTGAGTGGAATAATATTCGGGTTAACTATCATGCTTGATAAGTGTGTTCATCAGTTGTTTGAGGAGCAAGTGAAAAAGACACCAGATGAGGTAGCTGTCCTATTTGAGCAGGAGCAACTAACTTATCAGGAATTGAATTCTCAAGCAAATAAACTGGCACACTATTTACAATCTATGGGAGTTAGTCCTGATGTTTTGGTGGGAATTTGTCTACAGCGTTCAGTAGAGATGGTAGTGGGAGTATTAGGGATACTCAAGGCTGGTGGTGCTTATGTTCCCATAGATCCAGCTTATCCGATTGACCGCATCGCCTATATGCTGGAAAACTCTCAAGCTTCAGTACTATTAACTCAAAAAAACTTACTACCTAGATTACCAAAAAGTCAAGCCAAAATCATTTGTTTAGATCCTAAGTGTGGTGTAGTGAGTCAAGAAAATGACTTCAAGCCAAATTGTAGCGTCTCCAGGGAAAATTTGGCTTATGTAATCTATACTTCCGGTTCTACAGGTAAGCCCAAAGGTGTAGCCATGAAGCACCTTGCCTTAACTAATCTCATTTTATGGCAACTAGAAAACACCACAGTTTCACCAAAAGCAAAAACCCTGCAATTTGCACCAATTAGCTTTGATGTCTCCTTTCAAGAAATATTTTCAACTTGGTGTGGGGGTGGAACTTTAGTTTTAATCTCAGAAGAAGTGCGACGAGACCCTGTTGCTTTACTACATCTATTAAGAGAAAAACAAATAGAAAGACTGTTTCTTCCTTTTGTTGCCTTACAGCAGTTAGCACAGACCACTCAAACTTTGGGATTGATTCCCACCAGTCTGCGAGAAGTAATAACAGCAGGGGAACAGTTGCAAATTACGAGGGTGATCGCCAGCTTTTTCTCCCAGCTAAAAGATTGTTCCCTTCATAATCAATATGGACCATCAGAAACTCATGTTGTAGTTACAGCATTCACCTTAACCGGTTCTACTGACAATTGGTCAGCACTACCACCTATTGGTTGTCCCATTGTTAACACTCAGATTTACATATTAGATCAATTCGCACAACCTGTACCTGTGGGAATTCCCGGCGAGTTGTACATCGGGGGAGTTTGCTTAGCTAGAGGTTATCTGAACCGTCCTGAGTTGACCGCAGAACGATTTATTCCCAACCCCTTTAGTCAAGAAGAGGGGTCCCGTCTTTACAAAACTGGGGATTTAGCCCGTTATTTACCGGATGGAAATATCGAATATCTCGGTCGGATCGATAATCAGGTCAAGGTGCGGGGTTTCCGGATCGAACTTGGAGAAATTGAAGTAACACTCGCTCAACACCCTGACCTGCGGCAGACTGCGGTGATTCTCCGAGAAGACCAACCAGGGGATAAGCGCTTAGTCGCCTACGTTTGTCCAAATGAGGGGTCAATCCCGACTTCGGGTCAACTGCGCCGCTTTCTCTGGGAAAAGTTACCAGACTACATGGTGCCTGGGACTTTTGTGACGTTAGAAGCTTTACCCTTAACACCCAGTGGCAAAGTCGATCGCCGGGCTTTACCTGCCCCTGATGCTTCAAGTTTGATTCGGGAAACCAGTTTTGTT
Organism: Nostocaceae cyanobacterium; assembly: GCA_030065825.1. Taxonomy (GTDB): domain Bacteria; phylum Cyanobacteriota; class Cyanobacteriia; order Cyanobacteriales; family Nostocaceae; genus JASJCY01. Next base: position 541 of record JASJCY010000234.1, on the reverse strand, counting down.
GCCCCCCGGGATTCGGTAGAACTGCAACTAGCTCAAATTTGGTCAGAGATTCTGGGTGTTTCTCCCATCGGAGTTGACGACAACTTGATTGAATTAGGCGGACATTCCTTGTTAGCCAGCAAAATTATCGGGCTAGTGCGCGATCGCTTCGGGGTAGAATTACCCCTGAATTGCTTATTTGAGTGTCCCACAGTTGCTGAGTTAGCCAAGGAGGTTCTTCAGCAAGAGGGATTAACTATTGGACCACCCCTACAACCCATTTCACGAGAGCAAACCATTCCTTTATCTTTTGCCCAAGAACAACTGTGGTTTCTCAACCAGTTAACCCCAGAAGAACCAGTTTACAACGAAACCTTGAGCATTCATCTAGGTGGAGATATCAATATTCCTGCATTGGCAGAAAGTCTGACGGAACTCATCCGCCGTCACGAAATTCTGCGGACGACCTATCGAGTCCTTAATGGTCAACTGTGCCAGGAAATTCATCCACCATCTGCATTTGCTTTACCGATTGTCGATTTGCGAGAATGGTCAGAAACAA
>JASJCY010000233.1 GCA_030065825.1 Nostocaceae cyanobacterium | reverse complement strand
GGCAAACAAAACTCTTACTAGCGCGCTATAGTTTTTTGGGCAAACAAAACTCTTACTAGCGCGCTATAGTTTTTTGGGCAAACAAAACTCTTACTAGCGCGCTATAGTTTTTTGGGCAAACAAGACTCTTACTAGCGCGCTATAGTTTTTTGGGATAATTACTCCCTTCCCGCTATTAAATTACCGAAAAATTGTAGGCGCTTGTTGTAGCTTGCACACCCCGCAGGGGTGGGACGAAACTCAGCATATTGTTGGGTTACTCTACCCTTCACCAAACGCCTCACGGCGAACGAGAAGCCACTACCCTGCACCGAAGCCACTCCGTGTCTAATGCGTCTATGTCCGTGTAGCGATACCCTTCTAGTAGCTTGCGGTCAGTGTGTGGAGAAATCACGACAACCTTGGATCTAAAGCATCCCTTAACCCATCCCCAATAAAATTAATACTCAACACAGTGAGAAAAATCGCCATTCCCGGAAAAATCACCATATAAGGGGCAAACTCCAGAAAATTCTGCCCGTCATAAAGCATACGTCCCCAAGTGGGCACATCTGGAGGAAAACCCAAACCAAAAAAGCTCAAGGTAGATTCGGTAATAATTGCCGTACTCACCGATAGAGTACCAGCCACCAACACAGAACTCATGACATTGGGAAGAATATGTACCCAAATTAACCGCCAGGGACTAGCACCCAATGCACGGGCTGCGGTGACAAATTCCATTTCCCGCACTGTCAAAAATCCGGCTCTGACTAACCTCGCCACGGACATCCAATTGAGTCCACCAATTACCAAGACTACCAGGACAAATATACCGAACTCCGCCCCTGCGATCGCTTTAATAGCATCACGAAATAGAAAGATAATCAACAGCAATAGGGGTAGTCGCGGTAAAGCCAAACACAAATCAGTCAAGCGCATCAAAGCTGCATCCAAAAAGCCCCCATAAAAGCCAGAAACTGCACCAATCAGTGTACCCAAAAATATCGCCACTACCATAGAAAACAACCCCACAGCAATGGATATGCGTCCTCCATACAACAATCTGGCTAAGATATCTTGACCCAAATCATTTGTACCAAAGGGATGTTCCCAACTAGGGGGAAGGGTAGATTGGGCAAAGTCTATTTTATTAATGGGAGTGGTATATATTAATGGTCCCAAAATCACACTCAACAGGATTATGACAAGTACCACAGCACCCAGGATTGCTTGGTGGTTACGGCGAAACTTACGCCATGGATTGTTACTGGGGCTTGCTTGTGGTGGCTCAGGGGAAAACTCGGATTGTAGGGACATTTAATTTAAGTTAGGACTTACGCACTGTACAACAAAACTATGTTGTGTATCAACATGAATTATGAGTTTGTAGGGACGCTGCGGCTTGTGCCCCATTACCAATTACCAATTACCAATTACCCATTACCAATTACCAATGATTTGAGCAAAAAAGTAAAGTTTAGTTACGAAAATGATTCATTAACTATTAGCAATGCTAACTTAGTAATTGAAGCTCCTTAGCTTCCCTGGCAGATACAACAGCCTTGCATTGAAAAGTTCAATTGATTAAAAGAGGTAAAAAAGCTGTTTCACAGTCTGTCTCGTCAAATAACGCCAACACCCAACGCGAACGCTGAAATTTCCTCATTGTGAGTGAAGAGGGCAATGTAACTGGTAAACATCAGTACAACCCTAGGAGTACTTTATCTATGAGAGGAAACTAATCAGTTAGTAGATGCTTGGGTGTTGTCGTTTTGGGCTTAACAACAGTAAGTAGGCGAAACGCTTCATTCGCTATTAGCAACACGAGTCGGAAGCAACAAGGATAAACGAAACTCACCGTACTTGTTGGAACCTCCTGCATTCATGCATGGTGTAGTTCAGAGAATTAGGGAATAGCAAAAAATAAATCATCCCAAATTCTAGTAGGGGCGCGGTTTCCGCGCCCTACGAATGATATGATCGACAACAGACAAATTTACGATTGGGATATTTTTTTCTTTGGAACTCCCTTGCTTTAACTAAAGGGGAGTTTGAGGGGTTGTAAGTCCCCCACCATAATCTTTGATTCAGCGTGGGAAGATGTCACAAACCCGCAATTGCTAACCTCTCTCCAACTGACCTCACCTCAAGGCAATGAATAAATGCTAAATTGCCTCTATAAGCTTGCCGTTGGCTGATTTGGCATCTAAGCGGTTCAATTGAAATAGTGTCACAAACTGGAGAAAACGGAATCTATGGCAAGAATAGAAACCCGCACAGAACCAATGGTGCTAAACATGGGACCTCACCATCCCTCAATGCACGGGGTTCTGCGGCTAATTGTCACTTTAGATGGCGAGGATGTCGTTGACTGTGAACCGGTAATTGGTTATTTGCACCGGGGAATGGAAAAAATTGCGGAAAATCGTACCAATATTATGTACGTTCCCTATGTTAGTCGCTGGGACTATGCAGCGGGAATGTTTAACGAAGCGGTGACTGTCAACGCCCCAGAAAAATTGGCGGGTATTAAGGTACCTAAACGCGCTAGTTATATCCGCGTGATTATGCTGGAGTTGAACCGCATCGCTAACCACTTATTATGGTTTGGTCCGTTTCTAGCTGACGTTGGTGCTCAAACTCCCTTCTTTTACCAATTCCGGGAACGGGAAATGATTTATGACTTGTGGGAAGCCGCCACAGGTTATCGCATGGTAAATAATAACTACTTCCGCATTGGTGGTGTAGCGGTTGATTTACCCTACGGCTGGATAGACAAGTGTTTGGACTTCTGCGACTATTTTATACCCAAAGTAGACGAGTATGAAAAATTAGTCACCAATAACCCCATTTTCCGCCGCCGTATCGAGGGTATTGGGACTATCACCAGGGAAGAAGCCATTAACTGGGGACTTTCTGGTCCGATGTTACGGGCTTCTGGGGTGAAGTGGGATTTACGGAAAGTAGACCACTATGAATGTTACGATGATTTTGATTGGGATGTACAGTGGGAAACTGCTGGTGACTGTTTAGCCCGTTATATGGTGCGGATGCGAGAAATGCGCGAATCCGTAAAGATTATTAAACAAGCCATCAAAGGACTTCCTGGCGGACCTTATGAAAACTTGGAAGCCAAGCGGATGCAAGAGGGTAAAAAGTCGGAATGGAATGGCTTTGATTACCAATACGTTGCTAAGAAAGTAGCCCCGACTTTCAAAATTCCCAAAGGTGAAATCTACTCCCGTGTGGAAAGCGGTAAAGGAGAGGTGGGAATTTATTTAGTTGGTGATGATAATGTCTTCCCTTGGCGGTGGAAAATTCGCGCCGCAGATTTTAATAATTTGCAGATTCTGCCTCATTTGTTACGGGGTATGAAAGTCGCAGATATTGTGGTTATTCTCGGCAGTATTGACGTGATTATGGGGTCTGTAGACCGATAGTTAATAATTGGGCTTATTATCATTTATGATTTAGAGGTGTGCTTGGGCATATCTCTATTTTTTTCTATATGTATAGAACCGGTAGATGAATATTTTAGTAGTTCAAAATTCTCCATTAAATCCACCGGGAATACTGGCAGATTGTATCCTGGCAAGGGAAGCAAATCTAACAATTATCATGCCCACGGAGGAAGATAAATTACCTGACAAAGATAATCAATTATTCCTGAGTGATGAGGGTTTTGATGGGCTAATTGTTATGGGTGGTGCTATGAATGCCGAAGAGGATGATAAATACCCACATTTGCTACAGATTGTCAATTTAATTCAGCAATTTTACGCAAAGGGTAAAGCGATTATGGGTGTTTGTCTTGGCGCTCAATTACTGGCAAGGGCATTTGGGAAGCGGGTTTACAGAAATCATATCCCGGAAATTGGCTTTACTCCTGTTTTCCCCTTGGAAGTAGCATCAGCAGATTATTTGTTACAGATTTCTCCTGCAAAAATATACTTAATGCAATGGCATTTTGACTCTTTTGAATTACCAGAAACAGCTACTTTGTTAATGAGTAATGATATCTGCCGAAATCAGGCTTTTAGAATTGGGGATAATGTCTACGGTTTTCAATTTCATTTAGAAGTTACTAGGGAAATTGTCCAGAATTGGGTTAGTTATAATCACAAGGTTATAGAAGAACAATATCCGGAATTATTAGCAAACTTTGCTCAACAAATGGATGAATATATTGATAAAGCGAATCAGTTTGGTCGTCATATAGGGGATGGATGGTTGGATTTGGTGAAGGCAAAGTTCAGAAGTACTTCAAACATTTTCTGAGATTAGCAACAACCGTTTAATCCATTTTTTCAGTGACCTTGGAGATGGTAATTTGGTATTTTGTTCTAGATGAAAACCTAGTTTTTTACATTGACGTTCTTGCCATTGAATAGCAATTAAACTAACTACATAGAGCATATAACTAGGTTCTTCCATTTGGGAAAATATCAAGCCAAAGACAAATACTGAAAGTACTAAAAACTTGGAAATATCATCTACACACAATCGGTTCCAAACTACAAACCAAATATATAAGAAAGAACCTAATCCTAACCATCCCAAATCTCCCCAAATTCCAGCCCAACCAAATAGGGGAGAAAACATACTTGATTGATCTCCCAGCCAACTCTTTCCGACCTCACCCCAAATAGCCCCAGTAGCTGGATGTATTGTAGCACCAAGGGGTAGCAGCAAATTTCCATATACATCCAACATCCATCCCCCCAATCTGGTGACGGTATGACCAGGTCCTAAACCGAGAAATGGATTTAAAACAGATGTATAAAAAGTAGGAACAACACGAAAGGTTGCCGTTTTCAGCAGGGTAGCTTCACCTTGGGGACCATAGATTTCTGGTCTAGCCCAAGTCAGAAAACCTCCTAAAGCTGGTACATTGTAGATAGCCCAATATATAGCGTAACCAAGCACCACTGCACCGATTAAATATTTGAGTGCTTGTCCAATATTCTTGAATTTGGTTAACAATAATAGTACCCCAGCAACTAGAAATACTAGCAATACTTGTTTAGCATCCGCCATATTCATATGCCAAAAGGTGGCAAATAGTACAATGCCACGCATCCAAAGGGGAAGACTTTTAGCAGCAAAAAAATAATATACACCAAAACTCAGTGCCACGGAAGCCCCAACAACGTGACCTGCACCCTGTCCAATAAAAACCCCTTTAATATTATCTTCTAAACCCTCGCGTAGATGCAGGTTGAGAACATAGCGTTGGACGTAGGCAAATAAGGTGTTAATAAAACCAGCAGCGATTATAAAGGCTCTAAATCTGATAAATCTTTCTGGAATTATGGGAATACTAATTATTGCTAGTAGAAATAAAAAATGTTCGCATAACAGTAAAAAGTTGACGAAGACATTAATTATGCCAGCATTATTTAAAAGACCACTCGCCAGATTTATTCCTAAGAATATACAAAGAGCAATAAGTAGTTCTTGAATAATTGCAATTTGCTTGTTGTTTTTAACTCGTGTTTTAGATAGTGCAAAAATACATAACCAAGGAACTAAAGCTAGATGTGCAAGGTTAATAATTGATGGAAATTTTAATAGGGTAAGAACGCGGGGATAAAATGCGGAACTAAAGGTCAAAAGTACCAGCCCAGATAGTTGAATATATCCCTTTTTTTTCCTTTGGGTAGCAGTTTCTGTATTCATTGAAATAGGGAATGGGGAATGGGGAACGGGGAATGGGGAATGGGGAACCTTTTATTTTATATTTTCTACCATTCTCAATTATCTTTGTAGGGTGTGTTATGGCGTTAGCCTAACGCACGGATTACCATCGTTCTGTGCGTTAAATTCTGCTATAATGCACCCTATAAAATTACTTGTTGCAACTGCTGCAAGATAATAGTAAAATCGAATGTGTAATTTAAATGCGCCTTAGCTTAATTTCACACTTCATACTAACCTAGTGCTTCACCAATGAAACTTTGAGGGGTGGAATAATGAACCGCGAAGACGCAAAGAGCGCGTTCGACGAAGTCGTTCCCGAAGGGTAGGAAGAAGAAAAGAAGGTAAATAGAAAAGTTGATTCACCCATCAAAGTTGGTGTGGTGGACTACTAGTAGTACACCAAGTAAACTATGTGGGGTTAATAAGGAAAGAACAAAGTTTTTTCTCCCCCCTCTTGCCCCTCTTGCCCCTCTTCCCCCTCTCTGCCTTTACCCGGCAATCTTGGTTTGGTCGAGTACTAGGGGTAAGCCTGTTTGCGTCTACATACTTAATATGCTAAGGACGACGCACCAAAGCATAAATCTCCATCAGCCGATGGTAGTTTTCTTTAGCAGTGTATTTCCCTTCATATTCAGCCCTGACAACGTGACGCATTTCACTCAGTTCCTGGGGATGTTCTAATGCCCATTCCACCTTAGCGGCTAAATCTGCTGGGTCTCCAGGGTGAAAATGAAGTCCAGTACGACCGTGGTCTACCAACTCGGCGATCGCTCCAATATTAGCAGCAATTACTGGTGTTCCTTTAGCGAATGCTTCCACTGCTACTCTACCAAAGGTTTCATACCATTTTGAGGGGAAAATCAATAATTTCGCTTCTCCCATGAGAGCATGTACTTGTGGCATTGGTTGCCGTCCCAACCACTCGACATTGGCAAGACGCTGTGTAGTTGCTGCTACTTGGGAAGCTAAAGGTCCATCCCCTACTATTTTCAGAGGCATATTGGTGTCCAATTGTTCCCAGGCAGCAAGTAGGGTATCTAACCCTTTTTCTACCGAGAGTCTACCTACATACAAAGCGTAGCCACCGCTACCTTCTCCTACTCCAGGGTCGGGATGCACAAAGTTAGGCTTAACTACTATTTTATCTGCTGGTAAACCCCCTTGAATAAACTTTTGGCGAGCAAATTCTGTGAGGGCAATATATACATCTACCATTTGCTTCCAAGTACCCATGGTATGATGTACTGTGAGCATAGTTGCAACTGCACCACTAGCAACACGGCTTTCTCGGTAACACCCATGGACTACTCCTGGATAGGGAACGAATTTGCCCATACAATCTTCACAGACATGTCCATCTCGGAAAAACAAGCCATTGGGACACAGCAGACGGTAATTTCTCAAAGTCTGCACTACAGGTACTCCTTGGGACTTGGCAGCGTAGTATACTGAAGGAGAAATCAGTGGGAAAAAATTCTGGACATGGATTAAATCACACTTTGAATCCTGGAGTTTTTGCGTCACTATTTGATAAGCCTCAGTAGACCAGACTGTTCTTGTAGCCATACCTACAGCACCTATAGCAGCAACGCGATCGTTGTTTTCTTGGTAAACATCAACTTGGTGACCCATTTCCCGCAACAAGCGTTCTTCTGACTCCCGGGATTCGTCCTCTCCTCCACGAATTAGGTAGTTATTATGTATACTCAGGATACGCATTTTTCTTTATCCTCTTTGCCATGCAAACAAGCCTACACTAATTAAAAACAACAAAATCTTTGTTTTATCAGCTAGCTTTTGTGAAACAGGACTACTTCTGTCCCGGTAGAAGATTACCGAATTGAGTGAAACGGGGAAGACTGGGAAGAGTTGGAAGAGGGGGAGAAATTTCGCAAAGGGAGTAAAGCTGCTTGTCACAAGGAAGATATAAATTTAAGTTTGTAGGAGTTCTTCCAACAAGCAAGGTTCCCTCTTTCCCTCGTTCCCTCGTTACAAGGTTCTACATTGTAACGCATTATACGGAGGCTCTGCCTCCAGACTTAATGGGAGGCAGAGCCTCGAAACAATGCGTTTCCAGGCTGAGCCTGGAAACGAGTTAACGAATTATTTGTATAAAGACTCCGTAATTTACATTAGATTCATATAATTTTTTAGTATAAAAACGGTTATCAACTTTCCCGATGATAGCTTATTCTATACTCATAAGACAGGGAAGAGGAAACAGCAAACAGGAAACTCTCGTGAGGGTCTAGAAACCGGGTTGATTTTGGGGTAAATCCTCAGAGTCTCGATTCTCAAACCACCCCAAACCCGGTTTCTTTGGTATGAACCTGTTACCCGTTCCCCTTTCCCCTTTCCCTATTTTCAAGCTAGGTGGAAATCAACAAAGCAAAGATTATACGAACTGGAATGAGGGACTATTCAATGTCAATCCTGTTACTCCTTCAACAATACCAATCAGTTCATTTTCCTGACCGGATACTTGACGGAAAATTCCTTGTCCATTGGCAAGTCCATTTGGGGAAGTTCCTAGTAAATAATCTGTGGAAGTTCCAGAAAGTTGGATCACATCTTGTTGTTCAATGTTGAAATCACTAATTAAAGCGTAGTCATCTACACCAGCGGTGTTAATTAAACCATCGTCATAGTAGGTTTGGATAGTATCACCAAGGACGAAAGTATCTGCACCACCAAGTCCAGTGAATGTATCTATTTCACCTTGTCCCGGATTGCTAGCATTGGGGTTAACACCTATTAGGGTGTCGTCACCTTCTGTAGCAGATAAAGTATTGCTGTTAGTATCTGCTATTATGGTTTTGCTAGGAATAGTTCCAGAATCTGGTAAAATTTCAATGGCAAGAACAAAGGCATTACTATCTGGTGACTGATCGATAAATTCAATTGTGAGTTCTCCATCGGTGATTTGAATGTCTTGGAAACTCTTGGTCAAAAGCTTGTTCAGTCCTACTTCTGCGAAAACATCTAGGTTATCTTGAACCAGTTGACCTTCAATCACTACATCAATTAAGCGATCGCCAATGGTGTTATGATAGTTTTCCAACCAGGAAAGATTGACATCATAGGTGCCGTTAGCAACGGGAATTTGATAAGAAAATTGAGGTTCCCAACGTTCTGTTCCGTAAAGGGATACTTCAGAAGTATCAGCATTTGCTTCTAAACCTGCATTGTGAACCTTACCGCCATTATAGTAGGTATCAGCTAACCAATGGCGACCAAAGACATCGGTATATTCATTACCTCCTGCATTAATACGAATTGTAGATGATTGTGTCTCCCCATTATTAGTTGAGGTATTATTAGTGTTATTGCTGGTGGAGTTTTGGCTAGAAAATTGGTTAGCAGAACCGGAAATTGGAGTAACTGTAACATCTCCAAAAGTCACGTCATTACGATGAGCAATTAAAACTGCACCACCACTATCAGGACCGGAAGAAGAGGATTCTTGAACATCCCAATTTGTTGGTTCAGCTTCACCTTCGTCCCAAACTTTAAGGCTGTAGAGTGTCCTATCTGTGCTTTCTACATCTTCAACGCGCATTTTGAAAATGTAGGTATTTCCTTCTTGTAAGCTTTTGGCAGCGCTATTTTTACCATCATCGGTAAAGATTTGTAATCCATTCCCGGTATACCAACCAATACCTCCTAAAGGATAAAAACCAGCTATTGGTTGTTCTAGATCCTGGGGGTCATCACTATTATCAGTATGTCCATTCCAGCGTAACAAGAAACCAACCCCTGAACCTCCTGCAAAGTTAAACTGGTTAATGGTAATGGCAGCTTCTACTTCGTAGTTATCCCAGGAGATATCCCCAAAGCCATACAAGCGATCATAGCCTGTTTCTAGGGTACGAATACCATCTCCTTCTATGCCCCATTTTCCATCAATGGGTTGACCGACATCAAGAGGATTATTAACTGAATTCCAGTCAATGGAATAATTTTCTGATACCGAAGTTGGGGTTTGATAATCTACTGTTACCGTTTGAGTGGAAACGTTACCTAATTCATCAACAGCGGTGATGGTGACAATGTCATCTACTGCACTCCCATCAAGGAGACTGTAAGCAATATCAACATTAAAATCTCCATTATTAGCTAATCGTAAACCATTGGCTTGATAATTGAGGGAGACTGGAGAACTACCGTTAAGGGAATAACTCAAAGAAGCGACACCATCGGGGTCGTTGACATTCCCAAGAATATTAATCCAGTTCTGGGGTTGACCATTTTGTCCGAATTCCTGAACTGAACCATGCCAGAGGTCAATAAATGGTCCTCCTGAGGATTGAGTGATAATGTTGACATCAACTGTAGCAGGGTTACTAGTACTTCCGTCATTATCAGCCACTGTGTAGGTAAAGGTGTCTGGGGTGGTAGCAGAACCATTATGGGTGTAGGTAATGGTGCCATTGGAGTTAACAATGACACTGCCGTTACTAGGTTGGCTGGTAATATTTACGGTGTTGGGGTTTAATGTGCCATCGCTATCACTATCGTTATTTAGAACATTAATGGCGATCGCACCTCCAGATGTAACACTAGCGCTATCGTTGTTTGCTACGGGGACTTGGTTAGGAGTTACTGTAATGTCTACGGTTGCGATATTGCTGGGATCTGCATCATCATCAGCTACTGTGTAGGTAAAGGTGTCTGTGGTGGTAGCGGAACCATTGTGAGTGTAGGTAATGGTGCCATCGGGGTTAACAGTAACTGAACCACTGCTGGGTTGACTGGCAATGGTTAGGGTAGTCAAATCTAAGTTGCCATCGCTATCAGTGTCATTATTTAGAATGTTGATAGTTAATGTATCTCCTGTTGTCACCACTGCTGTATCATTATTGGCTGTGGGAGCTTGGTTGGGAGCTATGGTAAGATTAACGGTAGCTGTATTACTAATATCTCCATCATTATCAGCTACGGTGTAGGTAAAGGTGTCGCTGGTGGTAGCAGAACCATTGTGGCTGTAAGTTACTGTGCCATCATTATTGGGAATAACTGTACCATTGAGGGGTTGGTCAATAATGGTGATAGTGGATGGGGCTACACTGCCATCACTATCCGTATCATTACTGAGGATATCTAAAGTTTTTGTTTCTCCTGGTTCCACCGAAACAATGTCATCATTAGCAACAGGAGGTTGGTTGGCAGGGGCTACATCTTCTGGAACAATGGGAGTAGCGGTGTTAAAGAAGTAATCAACTACAGCGGTATAAGCTGGGGAATTTCCTCCGGCATTACCAGCAAAGACGCCAATTTCACTTACATTTATTGTATGGTTAAAGTTACCAGCATTTGTCCAAGTGATACCATCCCCAGAATAATCCAAAGTCCAGGTATTTCCTTGACGATTCACCCGTAAGTAGGATGCATCTGCAAAACTGATGGAACTATTAATTTTGACTCCCGAATTTCCACTATTGGTTGCAGCAGCAAAGATATTCTGGGTTGAACCATCATGATAGACATCAAAGCGTAACCAGTTATTAGCATCCTCTTGTACAAGTATGCCTTGTATTTGGTAACCTTGGGAGGGTTGAGATTCAAATTTAACTTCTGCGGTGAAATCTTCATTCGCAGTTCCTTGCATCACCCTCACAGCTTGGTTTTGACTGAACCACATGTCATGGGAATTACCACCAGCTACAGCAAGTTCTAAATAAGCATCCTCAGTTCCAACTCCCGTTAAAGCATAGTTACTATCTCCCACTGGATCGGCAAAAGTCCATATGGGATTGAGGTTTGCACTGTTAAAATCATCTGATGCAAAGGTTTCTGGTAAGGTAAC
>JASJCY010000232.1 GCA_030065825.1 Nostocaceae cyanobacterium | reverse complement strand
TAGAGAAACGACGGGTTAAAACCCTTTGAGTCGCGTTACCCTCCGGGAAGGCTCCGCCTACATCCCCTGTCTAAAGACGCTTGGGTTCTCACGCTCCCACTATGTTCCGATAGAGTCTTTATATAGCGCTTTTCGGTTGAGTCCAATACACCAAAAACCTCACCCTGACAAGACCGGACATCCCTCTCCTACCCTACGGGTAGACACGTTCACGAAGTGTTCCCGAAGGGTAGTGGCTTCTGAAAGTAGCCACTCCGTGTCTATAGTAAGGAGAGGGACAGAGGGTGAGGTTAAATTTGTATTGCATCCAAGTGAAAATTGCTATATCTATCAGCATCTTTACTTCAAAATCCCACTTTAGAGCTGATTCTGTTGGACAAACATGGATAATTCTCAGCAGTTACCTGATGATTTTATGTAGCAGGTTTTGTAATTAACAATTGTGCAATTGCTTGGGAAATTGGAAAGTGTGGTGGATAACATTCTAGCCAAAAAAACTCACCTACGGGATTCACTTCCAGAAATACATGGCGATCATCAGGTGTAACAATAATGTCAATGGCTCCATAGTTTAAACCAAAATAACTCATGAGCTTGAACAGCTTTTGCTCAACCTCCTGAGGTAAATCATAAGCTTGCCAAGAATCGAGTAAGGCTACTCCCTGTTTTCGCCAGTCGTGTTCAGCTTTCGGCAAGCGTTGAGAGTCAACAGCTGCTGTGAATATATGTTTACCGACAATAGTTGTGCGCAACTCTAGCGCTTTGGGCACTTTTTCTTGAAAAGTCATCGGACAAAACCGCAATCCATCAAGATGTTCTAAATCTGCATCTGTAACTGGATTGGTGAACACAACACTTTCCTCTCCTTGCTGATTATAGATAGCGAAGGAAGAAAGCATCTTGGCTATCATTCCTTGTTCGCACTCTTGGGAAAATTCCTTCACCGCTTGGGGATTGTTTGTAATTAAGGTGCGTGGTGTCTCTAACCCAATTTCCCGCGCTACCTGTAACTGGAGTTGTTTATTATCAGCTAGACGGATATTTTGGATTCTGTCAAGGTGAAAACCTTTGATACTAGCGATCATTCCCTCAATGGTGACGCGAGACTCTTTCACAGAAGCTGACCGCAATTGTGCTTCCATAGTATTAGGAATTCTCGCTCCCATGGCAATCCTTCGGTACCAAACTGCGGAAACTTCACTTAAGTCTAACTTTTGTTCGTTAACCCTGAGAGTTTGCCCCTCCCGTCCCTGGCTGTAGTATACATCTAAAAGCACCTGTGTCGGGAATCTATCTGTATCAAAACGAAATGCCTCTCCCCCTTGATTTTCAATGGCTTTGATTACCAAAGGAATACTTTCGTTGTCTTGAGTATGGGTAATTATTAAAATATTGTTCATCTAACAAATGCCTGGGATGATTTTGAAAGCAGAGCTTCGGCAATGGCACCGGAAATGGGATAATTTAAATCACGCTCTAGCATTCCCCACTCACCTGTGGGGTTAATTTCCAAAAAAACGTATTCCCCTGATGGTGTGAGAATAAAGTCAAAGGCACCGAATACCAACCCAAATTTTCCCATAAAGGCTTGCAGACGTTCTGCGATTTCTGATGGCATCTCATGGGTTTGCCATACACAAGCATCACCACTAGCACGTCGCCAATCAAGGGTTGATGCTCCATACACAGATGCATCTAACGCTCCCACGAACAGTTTACCATCTACATACACTACCCGTAGTTCCTTATCCTTGGGTATTTCTTCTTGAAACACCATCGGACAATAACGTAGTGAGGAAGCATCCAGTAAATCTTCCTCCTTAACTGGGCTAGTATAGAAAAAGAAAGGGGAGCCTTTCATACTTACAGATAAAGGAGTCAACAGCTTGGCTACCATTTTCCCCTTGACTTGGAAGAAAAACTCCCGTGCTTGTTGGGGATCGTTGGTGACAAGAGTCTGAGGAATGACAAAACCCACTTCCTGGGCTACCCTCATTTGCCGTAGCTTATTTTCAGCAAAATGTATTCGCTGCAAATCATCCACCCAATGGGCTTCTCTGAGGCTATCCCAAAACCCATCCAATGCTGCTAATGACTCTCTAGCACAAGCTGATTGAAACTGGGGAGCTAAGTCTTGACTGATCTGGGGTTGCCAAATTCGTCGCATCCAAACTGCTTTTACTTGCTTTGCACTAATTGAGCGATCGCCATATTTTAGACAATTTAGATGTTCTAAATGACTCCTTTGTGACTGTAATTGTACTGTCATCGGAAATTTATCGGTGTCGAGGCGAAAGGGCTGCGCTCCAAGTTTTAATATAGCTTCTGCTACCCTATCGACTGTAAAATAATCACCGCTATGAGTGATTAATAAGACAATATCACCTACTGAATCCATAAAATTTTCATTTCCTCAGCAACCCGGTTTAGTGACAAAATTCCACGAGAAGCCGAGTTAAAAAGTTGTTTGTATAGTGTATTATCTGATATCTTGCACCATGTTCAGAAACGGGGTTTATTGAGAATGAATAAGCTTAAAAACCCTTAGATAATACTTACCCAAACTTACCCCTAATCCCCGGGAAAAGATAATAGAGGATCTAAGATATTTCAAAATCTGCAATATCTATAGAACCTATATGATCGTCACCGTCAGATGGATATTTATGGGTAACAGCAAATTCATCAGTATCGGAGGGATACTTTTCAGTAACTGCACCCCCATCTTCATTGTCAGAAGGATATTTGAGAGTTACTGCAATATCATCTTTGAATTTACTGGTGATACAATCACCTTCTTCATGATCGGAAGGATATTTCTTTGTGAAAGAATATATTGCACCCCCTTGGACTTCACTCATTTCTTCTTCAGACAAGTCTTCACAGAATTGTTCTTCTAAATAACGAGCGAAGAATGGTAATGCTTGCTCTTTGTTGTCAGACATACAGTCCTCCTGAGATAGTTAATTTTGTATTTATTCCTGAAATTTTCTCAAACAAAAAAATCGGGTTACTCAACGAAAATTAGGGTTTTTATGGCTGAAGATTTGCAATCAATCCTGTTTGTGATCCTGTGCAAGATATCAGAGGAGAGATAGAGATTGAACTTTATTAAAACCAGACTTGTAAGAAAAGTCTAGGTCACTTTGGTAGTAACCATGGTTCTAAAAACCAACACAATTTAGTAGTAGCAATGGCTTCTCTACATTCCTCTAAAGTTTTGGTGTAAAGAAATATTCAATCCACCGTCAACTTGGAATGCTTTTTTATTGCTGATATTCTAAATCTAGCCCGGTAGCTTCTAAGTGCTAAATCTTAAAAGCAAAAGGATGATTTATGATAGCCTCCTAAATTCTATTTTTAACTATATAGGCTATATTGATTTTTTTGTGGTCATTTTGGCAGAAAAATTTTGCAACCATGAATTATCACTGATTGCAAGATTGCTATTACCAATTATTCATAATTGTCCGCTATCCATCCCCACCCTATAGAGGAATTTGACTTTTCACGGTATGTGGAAAAAAAAAGACGGTGTGGGGGTGTGGGGAGTTACTCCCCTCCCGCTAGAAGATTACGGAATTGAGTGAGACTACCAAGAGGAGGAAGAGGGGGAAGAGGGGGAAGAGGGGGAGAAATTTTTATAGGTAATCTTAGAACGAGAAGGGAGTAGTCGAGTCACCAATCATCGATTTGGGGTAATCATCTTAAGTAACCCATGCTTGGACTTGATTGTAAGGAACCTAGAGTTCTCTTACTGGTTGTGACGCTCTCCTCTCCATCTTCCTACACTTCCCATATTCCCCTCTCTCCCTCCCGTCTCAACGAAAAAGATGCCGTGAAAAGTCAGATACAGGAATAAGTAATTCTGCGTTTGTTTACCCACTAACATCCAACAACACCTTTAACACCCCCTTGGTCTGTGCTTTCTCAAACGCAGCTAAACCTTCTGCAAGGGGATAGTGTGCCTGAATTAAGTATTTTACATCTACTTTCCCCTGTGCTAACAACTCTAGCGCTGGTGCAAACGGACCACAACGGGAACCAATCAAGGTAATTTCATCCACCACCAACGCAGAAGCATCAAAGCAAAGATTACCAGCATAGGTGCTTTTTAACACTAACGTTCCTCTGGGACGCAACCCACGAAGAGCGATCGCAAATCCGCTATCATTCCCGGTACATTCTACGGAAACATCAAAGGTTTTATCTGTCACTGCCTCAGCAAAACCAGTTTTGATTCCCCTTGCTTCCAGGTTGGCGAGTTTCTCTTGATGTCGTCCCACTACTAACAAGTCGCAACCAGTCAAAGCTAGGGTTTGAGCTACCAATTGTCCTAATTTACCATCTCCAACCACTAGCACTTTATCATCAGGAGTTATGGTCACCTGCTGTTGAATTTCCAAGGCTGCAGCTACTGGTTCAGTAAAAGTTGCTACTTCTGTGGGAACGTTATCTGGTACGATATGTAGATTTTTTACAGGTAAAGTGAGATAATCAGCAAAGGCTCCATTGCGGTTAACAATACCAAGGACACTGCGGTTTTCACAGTGAGTGGGGATTCCCTGACGACAAAAGCGACACTCACCGCAAGCAGCATTGATTTCTCCCACCACGCGCTGGTTTAAAAGATGTTCTGGTCCTTTGACAACCACACCCACAAATTCATGCCCTAAAATGCCATTATAGGGATAGTAGCCCCGCAATAGTTCTAAGTCGGTATTGCAGATACCAGCAGACAACACCCGCACTAAGGCTTCTCCAGGTGCTGGTTCGGGAGTAGGGATATCAGTACGTAGTTGTAGTTGGTTGTTTTCCAGCCAGATTCCTTTCATCGTTAAAAGTGCTTTTACAGAGCAATAATTAGGTATATTTTACCTTTTTGACCATGTTAAACTAAAGCACATTTAAATTCCTATAATATCAGGATTAAACCACGTCTATTTTGAAACCCATAGTTCTGTATTGACCGGGTTTTGTTCCTCGTTCCCTGTTGCCTGTTCCTTCCCGTTCCCTTTTGCAAAACTCCAGTTTTCGACTTGGACGAGGTTTAATTATTTTTGCTGAAATTATAGGTGCAAGGAAGCAATTTATGGAGATCACTCTTTTTTACCGTGGTTTTTTGCAGTAAAATGGTGATTCTCAGCATAAACAGGAAATAAGAAAAGCCTTTCATTCACAAATTCAATAATTTTGGAATACCCAAACTAGATTATTTATAACTGTAGTTGTACACAATAGAAAAAGTATAGAGGAAAGTAAAACCCTTACTCGTGGAAAGCTTCAACTTATTCCGTTTATCAAAACAAAAAAAATGCATACTGTTAGATTAGATATACAACTCCTACAGCCATCAAAAAAACGGCATTGCTGAATTGAAGTATGAATTTACAGAATATACCTCACCCCCCTTCCCCTCTCCTTACCATAGACGCGCAGCGGCTACTTAGCCCTTTCAGGGCGGCTTCGCCAACAGAAGCCACTACCCTTCGGGAACACTTCGTGAACGTGTCTACCCGCAGGGTAGGAGAGGGGTGTCCGTAGGACGGGGTGAGGTTTTTATTCAAGATTCATACATTGATTCAGCAACGCTAAAAAAACAAGTATAATATCTCAGAACACAGATATTGATAACCGACTCAAGACGTTATTTGATGCTTTACAACTTCCAGATGAGAACCAAGCAGAGAAAATCGATATAGAACCAAAACCTTTATTTTGTTTGCTGGAAAAGGATAATTGGCGTTGCATAAATGCGGGATGATTTTGATGGTTTTGTGGAACGGGCATCCCTGCCCGTTTTCTGTATTTCTAAGGCAGGCAAAATGCCTACCCCACTCATATTCATCCCTTAATTTAGCAATGTCGGATAATTTAATCAATGCAGTGAGTATTTCAACATCACGATTATTGGGTGTACATAATGATTCCAAGGATAAAGAAGTAGTTGTGATTATCAAGGTTACTACAAAAGAAATTGCAAGTTAATCTACATTCAGTAATCCACAAAATTTTTGGTTTCTTGAATTTATTTGTAACGTAGAGATAAAATAACCACAGATACATAGGGATTAACACAGATGGGAATTGTAGTTCATTCACAAGAGAATCGCTATCAGCAAATGAACCATTGGCAAAAACTCATATTTTACCTTTTACCTTTTACTTTTTCCCTGTTGATTTGTACTTTACCAATTTATGCCCAACAACAAATTCAAACAACCTGCTCTCAAAAGTTTGTCAACAGTAAATGTGTGAGTAAATGGAAGGAAATAATACCTGAATTAACAAAAGCACAAGTAGTTTATTTAGGGGAAACTCACGATAGTTCCCAAGACCATCAAAACCAACTTAAAATTATTCAGGAACTCCACCAAAACAGTCCTAAAATTGCCATAGCAATGGAGATGTTTCAGCGTCCCTACCAAGAGGTTATCAATCAATATCTAGCTGGTAAATTGACTGAAGAAGAACTTGTAAAAAAAAGCGAATACGAAAAACGTTGGGGTTTTCCCTGGGAATATTATGCTCCCATTCTCCGTTTTGCTAAAGAGAAAAAAATGCCAGTTTTAGCCTTAAATACCCCCAGTGAAATTACCCGTAAAGTTGCTCGTACAGGCTGGGAAAGTTTAACAGTAGATGAGAAAAAATTTATTCCTCCCCTTGCAGAAATTAATACTGATAATCAGGAATATCGCCAATTAGCATTAGCCGCTTTTCAACACCATCAAGCTGGAGGACATGGAAATAGTGTTAGTGCTGACCGTTTTTTTCTCGCACAAGTATTATGGGATGAAACTATGGCGTCAGGAATTGCAAAATTTGTCAAAGAAAACCCAGATTATCAAGTAATAGTGTTAGCTGGAAGTGGACATATAGTTTATGGTTATGGTATTCCTAGCCGCGTCGAAAGACGTTTAAAGAGTAAGAAAAACTTTATTCAACGTTCCATATTACTTAGTCCTCCCCTAGATGCTGTACCCAAAAATAAACAAATTGCAGACTTTATTCTCAATAAAACCCAAAACAATTAAAAATTAAAAATTAAAAATTAAAAATTGGTAACTCCACACTCAAAATTCGTAAATCCAAACTTTTGGGCGCAAGCATTGCGCCCCTACTAACTCTTAACTCCTAACTTTAAAATGTCATGGACTCCCCTACATGCACAAATTCATCGCACCATTCGCGCACGTCATTTATTTGATAGTAATCAAAGGCTATTAATAGCTGTTTCCGGAGGACAAGATTCTCTATGTTTAACTAAATTACTGTTAGATTTACAATCAAAATGGCGATGGTATTTAGGTATAGCCCATTGCGATCATCGTTGGCGTTATGATTCCCAAGCAAATGCTCAGCATGTAGAAAAATTAGCAAAAAATTGGGATATATCCTTTTATTTAACTACAGCAAACCAACCCATCAAAAGTGAAGCCGCAGCCAGAAAATGGCGCTATCAAACTTTAAGCGCCATCGCCCAAGAAAACAATTACAATTACATTGTTACAGGTCACACAAAGAGCGATCGCGCTGAAACCTTACTTTATAACTTAATGCGCGGTACAGGTGCTGATGGCTTACAAGCCTTAACTTGGCAACGTCCATTAACTGATAACATTTTCCTGGTACGTCCCCTGTTAGAAATCACTCGCACCCAAACAGGGCAATTTTGCCAAGATTTTCAACTCCCAGTGTGGGAAGATTCCACAAATCTAGATGTCAAATATGCCCGCAACCGTATACGTCAAGAACTCATACCATATTTACGCGAAAATTTCAACCCCCAAGTTGAATCAGCCCTAGCCCAAACCGCAGAAATTCTCCAAGGAGAAGTAGAATATTTAGAGCAAGCAGCCGATAAATTGCGACAAGAAGCATCAGTAAACGATGCCCTAAGTCTTAACCGTCGCATCTTGCAGAAAGCACCAATAGCCCTACAGCGTCGTGTAATGCGTCAGCTACTCCAACAAATCTTGACATGCACTCCCACATTTGAGCATATAGAAAAACTTACAGCCCTAACAACTGCCCCAAACCGTTCCCAAACCGATCCCTTTCCTGGTGGTGCGATCGCTTATGTAGAAGGTGAGTGGATTCGCTTCCAGAAAAAAGATTAATGGAAGAATCGCACCTAGCAAATGCATTAGAACTGATAAGTTGCACCATTCTCAAGAAGAGTCAACTGAAGGAAGAGGGTTTGAGCACAAGAGGGTTTGAGCGGTTTTATGTTTGTCAGGAGCTTGGAGTGCTTCCAAACTCATAAAGTCGTAAACGACGCTTAACCTATATTCATCAAGAAGAAGAGAAAAAGGAAAATCGTCCTTGTGCATAAGTGCCTCCTTCCACTCTACTCAAAGCCGCTACCGCGTCTACCTTCCGAAGGCTTCTGCCTTCGGTCAATCTAAAATTTCAAATCCAAAATCCAAAATTGATTAAGCTTTCTGATACTCTGGAATAATCACCACCAGGACAGGTGCCATCAGTTGTAAACATGGCGCTAGGGGAATCACAAATGTCGCAAAACTTGAGAAGTAAAGCAGTCACACAAGGGGTGCAGCGTTCCCCAAACCGGGCAATGTTGCGCGCTACTGGTTTCCAAGATGAGGATTTCAATAAACCGATTGTAGGTATAGCCAATGCCTACAGTACCATTACCCCCTGTAACATGGGGCTGAATGATTTAGCAAAACGGGCAGAACTTGGTCTTCGCAATGCTGGAGGAATGCCCCAAGTATTTGGTACAATTACCGTCAGCGATGGTATTTCTATGGGAACTGAGGGAATGAAATATTCCCTGGTGTCGCGGGAAGTAATTGCCGACTCCATTGAAACCGCCTGTAATGGTGAAAGTATGGATGGTGTACTCACCATTGGCGGTTGTGATAAAAATATGCCCGGTTCCATGATTGCCATTGCCCGCATGAATATCCCCGCAATCTTCGTTTATGGGGGCACTATCAAGCCCGGTAGCTACAGGGAATGCGATTTAACTGTTGTCAGTGCTTTTGAAGCTGTAGGGGCATATAAAGCCGGGAAAATTGACGAAACAGAACTGACAGAAATCGAACGTCGCGCTTGTCCCGGTGCAGGTTCCTGTGGAGGTATGTATACAGCAAATACCATGTCATCTGCCTTTGAAGCCATGGGGATGAGTCTGCCCTATTCTTCTACAATGGCAGCAGAGGACGCAGAGAAAGCCGATAGCGCCGAAAAATCAGGAATTGTCTTAGTAGAAGCCATCAAAAAGCAACTTCTACCCCGGGATATCATCACCCGCAAATCCATCGAAAATGCCATTTCCGTAATTATGGCGGTGGGTGGTTCGACAAATGCAGTTTTACATTTTTTGGCGATCGCCCACGCTGCTGGTGTGGAACTAACTCTAGATGACTTTGAAACTATCCGTGCCCGGGTGCCAGTATTGTGTGATTTAAAACCTAGTGGCAGATATGTAGCTACGGATTTACACAGGGTTGGTGGTATTCCCCAAGTAATGAAAATGTTACTTAATCATGGCTTGTTACACGGGGATTGTATCACTATCACAGGACAGACCATTGCAGAAGTCTTGGCAAATGTGCCAGACGAGCCGCCTACAAATCAAGATGTTATCCGTCCCTGGGATAATCCCATGTATAAACAGGGACACTTGGCTATCCTCAAAGGGAATCTGGCACAAGAGGGGGCAGTAGCAAAAATAACTGGCGTTAAACTGCCGAAAATTACAGGTTCCGCAAGGGTATTTGAGTCTGAGGAAGAATGTTTAGATGCCATTCTCGACGATAAAATCAAGCCGGGAGATGTGATAGTTATCCGCTACGAAGGACCAAAAGGAGGTCCGGGAATGCGGGAGATGTTAGCACCCACTTCAGCGATTATTGGTAAAGGTTTGGGTGATTCCGTGGGTTTAATCACCGATGGTAGATTTTCCGGTGGTACTTACGGTATGGTAGTCGGTCATGTGGCACCAGAAGCCGCAGTTGGAGGTACTATAGCCCTGGTAGAAGAGGGGGATAGCATCACCATTGATGCCCATGCTCGTTTATTGCAATTAAACATTTCTGACGAGGAACTAGCTACTCGTCGTGCTAACTGGAAACCCAAGCCACCCCGTTATAGGGGTGGCGTTTTGGGTAAATACGCCAAATTGGTATCTTCCAGCAGTCTCGGTGCGGTTACTGATTTGGATTTATCTTGGTAATTGGTAATTGGTAATTGGTAATTGGATTTCCCATTACCCATTACCCATGACCGCGACCTAGGTGTAGCATCCGTTCTAGACTTTGGGTGTTTTTTATATAGCGGTTTTCACGCTTATCAAATACAGGTTTGTGGGATGGGCATCCCTGCCCTTATCAAATACAGGTTTGTGGGATGGGGATCCCTTTTCGTCCTATACATGTTTGTGGGATGGGCATCCCTTTTCGTCCTAATTTCACTATAAATTGGGATGCTCCCCCCAAATGTGTTATTGGGATTGCAACTTGGTTTGATTTTTGACTTTTATAGCGGTTTTTGGTTGAGTAGAATACAAATTTTACCTCACCCCGTCCGACCGACACCCCTCTCCTACCCTGCGGGTAGACACGTTCACGAAGTGTTCCCGAAGGGTAGTGGCTTCTGAAAGTAGCCGCTGCGCGTCTATAGTAAGGAGAGGGGAAGGGGTGAGGTAAGCGACTGTATTGCACCCAAGTGAAAACCGCTATAACTTCCATGTTCCCCGCAGGGGTACTCATAGAAGTCGCTATCGCGTCTACGGTGTAGGGTAATGGGTGACATCCTCCCACACCAAATCATTGATTTTCGTTAAGTCAAAAAATCATGACAAAAAAAATTCCAGGCTAAAGCTAGATATAGTCTAATATAACAGAAAATCACAGCCCTGTAAACCTTGAAATTTCGTGAGCCATTTGATATATATTCTTAATAATTTAGGGGAATTGTCACAAAAATCATTTTTTTGCTAATTCGATAAAAAATTAACAAAAATTAAGAATCAAGCTTGCAGATGAAAATCGTACCGCAAATATGTAGCAGTGCATATTTTCCAGTCAGGCATTTAGATGTTCAATTTATTGGGTACACAAACCATTATTCTTTGCATTTGATCAACTTCATTCATTGCTGAGCGAAAATAGTTGAGGTTCACGCTTCTAAACCACCGAGTTTTGCAATAGACATAGCTATATTTTAGCTCAACTAAAAAGAAGCCTCTCACCTGCCCGCAAGGGAGGTGATGAGATGAATTTTTGGGCGGTGAGGAGTTTCATCCGGGAGCCATATTTGATTTTAATCAGATGAGTGATGGGATGGGCGACGAATCGCCAATTTTTGGGTTTTTTGGTATAGTAGAATTGGTTAACTTCACCCCTATTGGTGTCTGATAAGCCTCTGCTCAGTAGCCGAAGCGACTATTGATAAGCGACTCCGTTGCACAGCATAGAAGTAAGTAGGCACATCTTGATTAATACAAATCACCTCCGGGTTTGTCCTATAG
>JASJCY010000027.1 GCA_030065825.1 Nostocaceae cyanobacterium | reverse complement strand
ACCTGAACCAATCCAAATCCCTCACTCCGGACATTGGAAGGAAACCAGAGGGATGTTACAGCATGATATGCACCTACAAGCTCATTCTGACTGACTCTATCCAACCAGACAATCCGATCCTCTACTCCTAGTTCTTTAGCCTGATTTTTTAACTGTTTTTCTAAAGGTCCAACCCCAATCATAACTAACTTTCCAGGTACTTTCTTTAGGGCAGCGATCGCTACATGAAAAGCCTTATAGTAAACTAGTCTACCTACTCCTAGCCAAAGAACTTCTCCATGTTGTTCTTTTAAACTGCGACTGTAAGCCATTGCCTCTGGTGATGGATTAATATAGCTAGAACAGTCTAATCCAAGGGGTAAATCACTGACTTTATTTTTGTATATCTGTAAAAACTTTGACCCAGGAATATACTGGGGACTAGTTGTCAAAATACGGACAGCTTGACTATAAACCAGATATTCAAAGGGTCGTAGTGCATACTTCAAGATTCGTTGCTTGATGATGTCACTGTGATGCGTAATTACTAGAGGTACTCGCATCGGTAACATCGTCAAAGCTGTGAGCATCGTCGGATTAGGAGTATGAAGATGCAGTAAAGTGTTAGGTTGCTGAACTAACTTCAAGAGTGTGCTAGGAAGTTGCGGACAGACATCGAATCTTGCCAATGAAGAAATACGACCAAGACGGGTCACGCAGACATTACCATCCTTTTCATGAACTGTCTTAGTCCGCATAGATGGTTGACCTTTTTCATTAAATCCATTCACGCAAATTACATGAACATCAGCACCGAAAGCAGCTTGACTTTGAGCTAAAGTTTGAACGTGAGTTTCAATGCCTCCTGGGTTGGGAGGATAATATTTAGATAGATGAATAATCCGATAATTTTTGTTAAAAAACATGATTTCAACCTCTGCTAAGTCAAGAACTGAAGTTTTTCAAAAGGGAACAAGCTAAACACGTAGCGGAACTAATCGCAGACTACAGAGAACGAGGAACATGAACATAGAATTTTGCTCCCAAATCCAAGGGATAAAAAAACTATGGGTTTCAAAATAGGCGTGGTTTCTGTTGTCTTAAAATCTCTTTTAAAATAGTCTTCAATCTGAGAAAACAATTTTCTGAATAGAAATGCAATGCGATGAGAAAGCGTGAACTATTAATATAAATATTAAAATGTATGCATAGTAAAACGCACTAGAAAATATACGGATTTTCGTTTGGAGATATCAGCTTGAATAAACATTCTTGTATAAATTTAGTCTCGAAAATATAGAAACTCGTATACTAAAATCCAGGTTTATCTTCACCAATAAGTTAAGTTATGATATCTAATTTTACTTAAAACAGTAAAAACCACCAAAATCTACTGTTGTAATAACTGTTTAGACGGACATGATATCAGACATTCTCTAATTAGTTAGATACATGTTTTAGTAAAAATAGTTCTTGCCAAGTTTTATAATGATGAGTCCAATTTGATTCTAAAATTGCATAAGCATCAGTAATACTCATATCATTTAAAGAGACTGATAACTGCGTCCACAGACAACGGTTATCTCTGAGGATTTCCTGACCAAATATCCAAAGTACTAGACGGTTCCAAGTAAGATCGTAAGTGTAGCGATTTTTCATAAACTGAGCGGAAGTAGCAGTACTACCCCCACGAGGATTAATACAAGCTGTTAAGAAAGCCTGTTTGTCATCACTATAAAGGGTGTAATAACCAATTTCACTTGATTGTTTAATTTGTGGCTGTTTTTCTTTGATGATTTTTTTCGATACATCAGTCAAAAAAGGATTTTGATTACCTCTACTATTGACTGCATACAACATTTTAACTTTGAGTTCAATACTTTTGTGAAAATATCGATATTGTTTACCAGATTGCAGTATTTCCAATCCACGATTATTTGCATCATTACTAGGATTTTGCTGTCTATTTTTTTTGGTATCTAGAGATGCTGATGAAACCTGTTCCCAGCCATCCAAAGTAAGTGTATCTGGAAATTGATAGACGGCTATCTGTGCTTTATTCACCATCAAATAAACAGCAGTAATAACTATTCCTATCCAGGTCGTTGCTAGTAGGGGTAAGCGCCACTTAGAGAAACTTTTTTTCCGGTGATGAATAGTTTCCGAACGAATATCTTCTAAACTATGAGAAGTTTTTTGTAATGTTTGCTGCCAGAAAATATCCTCTACTGGAAGTAGCCAAGTACAGAATATTGCATAAATTATGGTGGAAGCTGTAAGAAAAATGTGTCCTCCTGTATAACTGTGCCAATAATCAAATACTTCCTGTTTATGAACTACAACAGCTAGCAAAGCAACTCGCACACATCCAGTTAAAAAACCCGTAATAAAGGCACCTATAATTAATCCTAATTTCTGCCAAAAACTTAATGGATATATTATCACCATTAGCAGTAAACTGATTTTAAACAGCCAGACAATCAACAAACCTCCAGTGCAAAAATACAGTACTTCCACTGTACCTGTAGGTAGAAATATCAATGCTCCTTGATAAGTAGCTTTGAAACCCAGATAGTGGAGTGCAAAAGCTGATATAGTTGCAGTTATTTCATTAAAGTTAAGTTTAAATAGTAAAAAATCATTGATGAAGCCATAGGGAAAAAGCATCAAACATAATAGTAAAAATGAACGCCAGTGATGCTTGATTCCTAAAAAACCAAAAGCTAGCAATCCAAACCCTAAAGCGGCTATAATCGGACTAATTCTAAATAAAATGAGGTCTAGATTCCAGAAATGTAGTGGTCTCAAAATTACTAAGAACAAGAAAAATATACCTAGTAAGCTTGAGAAACCAGCTATAGCTTCATCATGTTCTCGATTTCGCCACAATAACAGTAGAATACCAATCCAACCCAAAGCATAAAAATAAATTTCTTCGCTTTCAATGGGGTGATTATTGATAATGCTTAAATGCAGTATTGCCAAGGTAGTAATAATACCAAACAGATAAAATCTTTGGGTTTTAATGAATGATTTTGTCACCTGTTTAGCTTTTTCAATTTCCGGTATGCTAATTTGCATTTTTATCAATAATTCGTACCCAACGAGTTAAATTCCAAAAAGTGATAAAACAGGCTCCTCCTAAAAATGCTCCTAAGTTGATTCGCACAGATTCTTTAATCCAACGCATTGCTTGCTGTTTTTTGGTGGCTTTTGCAGAAGCTTCAACATTTTGTACAACTTGTTCGATTTGCTGCGATAATTTATTTTTTAATTCTTCAGGAGGAGTATTATTTTCTTTCTGGCTTTGAGGATTGAGAATCTGAGCTACACGTCTTAATTGTTCTGGATTATTAGTAGATTTTAATTGTTCGTTTATCTTTTGTAATTGTTCCGTTCTTTGAGCAACTTTATTAGTAACTTGATTGTTGAAATTACGGTAAATAGTTAAGCTATTATTAATACCTAAAGGTAGCATCAACAAATATAATAATCCCAAAAAAAAAGCAGCCCAAGAGAGGATTTTTAATATTTTTATTTCTCTCGGATAAATCAAAGATTTTTCTGTAAAGAGAAAGATAAATGTGAGTCCCAACAATGGCGACCAGATTCTATCTACAAACATACTGATGACTTTCAATTCCCAGTCTGGATTGGTTAAGCGTGGTGGGACGAGGATTGCTATATAATCAATAAAAGTGAAAAGTAAGAGAGTATATCCTAGAAGCCGCAGTACACCAAAGGAACGCTTTTCAATTAGGTCTGTAATTTCAAATGACTTTTGATATAGTTCCTGCTTATTTGACTTCATGTTTATTTATATTGATAGCTAAATATTAAGAGTTCATGTCAATAGAATTAATCCTTATCAATATATTCTATACATAATTCACTAGTTATAAGTGAGAAAAAATACTGAATATCTTCAGTAAAATGCAAAATTACATATTAAGTTTTAGAATAATTACCCTTGACAGTTTCCTAATTCTCAAATATGTAATTATTTATTCTAACTTAAAAAGTTGGTATTGCTGAATTCAAGGGATGATTCTTGTGGTGCAGGCATCTTGCCTGTCTTATAAATACAAGGGACGGGCAAGATGCCCGTCCCACAAAACCAAAACAAATCTTTGAACTGACTTTTATCTTCTTGTACTAGGAAGGTGGGCATAATTGCACCCACCCTATGATAAATAAACACCAGTAATGACAATTCCACAAAATTATTTGATTGTTAAACTTTTCAACTTACGCTGACGTTTCCACATAGACAATCCGAACAATACTCCGACAAATGCGGGAATACCAAAATTAGAAGAAAATTCAAAAGGAATGGGTGTACCCGTACCGTAATACTCTACTGTCAGCGTTGCATTAGCAAATGTACTAATATCGAGATTAACATTACCACCACCTCCAGCAAAACTACTCAATATTGTTGTAAAAGGATCGACAGAGAATGAACCAGTTCCTAAAAATTGGTTGATATCTGTTGCAGAAGTAAATGTTTGATCGGCAGATCCATTAATGGATGCAAGTGAGAAGGGTGTTGGTGTATTAGGTGCTAAATCAGTGTAGGTCTGGGTACTAATTGTTTGGAAAGGAGTGAAGGGTTGTAAGGTACTAAGCGCAGCAGGAGCACCTGAACCTGGAGTCCAATCAAACTGTTGTATAAGAGCAAATACAGGAAAAGTTTGAGGACTGCTAGCAGTATTGGTGACAGTACCAGAACTAGCCAGTGTCGCATTGATTCTCACAATTACCGTATCTACTGTTACTCCGTAAAAACTAGCGTCTAACTTATCTACTGTTAATGCTGGGTTTCCGTTTAGTTCAGTGGCTTGGTTAATAAAATAATCGCTATCACTCCATAACAGTGGAGAAAGCGCGTTAGCTTTTGGAGATACAGCCAAAGAGGTGAAATAAGCAACCGCTGCTAATCCAGCTAGACGAGTTAGTTTTTTGGGACTAAAGTTGATATTCATAGTGATTTCCGAACAATTGACAAAAAAATAACTAAGTCAGTAATTGTGGTTCTATTCGCTATAACTTGCTGCAAGATACTAATTCAAGACAAACATATCCGGATACTGTCGTCATCAATCTTTATCCTGGTACAGTCTAAATCAGCTCGGAAATCTAGGCTTCAGTATTTTTTCTCAAAAAAATAATCAATCAGCTTTAACACAAATTTAATTTAGGATTCCTATTTGATTTTTGAAATTACTTGTAGAGGTAGGGAATAGGGAATAGGGAACGGGGAATAAGACTGGCGTTGCCCACGCTATAAATCCCTCAAATTTTCCACAAGTTATTTAGAATTACTATATAAAGTTAAAGTGACTGTGAGACAAAAAATGAAAAAAAATCAGTAATTTCCCGAATACGTTTTTGCTCTAGTAAATTGTAGAGTATAGCATTAAGGGGATATATTATATTATATTTTTTTTGCACATGCCAATTTTTAAATGCAACTACAAACAATATATCAAAATAAATCAAATATGGTTTATAGCCTGTGTTGCTGTTTATTTCAAAAATAATGTAAGCATTTTAAAACATAATTAAATTCAAAATTTATTGATAAGCCATAATAATTTTTTTTACAAAATTATGGAAAATCATCTCCAATATTGGGCAATATTCAAACGCCGTTGGTTACCAGCTACTATAGTCTTTGGGCTGTTAGTAACCTTGAGCATAATTAGAACAGTAAGGGAAACGCCAATTTATCAAGCAAGTGGTCAACTTCTGTTTAAAAAGAACACTACTTCTTCCCTCACCGGAGTCGGTAATAAATTAGGTCAATTAGATGCTTCAGTTAGTGGAAATCCACTAGAAAATGAAGCAGCTATTTTACGTTCTCTACCAATCGCAGAACAAGTAATTGCTGAATTAAAACTGCCTCTTAACAAACAAGTATTATTAGGAACATTAGAAGTAATAAATCTCAAAGGAACCGATATTTTACAGCTTGCTTATACAGATACAAATCCCAAGAAAGCAGCGGATATTATTAATAAATTAATGGAAGTCTATATAGAAAATGATATCAATGCTAACCGCGCTGAAACTAAAGCAGCTAGAGAATTTATCGAAAAACAGCTACCTTTGAGAAAAGCCGCAGTACAAGCAGCAGAAAAAAATCTGCAAAAATTCAAACAGGAAAACCAAGTTTTAGACCTAAAAGCAGAAGCAACATCCACTGTAGATATTCTCAGTACTCTGGATAAACAAGTAGCTGCAACTCGTTCCGAACTGAAGGCTCAAACTGCTCGAATGCAATCAATCAAGAGTCTGTTTGGCTTAAGTGCGCGAGAGGCTGTAGTTGCTGGTTTTGTTGGCGAATCTCCTACAACAATCTCTGTGTTAGGACAATTACAAGATATTCAACAAAAGATTGAAGTTGCAAAGCTCACCTTAACAGATTCTCATCCTACAATTATAAACCTGAAAGAACAGGAAGTGATTCTCAACGCAGAGCTTAAGAAGCGTATAGAACAAAGTTTTATAGGTAATTCAAAACGTTTAAATACAGCAACAGATCCCGATAAAATCGTACAACTCAGACCCCAAGGTCTACAACAAGGAATTCTTGGCAATTACGCCAATATTGAGGCAGAACGTCTCAGTTTGCAGGTGAAACTTCAAGCTTTAAATCAGGTAATCGCATCCTATAGACAAAGAGCTAATACTTTACCGCAACTAGAGCTAAAACAGCGTGAGTTAGAACGTGAAATAGTTGCAACTGAGTCCAGCTATAAAAACCTTCTGGATAGATATCAGGAACTCCAGGTGGCAGAAAATCAACAGGTAGGAAATGCTCGGATTATTACACCCGCTTTGGTTCCACCAGTACCAATTAAGAGCCGTCAATATATTAATTTGTTGCAAGGATTTATTGGTGGTATTGTACTAGCCGGTGCTACCATCTGGCTATTGGAGCGAATCGACAAAACCATCAAAACCAGCGAATCTGTCAAAGAGCTATTGGACTATCCGGTGCTGGGAAGCATTCCACCTTTACCAAATCAGGGTTTAATGTCAGTTGTTCCAGAAGTAATTGTGAAAAACAACTCCGACTCTCCAATCAGTGAAGCTTTCCAGATGCTACAAACCAACTTGAGGTTTTTCAATCCTGAGCGATCGATAAAAGTGATTGTAGTCTCAAGTTCTGTACCCAAAGAAGGTAAATCTACAATTGCTGCAAACTTAGCTGTCGCTATATCCCAATTAGAACGCAAGGTATTGCTAGTAGATGGAGATTTGCGTCATCCCAGTCAGCACCGCATTTGGGAGATTCCCAATGAAGTTGGCTTAACCAATGTGATCCGAAGCAACTCTAATTTAGAACAAGCTGCACCCGAAGTTGTAGCCAATTTACAAGTATTAACTGCTGGTGAAGATACAAGTAACCCAGTAGCATTGCTTGATTCTACCCAAATGGCTGTATTTATAGCTCAAGCAGCACAACAATACGACTTTGTCATTATCGATGCTCCCCCATTAACGGTAGCTGCTGATGCCACGATTTTGGGTAAATTAGCGAATGGTATTTTGTTTGTAGTTAGACCAGGTGTTGCAGATGCTGCTAGTGTAGAACAATCTAAAGAACTCTTAGATAAAGCTGGTCAAAATGTTTTGGGTATGGCAATTAATGATAGCAGTGTAAATACTAGATATTACAGCTATAAATAGAGAGGAATAAGAATTGAGAATTTTGTTAAAAAAGCCTCTGTATTCCCAGAATTGGCAGGCAATAATACCCACCTAGTAAAACAATTAATACCATTTTGGATATTTCATTTTGAATGGCTTAGTTGGTTATGAAAACACAAAATTATCCTCCTCATCAGAAAAGACTATTAGGAATTGACCTTTTTAGAGTAATAGCTGCCTACGGGGTAGTTCTTATTCATGGGCTTGGAGAAATACCTAGGGATACAAATGCCCTATATATTACTAATTCATTTGTTCCTTTTTGTGTTCCTTTTTTTCTAGTTACTGCCTTCTATTTTAGCTATAATTCGCTGATATCAAAGGGAATTAAATTTTATTTAAACAATAGGATAAAAAGGATTTTAATTCCTTATTTTGCGTGGACTTTAATTTATTTATTAGCAAGAGCAATAGGTTGGTTTTTGGGTAAAAAAGAATCTTTTAATAGATTAATTAGCGACCCTGCTAATATTATATTATTCGGTGCTTCTGGCGTACATTTGTATTTTTTGCCAACGTTGTTTTGCGGAACTTTAGTTGCTATACCTATAATAAAAATATTCCTGAAAAGTCACAATGGTTTCTTAATCATCTTATCTTTTTGTGTCAGCATTTTGCTATATCATTTTATGACAATAACAGGGAATAATTTTATATTAGGAGAAGGAATCGCCTTTGCACAGATGATTGATATATCAAAAGTTCCTAATATTTGGCTGTTTCAGGGTATGAGATTAATACTTGTTGCCCTAGCTTGGACAATAATGTGTTTACCATACATAATATTCAGTATCATAATTAACAATGACAAATGTAAAAAAATCATTTATCACTGCACTCTTCATGTTAAGCATGGGAAAGAATCTAGATTCTTTTTTATGTTGTCATTTCCATTATCTATTGCTGTTATCTTAGGATTAAAAATAAATTTTTTATACTTGTTACTACCATATATATCATTTTTATACGCAATTATTATATCTGGTTTATTTTCTCAAAATAAACTCATCATATTTATTTCAACTAAATTGAGCTATTTTAGTTTTGGCATCTATTTATGTCATGCATTAATAACTACTGGCTTTTTACCAGTGATAGTCAAAGTATATCCCCAAATTCTCAATTTCAATTTATCACCATTGTTACTAATTGTGTCATCTTTAGTGATATTTTTAATCAGTTTAGCAATCACATACTGTATTTCTCTTAACAAAACTGTTGCGAGAATTTTACTTGCTGCATAACACAGATTTATACACTGCAAGAAGTTGCTTACCTAAACGTTGGTGACTGAAGCGTTCTTCGACAGTTCGACGAGCGTTTTTTGATAGCAGTTGACGTTTTTGGGGGTTGTTGAGTAAATCTAAAATAGCTGATGCTAAAGCAATAGGTTCACCTGATGGTACACCGATGGCATCATAGTTATGGGTAAATAATTCTGCTGCACCACCCGCTTGGGAAATAATTACAGGTTTACCACAAGCCATGGCTTCCACAATTGCTAGTCCAAAAGGTTCTGGTTGGGTACTGGCATGAACTACAATGTCTAACGAACGGTAAACTGCGACAATGTTTTGTTGAAAGCCTAAAAAATCAACTTTGTCCGCAATTCCTAACAGTGCAGCTTTATCTCGTAATTCCTGTTCCGAAAATTGAGAACCACGAGTTTTATAAATTGCTCCACCCACAATACAAAAACGTACATTTAAATCAGGGTAATTACGGTTAAGACTAGCTGCGGCTTCTAAGAAAATATCATGACCCTTCCAACGGGCAAAAGTAGCTACCAGTCCGACTTGCAGGGGGTTAGTAGAAGTTGAGAAAGTATAATTCCCCTCCAGGGGAGAAAAGTAATTTACGTCTATGGCGTTGTAAATCACTTCTGTTGATAATTGGGGTATAGTAGATTGCAAGTCAGCAGCAACGGCTTGGGAAATGGCAATGGCGAGTTTGGGACGGTTGCTTAGCCATCTTAAAACTCGTGCCATTAATGGACGCGCACCGTAAAAATCGTGGACGTGCCAAATTAGAGGAATGTGTCTGTTTGTAGTTAATGCCGTTAGTATATGGCTTTTAATCCCATTGGAATGGATTAAGTCTGGTTGGAGTTCCCTTAGAGTGTGTCTCAGTTCCCCTAGATATTGCCCAATAGTGGGTACAATTTTCGTCATTTGCAATATTAATTGCAATAATGCTGTGACTTTGCGATCGCCCCTTAAAGCACTGTCACCCAGCTTGTTGAATGCGTCTGGTAATTTGAGTACCTTTACCGATACTCCTAGATTCCTCGCTTCTTCTACCAATACTCCGTCAGTACCAACAATCAGGTGGAGTTCCAGCTTAGGCTGTGCTGTTTTTAATGTTGTTAACATCGTTAGCAATACTCTTTCGGCTCCACCCATCGCTCCTACAGGGGTAATAAAGACAATTGTCATACATTCACAAACAGTATATTTACAGTTTTACCGAGCAGCTAAATTTAAATAAGATTGGGCAATAGTTTGGGCATGAACTGACCAAGAATATTTGTTTGCTTGAGCCAAGCGCGAGTCAATATTAGGAGATATACGGGGGTTGGATAATATTTGTCCGACTTGGTTTACCCAGGCTGATATATCTGTAAGAGGGCAATATACCACTGCTTGTCCCCCTACTTCCCGCAGTACGGGTATATCGCTAGCAACTACAATTGCTCCACTGGCTAGAGCCTCAATTACAGGAAAACCAAAACCCTCAACTTCACTTGTCAGTAATACTACGGATGCTTGACGGTAGAGTGAGGCTATAGTGCTACGTTCTAGTCCCTGTAAATGAATAATCGACTGACTGAGATTCAGACGTTCAATTTGCTCTTGTTGATTTACTGTCCATTCGCCACTAACTTTCACCAGTCGTAGTTGTGGATAAATAGCCCGTATTCCAGCAAAGACCTCCAAGAGAATATCAATACGCTTGCGGGGAATACAACTACCAACGTGTAATAAAAAAGGTGCATCCCCTATTTGTTCTTGTATTTTCTGATCCGCGATTCCCAAATCTTGAGAAGGGAAAAATTCTGGCGCAATACCCAAGGGAGCATGGACTAAACGGGATGATTCTACAAGTTGGTAATGTTCGATTTGTTTCCTGACTTCTGTGGTAGAGTAAAATACTATTGCTGCCTTTTGTAAACCTAACAAAATCCTCCTAGACATACCTTGATACCAACTTGGTCGAGCTTGCTGTTCAGGCTGGACGAGGGAACGAAAAGCATCAATGTCATGACAGTATACCCCTGTGCGTTCTGGAGGCAAAACATGAACTAACTGGGCATAACTATGGTCAGCAATATGAAAGAAATCGAACTCAGTAACATGCTGACCCAGGTAACGGGGATAATCCCAGAAGCGGTTAAGGATGCGATCGCTATTGTAAGCAAAACGTTGTTTACCCAGCCAGGGTATTTGTTGAAATCGCCAGCGAAATTTTGGACATATTTGTCTGGCTTGAATTAAAGCATGTTCCCCTTGTAAATGCTTGAGCAACATTTGGGCACATAAATCCATACTATGCCATTTTTCTTCTGGATAGTCGCTGATAATAGCAAGGCGTAATTTATCTTGAGTCATCCCACGATTATCTATTACGACAAATTAAAAATACTTGACTGCTGACTAATCCACCTAACCAACCCAAGGGAGAAAAAAAGGTCTGTTCAATCTCTAATTGCTGACTTAAATCATGCCGTAATGAACGCCAATTAAATCCTTTATGACCATGATAGGGACTATCATTTCCATATACAGGACGTTGGATAGAAGATGATTTGTTGGCAAAAATCATCTTTAACATTTCTGTTGTTGAATAAGGTTCAAGACTTTTATCATAGTCTCCTTGTCGTAACCAAGCAGCTACAGTTCGAGTAATTTCTTTGATAAATAAACTGGGACCAATTTCAATGGGAACACTAATAATAATTAGCCCATCTTTTTTGACTACTCTTTGTAAATCCATGATAACTTTGTCTCTTTGTGCTGTTAAGCAATGTTCCAGAACTTCCATACACACTGCAACATCAAAATAAGAAGTATATTCAGAGCGATTGATTTGGTTAGTCAAGCAAAATTTAATTTTCTCCTCTTGGGATAATCTTTGTCGGCAATCATTTATTTGAGACTCAGAAATATCTGTACCAACAATGTCCGTAAATAAATGGCTAACCATGTTGATAAATGTAGCATCTCCGCAGCCATAATCCAGAAAATTTTGATAATTGCTAGCATATTTTGCCAGCATTTTTTGCATTGTTTGGAAACGACTAGCGTGACTCCAGGCTATTATTTGATTTTGACAACAAATCTGTTTTCTGGCATAGTGACCTTCTGCAATCATATGAACCTCATTTATTTTTGTTTTTTGTATAAATCAAACAATCACTTATAAAACTGATATTGGCTTTACCTACTGAATTTTAACAATTACAACTATCAATTAATTTTGGCTAGCGTTATTAACTAATTTATGACACCCAAACTGTTTAAGATGTCAGGTGTTTGTTCTTGCGGCACCATAAGTACATCTGTGCTACTTCCATGATTTTTCTTAATTTTCACAAAGTTTTTGCGACCTATCTGCCGATAAAGATTATATTTCCAAGAGCCTACTAAATCTGCTACATCTAGGAATGAGTAACCAAATTCTTTTGTCCAATAAGAATTACATTCAGCATAAATAATAGGTCTAGTTTTGTTGATAAAATTTTTGCCTCCTAAGAGAAAATCTAGTTCAGCACCCTCAATATCTACTTTAATAAAATCACATTTCTGAAGATTATTTTCCCGGACAAATTTATCTAATTGGGTAATTTTTGATGAGCAAGTAACTTCTGTAGTAAAAGTCATACCTTCTTTCACCCAAAAGGCATTGCCAGTATTAGCATGATTACTTTCATCGACCATACATAATGGTATTTCCCCTTCTTGATTACCCAAGGCAATATTAACAGGGTATACCGTATTTTCTAAATCGTTAATTTCAACTAATTTAGAGAGACGTGAAAAATTGGGTGCAACCGGTTCAAAAGCCCATAATTTAGAACCACCAGCTAGTTTTTTAAGATTACGTCCTAACGCTATAGAATAAAAGCCAATATTCGCTCCGATATCAAATACAGTACTTCCGGGCTTGAGGATACTAGAAATACGCTGGATAATACCACCATCATATTCACCAGCAAAAAACGCTTTTTGTTCTGTAAAACTACGAATATCCAAATGCATAATACTACCATCATGCATTTTACATGTAACCATGCAATCTTTTTCAATTTCGTAGTTTGTCAGCAGAGGTATCAACTTAGGTCCTAGTCTATATTTTCCTGGAAAATAGGGTAGAGTACGGAAAAATGCAGCTAGGGAATTACGTACAGTAAGTTTCATATTTATTTAATTAAAAGTCTCTAACAAGTCAAAGAAAAATACTAAATCAGCGCATACCAGTTAATTTCTAACTTGAAAACTTTTTGCTCACTAATATACCCATATCTTTGATGACATCAGGTTTATCAGCACTATGGTAGCCAAGTAAAAATCAGACATCAACTAACTAGTACAACATGGCGTAAATAAACCGACCATTTCAAACAACCCAAAAGCCTGCTATGTAAGCATTTTTAATTTTTAATTCCAAGGTAGCGGTACTAGAGGTAGCTATCTCCGTTTTTTCTGGGTAGTCAAAAAC
Organism: Nostocaceae cyanobacterium; assembly: GCA_030065825.1. Classification (GTDB taxonomy): domain Bacteria; phylum Cyanobacteriota; class Cyanobacteriia; order Cyanobacteriales; family Nostocaceae; genus JASJCY01. Next base: position 58,824 of record JASJCY010000027.1, on the reverse strand, counting down.
CTCAGCAATAGGATATGAAGGTTATAGCACATAAACAACAGAATTTTATTTCCGTATAAACTCGTAATGATATATGAAAAAATATTAGTATTTGCAACCAAAGGTACTGGCAGCAATGAAGAAGCTAGAATCTTAAAGCTGCTGTTTAATTTTGATACTCAAGTTGTCCCCTTTTCCGTGTCTGCTAAACTAACAAGCTGTTTAAAAATCATTAGACAGGCTTTGCGGACAAAGCCGAAACTGATAGTAATGGAGGGAACTGGCATTGCTGGAGGGTTAGCATGTTTGTTTCTTTACTGGTTTTTAGGCATTCCCTATGTTTTTAGCAGTGGGGATGCGATCGCACCATTTTTGAGTTTAAAATATCCGTTTCTAGCACCAATTGTAAGTATTTACGAGCGGATTCTCTGCCGGTTCTGCGCTGGGTTTATTGGTTGGACACCTTATTTAGTTGGTAGAGCTCTAACTTTTGGGGCACCAAAAGCTGTTACAGCACCGGGTTGGGCACATTCTCCCCGCACTTGGGAACAGTTGACAGAAAGTCGAAAGACTATTGGCAAACAACTGGGAATTCCAGATAATTCTCTTGTTTTTGGGCTGTTAGGTTCCCTAGCTTGGAATCGACGATGTCAATATTGCTATGGCTACGAGTTAGTGCAAGCTTTCCGGCAAACTAAACCTGAAAATATCAGCATCTTAATTGTTGGTGATGGGGATGGAATGCCTTATTTAAAGGAATTAGCTGGTGAGGATTTAGACAAACGGATTTTTTTGCCCGGTAATGTTCCATTTGAGCAAGTACTTGACTACATGTCAGTCATGGATGTTGCCAGTTTACCCCAAAGTGTCGATGGTATTGGCAGTTTTAGATACACAACTAAACTGAGTGAGTATCTATCTGCAAAACTGCCGGTAGTTACAAGTCAAATTCCCATGGCATACGATATCGGGGGTGATTGGGTTTGGAAATTGCCTGGTAGTAAACCTTGGGAAGATTGCTATATTAATGCTCTAGCGACTCTCATGGAAAGCATTACGCACAGAGAAATTGCCATTAAGCAAAAAGCAATACCAGTTGCAATTCCGGACTTTGATTTAGAGCCACAAATCTTGCGGGTAACAGATTTTATCAATGATATTTTGAGTTCAACTCAAAATGAAAAAATTTTGTCAATCACATTAAATAAAAGTTATTAGAGGCGATTTATTATGTCAGATTTAGAGCAAGTTTCAGTATTACAAAAACTGTATAGTCAACTCAATGAATCAGTGAGAGCTACTGGTTTAAATCAGGAGATAGCAGTTGAAATTTATGCAAAATACATAGAATTTGTGACTCAATCTGTTTCTACACCAGGAAGATTATTGGATGTTGGTTGTGGTTCGGGGTGGTCATCTTATTTATTAAGCCAAGCAGGTTACCAAGTGGTTGGTATCGATCTCAATGCAGCAGGCTTTGAATGCCCTAGTGATGACAATTTGACTCTTGTAGAAGGTAGCGCCATGAATTTACCATTTGAAGACGCATCCTTCGATATTATTGCCACTCATCAAGCAATTGAACATATCCCCAATCCCCAACAAGCAATTATGGAAATGATTCGAGTTCTCAAACCAGGAGGTACCCTGTGTATTGTTGCACCTAACCTCCTCAGTCTCGGTCATTCTTTTAGAGGCATAACTAAGTATGTTTGGCAAAATCGCCCAGTGAAAAATATTTTCTGGCGATCGCCTGATATGCCCAAACATCCTGGTGGTAATACTTTACCAGAAGCTTTAGTATCTTTACCTAAAAATGTATTTCTAATTATCAGCAAACTTCTGGCTCAAAAGGCAACCTTTACAATGCGAAAGCCAGATATCAAACCTCCGTTTCATTCCGATAACGACGCTTGTTATGTATGTAATCCTATTGATTTCGTCAAGTTTTTGCCCACTCAAAATTGTGAAATCATTCAAAATGGATTCTACGCTAGACCACAGTTTACTACTCTGATTGCTTCCGGAACTTTCATTGCTGCTCGCAAATTGAAATAATTGATTTTTTGGTACTCCCTGCAACACAAATCTATGCTGTCAGGATGATTTAATGAAGCCTGTGACTAAAATAACTGCGATTGTTCCCCGTTTACCCCCTGCAATTGATGGTTTGGGAGACTATGGACTTAGTTTAGCTAGGCAACTACGCCAGGATTTTGGTTTAGAGACTGAATTTTTGGTTGGAGATGCCAATTGGAGTATTGTTGATACCATCGAGGATTTTGCAGTCAAGACGGTAGTGGTGCGCTCCCGTCAGGGGTTGTGGGAATTATTACCTCAAGAAACTGAATCAGGTGCAATCGTATTATTGCATTATGTGGGTTATGGATATGCACGACGAGGTTGTCCGTTGTGGTTAGTGTCAGGGTTAGAGCGTTGGCGACAGGCTGGGAGTAATAGATATTTAGTGACCATGTTTCACGAAATTTATGCTTTCGGTGCTATCTGGACAAGTCAGTTTTGGACATCACCCCTGCAAAGAAATTTGGCTGCACGTTTGGCAAAGTTAAGCGATGTTTGTCTGACTAGTAAACAGGGATATGCAGAGATTATCAGTAAATTGAGTCAAGGGAAACACTCTCATATTCCTGCTTTACCAGTGTTTTCTAATGTTGGTGAGCCAGAAAGTCTTCCTCCTTTAATCAAACGTTCTCGCTCTTTAGTAGTGTTTGGCGGTCCAGGACCCCGTTCTCGCGTTTATAAACGGGGAAAATTGGCGCTGCAACGGATTTGTTACCAGCTCAATATTACAGAAATCCTAGATATTGGTTCTGATTTAGGTTTTGAGATTGAACCAGTCAATGGTATTCCCATTACCTCATTGGGAGTCAAATCGGCGGCAGAAATTAGTAAGATACTATCTACGGCGATGGTTGGTTTTTTTGATTACCCAACAGAGTTTTTAGCAAAATCAGGGATTTTTGCGGCTTACTGCGCTCACAAATTGCTCCCAGTAGGAGTATGGTATGAAGCCGCAGCGCAAACTTACAGTAGGGTAGAACAAGAGATAGATGATTTAGTTGCAGGTAAACACTATTGGTTAGGCGATCGCCATGTGGGGAATATGAACTTAGACGCAGCACAGATAGTTGCAGACAATGCTTATACTTGGTATCAAACTCACCAGCTATCGGTTCATGCTCGCACTTTTGCAGAGAGATTCCATCTGTTGTAGATGCTGGAAATAGTGCTTTCCCTGCTTGGCAAGACACACCCCATCGCCATATCCACCTTGGCTCAAATATTCTGCTCTTTGACCCATCCAACATAGAGCCGAATTCCACAAAGCATTGATTTCTGCAATTATTTCGCTCCCTTTACTCTTTGAGCGGATACCGTCACATCATATCCTCAATTTTCACAGCCTCACCTTCTGGGGTATACACCACTCCCAATACGGTTCGGTTAAGGTCTAAGCCGTATTGTATACAGAGAAGTTGAGTGTCTCAATTTTTGCTCCGGCTCCTTTGTGTATCGGTTTCTTGGAGGGAAATTTAGCTCTTGTTTTTTTCACAACTGGCGCAAAAATGCAACTTCTACCGGAATCCCATTTTTAGTGCTTAATAACTGGACTCTAACTCCATAAAAATAGCGCTTTTTAGAAGCTATATAGCCCCTATATTTTTCTGACTTTATTAGCTTGACGTTGAAAAATAGAAATATTATCACACATTGCTACAGGTGCAGGAGTCTAAAAGATACTCCGTAGAATCATTTATTTGTTTTAGTATCATTCCTATTTGATGAAATAAATCATTGATTAACATTGAAACCGCCGTGTAATCGCTGATTAAAGCGTGATTTTTCTAACATTTTTGTTACTAGCTTATGGTCTGTCATATAAGAGCAAGCCTTACTGTGATTACCACCAAAAAACATAGCTGCTGGAGCGAGCAGTTGTAATAATTTCTGCATCACTCATGTCTCGACGAATATCTTCTTCATGCCCTATCGCTTTTAATAAATCGTCGATGATAGCATAGACTGCAATAATTTCCGGACAGCATATTCCCCTCCGTTTTTCTTCCTGGAGGGGATTTTATTACTTTTATAACCCTCAAAGTAATTGGCGATCGCATAACTAGCAACTTGGGTTAACTAGTATTTTTGGTAGAAGCGAAAAGGTAGCCCTGTCAAGGTGACAAATAGGCGGATAATAATGGAATGCGATCGCTATAATGCGGGCACTTCGTGCCGGGAGCAAACTAAAAAGTAGGGGAGGATATGGTGAATGCTGGGTGCAATATTTGAGCGTTTTGCACTCATAGAGTCCAATTAGTGTAATGGTTCGAGGGCTTATGGAAAGAGTATTCGCACCAGAAAGAATCAATCGGATATTTGAGGAAAACGCTTCATCCCAGTACACGCGAGAACTACTTTTTTCCAGCATTGTGGAACGGCGGAGTTTAGTAGTATGCGGTATTCACCCATCAGTAAGTGCAGCCTATCGCGCAAAAGCCGAAGAAATGAACGTTAGCCGCACGGCTGTTTATGACAAATTAAATGGAGTCGAAACGAGGGTTAGTTCGGCGATTTGAAGAGAAACAGCCATCCCACTGGCAAGTTTAATAGAGTTTGTTGGTGGTAAATCACCACAAATATTAAGTGGGTACAAAATCAGAATCCTGGATGGGAACTGTCTGCAAAAAACCGACCATCGCCTTGAAATACTGCGAACAATCGCCGCAGGAGCGCTACCAGGAAAATCATTGGTAGTTCTTGACCCGGAATTAAGATTGGCAATCAATGTGTTTGCAACTGAAGATGGACATGCCCAAGAACGTTCTATGTTTTCCGAGGTACTCAAAACTGTAAAAAAAGGCGAATTATGGATTGCTGACCGTAACATGTGTACCGTTGGATTTTTGTTTGGCTTGCATCGAAGTGGAGCAAACTTCGTGATTAGAGAACATAAATCAATACCTTGGGAACCAATCACCTCATTACAAGCAGTTGATAGGGTTGAAGATGGAGATTTATTTGAGCAAACTGTTAGTTTGAGCGATGCTGGAGAATTTTTACGGGTGAGACGAGTTGTATTGAAGCTCAAAAAACCAACTCGCAACGGTGAGAATGAAATTGTCATTTTTACCATGGTTCCTATTACTACTGTTACCGCAGCAGTTGTCACCGAACTATACCAAGGACGCCGTAGCATCGAGAATTTGTTTCAAACCGTGACGGAAAATTATCACTGCCAAATTCAAACTTTGGGCTATCCAAAAGCTGCATTATTCTCGTTTTGCCTAGCATTAGTAACTTACAACATTTTGGCAACCGTTCGCGGGGTTTTAGCGAGGGTACATGGTGTCGGAAAAATCGATGCCGGACTTTCTGACTACTACATGGTTGACGAAGTACAAGGTACTTATCGAGGAATGATGATTGCGTTAGCGAAGCTCCTCCAAAGGAGGCTCGCTCCGGAAAATTGGAGTCTCTTCGCCGATCTCGAACTCGAACAGTTTGCTTCTATTCTTGTTTCTTTGGCTCAACGGGTTCGTTTGAAGTCCTTTCTCAAACACACCCGCGCTCCAAAGAAGAAGAAAGACCCTCCAAAGTATGACCCTCAGCATCCACATGTCTCAACTGCCAAACTTTTAGCAACTTCAACAAAATCACCTTGACAGGGCTAAAGCGAAAAGGCAAGAATCTTCGATCCAGATTGTCCTACCCGCGTTTTTCAATGGTTATTGGAAGAGACATTTGACAGTAAGGGAAATTACGTAATTTATCAATATAAATCCGAAAATACCGATAATGTTTCCCTAAATAGCTATGAAGCAAATCCCAAGCAAACTGCGAATAAATATATAGAACCCATTTGGGATCTATTTAACCAGTCGCCAATCTTTTAAGCATCAGTCGGACAAAACAAAGATTAACTTTAGCGGTTGAATGTTCAAGAGTTCTTTCAAAGTTCTTAACTAAGCTTTTACATCTTTCCATCCAAGAGTTGGTTCTTTCTATTACCCACCTTGCTTTGACTGGAACAAAACCCATCTTTCCCTCTTTCTGTTTTTGTGCTTTGGACGGTTTGGGTGATAGCTTAAATCTAATCTTGGTCATTATCTGCGGATAAATTTTTGTCAACTCTGACTCTAATTTTTCGGGGTGATATCCATTGTCAACAAGGATAGTGATTTTGGGAATGTTGACGGGTTTAGATTTGAAATAATCAATATTGTCTGACAACATTTCAATTAATCCTTGATCGTCAGACACATTGGCTTTGGTACAGTGAGTAAAAAAAGAAACCCCAAAGTATCTACAGCTAAGTGCCTTTTAATACCGTTTGTAGATTTGTAGAAACAAAAACATGCGCGATTCTAAACTAGCATTACAGGTGTTTTTTACAGAAGAGTGAATCAATAATGATTAAGGTTGTCCACTTAGCTTTTTTTTTACCTGTTGGCGCACTTGTTCATGCAAGACATCCCTGATGTTCTCGATTATTCCTTCTGCTCGCCACTGTTTGTAATGCCAAAATACTGTTGAGTAGGGAGGTAAATCCTTGGGTAAATCACACCAGTTACAACCATTTTTGAGTTGATATAAAATCCCATCTAAGATTTCTCTCTTGCTCCATGTTGGGGGTTTGGTTCTTCTCTTCTTAGGTAAGAGGGGTTCAATAATTTCCCACTCTTTGTCCGTCAAACTGCTTGAATAGGGCATTTTCTAGTATTAGTCCAAGTTGTGGAAAGCGCTAAGCGCTTTCCACAACTTCGTGCAGGGCGATCGCACGAGTCGAGTAAATTTGTATTTGATAACCAGTAACTTGGATTATTATACCTTGGAAGGTAAAGATACCAAATGGGTTCTATATTATAATGACAGAAAAATCAGAACTAATCCGCAATTGTTCAGAATACTTAAGATATTCCCTTGCTCACAACCCTGTTTTCTCACTGAACTTAATTTAAACCCAAACCCACCAACCAAAGATTTACAGCTACAGAAAATCCAGCATCATTGAGCCATAATTCAATCATTGATGGAGTGGTTGTTTGCCATTGATAAGAAGCACAGGAGTGATTGTCCTCGCTTCACCATAATATTGGCTGCAATACTTGCAACCCACATTCCGCAGGAATGTGGGCTATATTATTATTCACTATAAGAAGAGATATTTTATCTTGGCGAAAAAATATAATAAGTTTGAATAAATACCAAATATTTTGTTTATGAATTTCTGCTTTATAATTTATGTAATCACTATGAAGTTTATTCAATAAGAGTAGAAACAGTAATATTATCAGCAATATATAGGACTCCTATTTGATTTTTGAAAAACCAAGCTGGCTAGATACTTGCCCTATAAGGGTTTACTTCTCAGTATACTTAGGAAGATTCAAGTAAGATTCCTATATAGCAGTTATAAATTATTTGGGTTTGGCTATTTTTTTGCAATGATTTGGGAATACTAAATTCAAAAGCACTTAGGATTTAGTGATATGGTTCACATTCCTGGATATTACGTTAAAGAAGAACTCTACAATGGTTCAAGAACCCTAGTATATCGGGCTGTTCGAGAATATGACCAAAAACCAGTCGTTATTAAACAGCTGAAAAATCCTTATCCTAGTTTCAGCGAGTTGGTGCAGTTCCGCAATCAGTACACCATCACAAAAAACCTCTATTCACCCGGAATTATTCAAACCTATAGCTTGGAACCTTACCAAAATGGCTACGCATTGGTAATGGAAGATATGGGGGGAATTTCTCTACAGGAATATTTCACTAAATATAATAATGTAGAGAGGAGACATGTCACGTCTCAAAATATTACGTTTCTACAGGAATTGTTGCACATAGCAATTTGCTTATGCGAAACCTTAGATATTTTATATCGCCATAGAATCATTCATAAAGATATTAAACCAGCGAATATATTAATTAATCCAGAAACCAAACAAGTTAAATTAATTGACTTTAGTATTGCTTCTTTACTACCAAGAGAAACCCAAGTTTTAATGAGTCCAAATGTGTTGGAAGGGACATTGGGTTACATATCTCCAGAGCAAACCGGAAGGATGAATCGCGGGATTGATTACCGCACAGATTTTTATTCTTTGGGTGTTACTTTTTATGAATTACTAACGGGAGAATTACCGTTTAAATCCGAAGATGCGATGGAGTTGGTGCATTGTCATATTGCCAAACAACCCTCTTTATGTAACAGTGAAGAGATACCCCAAGTTTTGTCAGATATCGTCATGAAGTTGATGGCGAAAAATGCTGAAGATAGGTATCAAAGTACTTTGGGATTAAAACATGATTTAGCAACTTGTTTAAAACAACTTAAAGAAACAGGGAAGATTGAATACTGGAACATTGCACAAAGAGATATTTGTGACAGATTTATTATCCCCGAAAAACTCTATGGTAGAGAAGCGGAAGTTGAGGAATTATTAGCAGCATTTGCCCGAGTTGCTGGTACTTCCTCTCGTTCCCAAGCTTTACCGGGTAATACACCTTCTTCATCTCGTTCCTTGGTAGAACCATTGAACGAGGGAAAAGCGGAATTAATGCTCGTCGCTGGTTTTTCTGGTATCGGGAAAACTGCGGTAGTCAACGAAGTTCATAAACCCATAGTCAAACAACGAGGCTATTTTATTAAGGGTAAATTTGACCAATTTAATCGCAATATACCTTTCTCGGCTTTTGTGCAAGCGTTTCGGGATTTAATGGGGCAGTTGTTAAGTGAAAGTGATGCTCAATTGTCAAGTTGGAAATATAAAATATTACAGGCATTAGGTGAGAATGGACAGGTAGTTATTGAGGTTATTCCCGAATTAGAACAAATTATTGGGAAACAACCACCTGCACCGGAATTATCAGGTACTGCGGCGCAAAATCGCTTTAATTTATTATTTCAGAAATTTATTCAAGTTTTTAGTACCAAAGAACATCCTTTAGTAATATTTTTAGATGATTTGCAGTGGGCAGATTTAGCATCTTTGCAGTTGATGCAGTTGCTCATCAGTGAGTCACAAACAGGCTATTTATTAATGATTGGTGCTTACCGGGATAACGAAGTGTTTCCAGCCCATCCATTAATGTTAACCTTGGCGGAAGTGGAAAAAACCGGGGCGATAATTAATACAATTACCCTGGAACCTTTGAACAAGGCAAGTTTAACTCAATTGGTTGCCGATACTCTCACCTGTTCGACCCAAATAGCGCAACCATTAACTGAAATTGTCTATCAAAAAACCCAAGGAAACCCGTTTTTTGCAACTCAGTTTCTCAAGGCATTACATCAAGATGGGTTGATTGAGTTTGATATTCAAGCGGGATATTGGCAATGTGATATCACTAAGGTGCGAGAAGCGGGGCTAACAAATGATGTTGTCGAATTTATGGCGACTCAGTTGCAGAAACTCCCCACAGATACCCAGGAAATTTTGCAGTTAGCGGCTTGTATTGGTAATCAATTTGACTTAGCAACCTTGGCAATTATTTCAGAGAAATCTGAAACTGATGCTGCGGATGTATTGTGGAAAGCTTTGCAGCAAGGGTTAATTCTGCCCCAAAGTGATGTTTATAAGTTTTATCAGGGAAAAGATAATCATAAATTGGTGTTGGAGAATGGGAATACCAATAAACAATTAGCACAATATAAATTTTTACATGACAGGGTACAGCAAGCGGCTTATTCCCTGATTCCAGATAATCAGAAACAAACAACTCATCTGAGAATTGGTCGATTGTTGTTGCAAAATTCCTCAGAGATAGAAAGAGAAGAAAAACTGTTTGATATTGTTGGACATTTAAATCTAGGGCAGGAATTAATAACACAAGCAAGCGAACGAATTGAACTAGCCAAGATTAACTTAATTGCAGGTAAACAAGCCAAACTCTCTACTGCTTATGAATCTGCAACAAAATATTTAACTATAGGTTTAGAATGCCTGCCAACAACGAAATGGGATACCAATTATGAACTTGCATTTTCCCTGTACCTAGAGAGTATTGAAGCTGAATTTTTAGCTGGCAACTTTGACAAAGCTGAAAACCTAATCCAAATAGGAATTAGCAATGCTAAATCCAATTTTTACCAAACCAAAATCATTGCAATTCAGCTAACCCATTATCAAAATAAAGGACTCTATCAAGAAGCAATCAATGTCGGAATTAAAGGTCTGAAACTGTTAGGTTTAGAGCTACCAATGCATCCGGCAAAAGCTAGTTTTTCAGCGATGCATTTGTCTGTAAAACAAACTTTAAATCAGCGTGCAGTTGCAGAACTGCTTTACACACCAGTCATCGTGGATGAAGAGCATAAGATGCTGATCCACCTGCTGATGAACTTGGTGCCGCCCACCTATCTAACCAATCAGGCTTTGCTAGTTTTGGTTGTTTTACACATGACAAATCTCTGTTTGAAATACGGAAATAGTAATTTAGCAGGATTTGTCTACGTTTGGTACGGCACGGTTCTCTGTCAAGAGTTTCAAGATTATGAATTGGGCTATGAGTTTGGGCTTTTAGCTTTAAAGATTAATGAAAAATTTAATAACACCAGCCTCACCGGCAAAATTTATATGTCGTTCGGCAATTTCATTAACCATTGGCGCAAGCACGTCAGTTCTAATCTTGCACTGCAAAAAGTTGCTTATCAGGGGGCAATGGAGGCGGGCGATTTTTCTTGGTGTCATCATAGCGTGCTGTTTAGTTTCTGGCAGCAGGTGATCGCCGAGAGTGATATTAACAGTTTGCTGGCTCGGCACTCCAAGTACATCAGCTTTGCCGAGCGAACCGAGATTACAACCTCTTTAGCATTGATTATTCAGTGCAAACTCTTAGAAAACTTACAAGGGCTGACCAAAAATCGACATAGCCTTAGCTCTGAAACTTTTGATGAGGAATCAACATTAGTAACTTTCAATGAAACTGGCTATGCCTATGGTAGCAGTACTTATTATTTTGCCAAAGCATTTCTGTTTTTCACCTATGGTGACTATGCTAAGGCTTATGAGATGTTAGCTGCTGCGGAACAGTCCCTCAACACACTCTATGGGCAATTTCAAATTGTTTTGCATTATTTCTATAAATCTTTGACTGTATTGCAACTCTACGGAGAGGCAACGGAGGAACAAAAGCAAACCTATCAAGAAATTTTTCAGAAAAATCGGCAACAAATGCAACTTTGGGCTGATAACTGCCCCGAAAATTCTCTGTCCAAGTATTTTCTCTTGGAAGCGGAAATTGCTCGTGTTGCTGGGGAACAATGGCAGGCTTCTGAGTTTTATGATCGCGCCATCTCTGGAGCCAAAGAAAACGAATATATCCAAGAAGAAGCCCTTGCTAACGAACTTGCAGCTAAATTCTACCTAGATTGGGGTAAAGAAAAAATTGCCGCAAGCTATATGCTTCAAGCATACTATTGCTACGCTCGTTGGGGAGCAAAAGCTAAAACCGATGACCTAGAAAAACACTATCCCCAACTACTCACACCCATATTACAAAAGCAGCTTTGCAACCTTGGAGTAAGTGAAACCCGCTTTCAAAGCGTTGATAAATCTTCTTTTCTAAATCAAACGATCCAAGCAACTGTCTCTAGCAGCAGCATTACCGAAGTTTTCGATTTCGCCAGCATTCTTAAAGCTTCACAAGCCTTATCAAGTGAAATTCAATTAGAGCAGTTAATTGCCAAGTTAATGCAAGTGGTGATGGAAAATGCAGGGGCTAAAAAAGCAGCTTTAGTGTTGCTCAAAGAGGATACCCTAATGCTTGAAGCATTAGCTACCACCAATGAAGGTGTGACGCGGTTCAATTTACCATGTGCAGACAGTTCAGACATCCCCAACACAGTAATTAACTATGTCAAACGCAGCTTAAAAATAGTGGTATTAGATAATGCCACAACACAAAATGATTTTATTGCCGACTCATATTTAATGCAGCAACAACCTCTTAGTTTGCTGTGTATGCCGATTTTACATCAAGGTAAATTAATCGGGTTGCTGTATCTAGAAAATAACTTGACGATTGGTGCATTTACCCAAAATCGTATTGAAATTCTGAATTTACTTTGTACCCAAGCTGCAATTTCTTTAGAAAATGCTCAACTTTATAGTAAATTATCGGATTATTCCCATACCTTAGAGCAAAAAGTCTCTGAACGTACTCTTCAATTAACACAAAAAGCAACTCAATTAGAATCTACCCTAGAAAAACTTTACTCTACTCAAGCCCAACTGATTCAAGCAGAAAAAATGTCAAGTTTAGGACAGCTTGTAGCTGGTGTCGCCCATGAAATCAACAATCCAGTCAGCTTTATTTACGGTAATCTCACTCCAGCAAATGAATACGTAGAATCATTAATTGAGTTAATTAACTTATACCAGCAACTTTATCCTCAATCTCTACCAGAAATTGAAGAAAAGATTGCCGACATAGAACTAGATTTTCTAATTGACGACTTACCAAAACTCCTAGATTCAATGAAAATTGGGGCACAACGTATCCGTGAAATTGTTCTGTCATTGAGGAACTTTTCTCGTTTGGATGAAGCCGAAATGAAACCTGTAGATATTCACTCTGGGATTGATAGCACTCTTTTAATTTTGCAGCATCAACTCACCTCAAATGGCTTTTATCCAGCAATTGAAGTGATTAAAGAATACAATCAACTGCCACTAGTTAACTGCTATGCTTCTGCATTAAATCAAGTGTTTATGAATATTATCGCTAATGCTATAGATGCTTTGCACCAAAAGCAGGAAAATAACTCCACGTTTAACAAACCAAGGATTACCATTCGTACCTCACTCAAAGATGACCAGAATGTGCTAATTATCATCACTGATAATGGTGTTGGTATAAGTCAGTCCGTTGTAAATAAAGTATTCGACCCATTTTTTACTACAAAGTCTGTTGGTAGTGGTACGGGTTTAGGATTATCAATTAGCTATTCAATTGTGGTAGAAAAACATGGGGGTAAATTAAGCTGCATTTCTGAGCCTGGAGAGGGGACAGAGTTTGTAATTGAGTTACCGCAGGTGATCGCTTGTAGAAATGCTTGAATGCGCTCAAAAACCGAGGTTTGCCAATAACGTAATTCTATAAGTATGGGAATGGTTGTGTCATTTACCGAATGTCACGCACTGGTATGATAGCTTGGACGGTATAAGTTTGATATCAGTGTAGACGATAAATACGTAAAAAGTATCCGCTACACCAGTGGCAAGAAAGTGAGTAAGTAAGAAACAGCATTGCGGTGTTTCTTACCTGAAAAAATAAAACCCCTACTACACAAGGCTTTGGGTCGCCAGTGCTGCGCAAACATCATGCGCAACACTGCCTAAAAAAAATCCTGAAAAACCCCGCAATTGACTTTTAACTATTAAATTTGGCTCACTGGGTTATTGAAAAGATACATTGTAGACAATGTTACAACTGGCTATCCCATGCGATAAATATGACACAAGAAAGCCAAAAAGGTTGAGAATAGGACAATTTCAAATTAGTCCACCTTTATCTAAAGAAGTACGCCCATTAATTGCAATAAAGTGTGTGACAATTTATGTAGTGGTATATTTAAAAACTATAAATACGTAAACAAGATTTTTGAGTTGGAGCCTTATTTAGACAAAGCAGAATACTGCTAACACACTTACGAAGGAAATAAACATGAATTTTAAGGCTCTTGCTCTAGCATCCGTTATTGGTTTATCCGCTCCCGCAATCACAGCAATCACCTTTAGTGCAAATAGTGTTTCTGCTAAATCAGTCAGCAGCATCCCTCCGACAGGTACTTTTGCCGATGTTGGTCAGCAATGGGAAGTTCGTTTGTTTCTTGACGAGTTTGGGGTTTATTCCTATGAAGCGGTAAATACTAAAAATGGAAATTCCTTGACTTTAAAAAAACCAACAATTACAAGGGAAGAACAAGCTTATATTTACACTTTCAAAAATGGTAAGTATCGCTATCAAATAATCTATAATGGTTCCGATCCTAATAGCATTGCTCTCTACGTTTTCAATCCTAGCGGCAAAGTAATTTTGAATCGCGTGATGGTTAAGCATTTTCAGCGTCCTCAAGGAACCTATACTGATGCAAAGCAGGAGTGGGTTGTTAGACTTTACAACGATAGGCGTGCCTATATCTACGAAGGAGAAAACGTAAAAACTGGTGACAAAATAAATTTAAAAAACCCTAAATCTTGGAGAGAAGAACATACTTACTTCTATATGTTTAGAAATGGTAAGTATCGCTATTTTATAACCTATGACCCTGCTGACCAGCAGAAAAAAATAAACCTTTTTGTTCTCAATCCTAGTGGAGAGAATATTCTAGAGCGCGACTTAACACTAGAACAGGATATATAAACGCTGTATGACATTAGGCGGGAGCTAGTTAAATTTTCTTTATTTCAACGTTATATTTTAAGCTTTAATCCTTTATTCATAATAACCCCAGCTTCTGAAGCTGGGGTTATTTCAATCAAAGTGTTAATCTTTTAATACAAGATTAGAATTATTTGCTGAAAGTCTTTCATGGTATTACTTTCAGGTTCGTTTTCAATTCTTGTTTTTGCTCTAAATTTAATCTTGATGCGACTTGATGAGTTATTGGCTCTACTAGTTTATTTAAACCTCTTTTTATAAATTTATCTATCCAAGTAGATAAAGTTTTATAATTACAATCCAATGTTTCTGATACTTCTGTTCTGCTTTTCCCTTCATATAAATATTTAATTGCCAATAATCTCTTTCGTAAATATTCTTGTTGATGCTTGTAGTATAATTTTTGCCATAATTCTAAATCTAATTGGCGGTAAGCGTATAGCCCTCCGGGCATTAAAGAAACGCGGAGCGTGCGCCTTGCGCTTAGCTATGCCGTCAGGCTTATCGCTCAATCTAAAAGTTCTATTTCGTAAAGCTTTAGCCATGATGCAGCCCTAATTACAATCATGTAATATATATTCTTACATAACAGGTAATCTTCTAGCGGGAAGGGAGTAAGCGTCCTGCTCTAAATTATGTTCACGTTAACAGCAAGTTATTTGGTAAGAAGGATGCCCAGGAAAATTATTTGCCGGTAATTACAGTGAAAAGAGGCGGCAAAAACACTTATGGTAGACGGGTTGTGATTCCTGGTCCTTGTACGGTGGTTTATGAATTTGAAAATGCTTTATCTGCTGGAGCGAAATCTTGGATTGAAACCTACGAAACACCGATATTTATAGGTGAAACTTTTACCTATGCAGAAATCGAAGCTCTTATGGCTCAAGCTGCTTAATTTCCGTAGTTGCCGTTGCCAAGTATTATTGTTTTTGCACATTTTCCAGTTTTGGAAAAATTGTGCGTTTAGGCTTTCTTGCCTCACGCACTAGGAATTTGATGGAAAATTAACTGGTATGCATGGTGATCGCCACAGGTATAGTCATTTCGGTAACGGGTGCGGGTTTCATTTCCCCCCGGAAGTCTAATATTTGTACGAGAATTAAGTAGGCGATCGCTAACAATATCGAAATTGCACCAGTAATAATTGCAACTATTTTTGAACGCTCCATAAGTATTTTCTCCATGATAGTAAAGACACGGCGGAGAGAGTATGATTGATAAAATAGCAACATTTCCTACGCCGTGCCTTCAGTGTGTCTAAATCCAGCTTGCCATAGTATGAGTATTATTGGTCGATGATAGTATAGGTAATTAGCGATCGCCTACTTATAATCTGAGGATGAATCTAAGTAATTTAAACACACAACTGGCTCGTTGGAGTGATTTTATTCTCAATAATCCTGATAATCCCAAAGGTTATGTACAGCGAGGAATGGTTAATTTTAAACTCGCTAATATTGAGGAGTCTATAACTGATTTTGACACCGCAGAGCAATTAGAGCCTAGTCTAACTCCCTATTTGTGGCAACGAGGATTATCATATTACTACGCTTCTAGATTTGCTGAAGGAGCCAAGCAATTTGAGTTAGACTTGGTGGTTAATTCCCAAGATGTGGAGGAAACTATCTGGCGTTATTTGTGTATAGCTCGTTTGCAGGGAGTAACTGAAGCACGTCAGTCTTTGTTAAGAGTAAAAAATGACCCCCGGTTAGTAATGCGACGTGTTTATGAACTATACGCTGGAAATTGTTCGATTACAGATGTGTTAGCTATTGAAAATCCCTTCGACCAACATGCAAAATTTTACAGCCATCTTTATGTAGGGTTATATTTTGAGGCTGCAAATGAGCCAGAACAAGCACAATTTTATATTACTAAAGCTGCTAATAAATATCAAATTCAGGATTATATGTGGTATTTAGCTGGGGTACATAAAACCTTACGTGGTTGGAGTTAAACAGTCATTGTTTATTGGTTATTAGTCATTGGTTATTGGTCATTAGTAAAGGACAAAGTCCCATTTACCTTTGTCCGCTTACTTATGACTTATGACTTATGACTTATTACTTATTACTTATTACTTATTACTTATTATTTACTTCAGGTAAATCACTCAACAACATACGCACAACGGCTTCTGGATGCAGTTTGCTATATTCCTTTTTACCAAACTTGACCACACAATTGGGTGCGCTATTGCAACGTTTTAAACAGCCACTACCCTCAATGGTGACATGTTCAGACAAACCGCGATCGCACAAAGTTTTTTCTAGTTCTGACAATAGTCCCTTACCACCCCGTTTGCGACAACTGGACTTTTGACAGACTAAAATCTTGGCTTTAGGTGATAGAGTAATTTGAGAATTGGGACAACCATTAACAGGTGATACCCCATGAGCCTTCAGTTTAATTTTACCTGTTTGGGAGTGTAACTTGCTGACACCAGAAACACTTATTTGCTCCCCAATAACTAAAGATTCACTGATTGACAAGCGTAATGCTTTAGGAACTTTTATTTCTACCTCTCCCGAGGGAATTTTTAATTGTAAATATTTAGATTCTTGTGGTTTTTCTCCCCCAAAACCAACAAACTCCCCTTCCAGTTTAAATTCAGATAAATTCAGGTATTTTTTTGCCATCTTGATTTTTAGTAATTGGTAAAAGGTAGATGATAGATGGTAATTGGTTATTGGTAATCAGGAAATAAAGACTTTATTACCCATTACCTATTACCTATTACCTATTACCCAAAGTTGAATTTATGCCAAGCGTTTAGCTTCCACAGTTTGGGGTAACTTTAGAGGTTCTTCTAAATTGGGAAATGCTAATTCCCAACCATTAGCTAAAGTATAAATTTTCCCTTCTGGACTATCAGTTTGCTTAACAACCTCTTCTTCTAGGTCTTTTTTAGCAACGTAAACCAGTAAAGTTCCTTGGGAATTTTGACGTAACATTACTTTCATGAATTTTCCTCCTCTTCATCTTCATCTATATAATCGAGAGATTCCAGTTCGTATTTGCGACAACCTACGACAAAACCGGTATCTAAGAAATGCACCGCATATATATAGGCTTTTTGCAAAAATGTACCAATGCTAACGATATAGCCCACATCACCTACATTTGCTAAAACCTTCCCTATTTCTTGTCCGGGAAAAGTACCATCATTTTTGATTAGTTTCCGGACTCGGACTTTTTCCCCAATTTCAAAATAGGGTGGCTGATTCAGTTCTAATTCATCTAATCGCATGGGAATACCTGCGTTCTATGACCAAATTTAAAAGTTCCTCGGTAGTAAGACTGCGTTTTTTCTGGACTGACTTTTGACGTACCGCATCCAATAGAGCTTGAGTTTCTTTTGAGTCTAAAACGATACCGTGCTCTTGGAGAATGTTATCAAGTAAGTGGCGACCAGAATGTTTACCCACAACTAAACGCCGCTCCCAACCCACTTCTTCCGGGGCAAATGGTTCGTAGGTAGTCGGGTTTTTTAATATACCGTGGGCATGAATACCAGATTCATGAGCAAATGTATTTTCCCCCACAATTGCTTTCCAAGGAGGAACATTGCTACCAGAAGCCGCAGCCACCAATCTGGATAGTTCTAACAAACTGGGGGTATGAATGCCCAAATCAACGCCATAGAGGCGTTTAAGAGCCATTACCACTTCTTCTAAAGCCGCATTCCCAGCCCTTTCACCCAAACCATTAACGGTTGTATTTACGGAAATAGCTCCCCCTCTAATTCCAGCCAAAGCATTCGCAGTGGCTAAACCAAAATCATTATGGGTGTGGATTTCCACAGGAATTGACAAAGACATTACCAGTCGCTTCACTTTTGTATAGGTAGCGAAAGGGTCAAGAATTCCCACAGTGTCACAGAAACGGAATCGGGATGCACCCCATTCTTGAGCATAAAGGGCGACATCTTGCAAGAAGTTGTCATCAGCCCTAGAGGAATCTTCTCCTCCCACTGCAACCCAAAGACCACGATCCACAGCAAAACTGATGGAGTCTTTTAACTGTTGCAAAGTGACACGCCATTGACCGTGAAATTTTGCGGCAATTTGGATTCCAGATACGGGAATAGAAATATGCATCCGTTGCAAACCGCAAGCCATAGAAGCTTGAATATCTGATATGACAGCACGATTCCAGCCCAGCAATTTCGCTTGCAAACCCAAGTTAGCAATGGCGGCGATCGCCCGTGTTTCTTCCTCACCCATCGCCGGAATACCTACTTCAATTTCATGAACGCCGATAGCGTCTAAAAATTTGGCGATCGCTACTTTTTCCTGTAAGTTAAATGCCACACCCGCAGCTTGTTCGCCGTCACGCAGGGTTGTATCATTAATTAGGATTGGATACATCTCAAATATTCCTCTGATGGCTGTGGTAATGATTCATGGGTTATGGCGTATAATTCCAAAGAAAAAATTAATAATTTGTGATTGTTAATTTTTCCTTTCCCCAGCAATTATTAAGTGTCCATAACCTATTTTTATGGCATGGAGCCAGACATGATATACAACATTACCAATTATGTTTACTAGGCTGATTTTCCATATCAGCAAAAAGTAGGTATCTGATGTAGGTATTTGCAACTGCTAACATCATTAATAGGCTAAATCCGGCGACTATACTAGAAATCATAGTAGTATCCTCATAATTCTTAATCGGTAATATTCAAGATTGTTTGTTATCCATTACTAATTGCGGTTTTCCAGCCAGTCAAAAATCCGTTCTAACTGTTCTAGAGTAACTAAACCATACTGCCAGAGAAGCATTGGTAATGGACCATCGTCCAGTTCACTTTTTTTCAGTGCCACAGCAATATATTCCTGAGAAACTTCTAGTTCATTTTGCAAAAAATTAAGAAACTGGACATCGCTGTGACAAGTTAACATAATAGTAGTAGATAGTAGATTTCGATTCTGTAGCAAACAATAAATAAAAAAGTGAAATTACAAGTCTTATTACTTGCTAAGTTCACTTTTTTTATTCTTGGGAACTGTCAAGCAATTTGTAAACACGTGAAACTCAATGTCAACATCAACAAAATTAGGCTCTAAGTAAATCGATACAAATAAACTTAACTAGTGATGCTTGTTATTTGTCATTTGTCATTTTTCATTTGTCATTGCTCATTGGTAAAGGTTTTAGGAATATTTACCTTTCGTAACTACCGTTATCTTTATTCCCACGGATTTACTTATCTTTTTTCATACTTCCTCTTCATCATTCATCATTCATCATTCATCCAACATCTTTCCAACCAATTAATTAATTCTGTACGAGTAGCAGTAAATTGCATTACCGTAGAATGAAGCAAAATAAGAGCAATCGAATTATTTATTTCTACCCGCAAAGAACCATCAACAGGACAGGAACAAGGAATCATCAACTCCTGCAAACGATGGTAAATTCGCCAGCGATCACCTACAGGAACCTGTAAAATTTGCTCACCTAAGGCTTGAGGATTACGAGGTTGAGGCATTATCAATGTTCCTTTGTCAATAGTTGTTTTTCCTTAACATGGGTTTTGAGGGTTTGTAATTGCACCTCTAATTCTTCAATACGGGTGAGCAACGAACGAATTACTTCAGCTTCCACATCGGGTAGCTTTCCGTGTTCTAATAAACAGAGGCTCTGTTGTTGCTTGCGAGAAATAATTCTTCCCGGAATTCCCACCACAGTAGAATCAGAAGGAACATTCCGCAACACAACCGAACCCGCACCAATACGGACGCGATCGCCAATTTGCAAATTACCTAAAACTTTCGCTCCTGCTCCCACCACCACGTTTTTACCTAAGGTAGGATGGCGTTTACCGCTTTCTTTTCCAGTTCCACCAAGGGTAACACCCTGATAAATTAGCGTGTAGTCTCCAACTATAGCAGTTTCGCCAATTACTACCCCGATACCGTGGTCAATAAATACACCCTTACCAATTTTTGCACCAGGGTGAATTTCAATTCCCGTCAAAAATCTTCCTAAATGGGAAACAAAGCGGGGAAAGAAACCTATCCGATGACGGTACAACCAATGAGCAAGACGATGCAAACAGAGTGCATGGAATCCAGGGTAGCAAAAAAGCACCTCTAGCCAATTACGTGCTGCGGGATCTCGCTCAAAAATGATCTGAAAATCACTGCGGATAGTTTCAAAAAAAACGCCAGAAATCACAGATGTTTCTGGTTCTGAATTTGCACAAATCGGCGTTTTTGCTGCTTTAGAATTCTGAGTACGGTTTAATGTCTGTTGCATCGGTACTGTTTGGTGAAAAGAGCCGCGTGCTATTTCCTGCTTATATCAGGTGGCTCATCAACAGACAGAACACTAGAGTACGATTGATTTTATTAGATTAATTAGGGTTGTACTCACAACCTCTAAAACCAGATTTAATAAAGATTTAAAATTTTTTTCGGCATAGGGGTACTAGTATTTTTATCATGGGGTTCTAGTATTTATCAGGGGTAGGATTAAGTATTTTTGTACTCAGCACCAAAGCCTTTGCCTGTATGACTTTGCTTTACTTCAAGCAACATTATTTTGCATAACTTAATCTGTACTCATCTCCACGGGAATATGGAATGTTGAAGGTAAAAAGCGAACTTTCTGTATAGGTCACTACTATTGGTATTCTATTATTTTGTCGGCGAAAAAACAAGTAATTGGTAATGGGTAATTGGTAATTGGTAATTGGAAATAACTCGTTTCCAGGCTCAGCCTGGAAACGCATTTAGGAGGCTCTGCCTCCAGAATTCAGGGGAGGCAGAGCCTCCTAAATGCATTACAAGGTAAAACCTTGTAACGAGAGTTCCCCCTTAAATGCATTACAAGGTAAAACCTTGTAACGAGAGTTCCCCCTTCTTCCCCCTCTCCCTCACTCGTCCTCCAGGGCAAGGGCTAATATTAAGTCCGACTAATTACTTACTGTATTAAATAAATATAAGTCCATTATTGTAGGCAAAAAAATTATTTATTACATCTCTCACAAGACAGATATAATACTACATTGCTTGGGAGAACCAAACTAGGTAATTTTTATTAATAAAGTCAAATGTAGACTGGCTTTTAAGATTCGCATATTTCGCCTTATTTTGGAGAATTACACATATTGCACGCCTCGTGTTAATACTTAATTATTTTGCTTGCAATAAACATATATTTTTAGCAATAAATCGATAAAAAAGGCTTTAGACTCTGCGTAAGGAGATTGAATTTGTATAATTATTTTTCTATTCTGGTATGAATATAAAATATGAGGAATTGCTATAAAGCAGAAAAACAAGAAATTTTATTTCCAGTCAATCCGGAATTGCTGTCAGCAAAATTGAAGTAGAAGCAGGGTAAATTCTTGCAGAAAAGTTAAGTTTTTAACCCCTCCTCAAACAGTTAGGTATTTAATTAATACAGAAGAACCGCAGTGCATGATACATTTGTGTGATTTTTCCAAACTGTTTTTTTGTATAAAAGGCTTAAAAAGATGACAGAAAAACACAAAACAGGGCATCAGAAACATGGGTGTGTCAAGAAAATGGGAATGTTCTTACAAGACCCCAGTCTTGATAAACTCACTGACAACTATCACTTCCCCTTAGACAAAGACTATCTTGGTGGTACTGGTTCAAGTCGGTTTGTGATTCAAGACACCAATGAGTATGGTTATCAGGTATTTCCTGGTCTGAATTGGGCAGAAGAATCAGACTTGTCGTTTGAACGGTTTGAAAAGGATGGGCTAGTTGATAATCCCCAATTTCATCAAGTCAATGCCTTTGCTGTAGTTAGTCAGACATTGGATTTGATCGAGGAAGAAATCGGTCATGGATTCAATTGGAAAAATGGTGCTTCTTTGGTGATTCGTCCCCATGCTTTTCAGGGTATGAATGCCTACTACGATCCTATGTCACCTTCCCTCAACTTTGGTTACTTTAATTCCCCCTTCCGACGCGGGACTGTTTGGACTTGTTTGTCTCATGATATTGTTGCCCATGAATTAGGACACGCCATTTTCGACAGCTTTCGACCTTTGTATGTCTATAGTCCAGATAAAGATACTCCCGCACTACACGAATCATTTTCTGACTTACTAGCAATGTTCTCGGCATTGCAGTATCCCAGTGTGGTGCAGCATTTGTACAGAGAAACGGGTGGTGATATGCGACACCCAAGCTTAATTAGCCGCCTAGCAGAAGAATTTGGTGTCGGTATATTTGGTGCAGGAGTTCCCTATCTACGGTCAGCCCTGGAAGGAGCAAGTTATCGAGATGCTCCCAAACAGGCTCATGCTCGTTCTACAGTCTGGACAGCAGCAATTTACGAAATCATGGAAAGGCTGGTGAAGTTAGACCATCCAGATGGTTTTCCTGACACCTTTGATGGCTTTGCAGATTTTGTGGCTGCCCTAGTACAGGCTACCAGATGGATTAAAGGCATGGTACTCCGTGCCCTCCACTATACTCCTCCTAATGGTCTGTCAATGCCGATGATGGCACGGTTAATCTATGAAGCGGATGCGCAAATTTACTCAGATGACAGTAAATTCCGCGACATTGCTCGGGAAGTATTCCAGAAGCGGTACCTATGGGACGAACGGCTTAACTTAAAAGCCCCAGACATTGGTTATGCCTTCCAAGATTTAGAATACGCGGATCAGCAAACTCTTTCCTTTGTGATTATGAAACATGCTGAAGAGTTGCGGATTCCTCCCGGTGCATTACGTCTAATCAATCCTCGGTTAATTACTACTACCAGGAAGACTGATAAGGTCAAATGTGGCTCATCCTCGCAAGTCAAAACAATTACCGAACATTATCTGGAGTACACTTACGAAGTCACCCAATTGGTGAACGATTTCTTTACTGGGGAAATGGTACCATTTTCGGTTTATGGTGGTGGCACTTTGGCAATGGATGAAAATTGGAATGCTTTCTTGTTAGCAACCAACCCTGAAACCTACGTAGATGATCCAGTGGGAATCGCAGGAACATTACAAGCATTGAAACGTGCCCGTGATAAATTTGATCGTACTCACAAAGATTCCATTCAAAAAACCTTGGCTGCTAGAGATGAACAACGTTCCATCAAGGATCGTCCTGTGGTACCTGGTTGTCCTTTTATCATCCAACGTCAAAGCACTGGTGCATATCGCTTGGTTCACCGTTGCTGTAATTTGCAAGAACACCTACAAGGGATTTCTTGCACCAAACATGGTTTAGTTCAATAAAAAAGGCTTTAGGGAAGAATTGAGAATTTGGGCTTTCCTTCTCTTCCCTGGTGCCCTTTCCTTTTTCAAGAACACCAAAAAATAAATGTTCCGGTAGGGGCACGGCATCCATAATTTCTCAGTGTATAAAGTAACCTTACAGACGCCGTGCCCTTACAATATACACCGAAAGAGATCACCCTTGGGAAGGAGTTAGGAGTTAGGGGAAAAATGTGCGATCGCTGTTGTGCATCATCCACAGTTATACTCCCAACGGCTAAAAACTTAACTTTTCCTAGGTTGGGTTGTAGCTTACACACTGGGCAATGTTTTCAGTACGTTTTAACTGATAACTTGCACCATTCTCAATTAGTCCAAATGTCCACCTAGGAATAAATTCCCAGGCTGATAAACAAAGTCTGATAAATCAGACTGGGCAAAGTTTTCAGTACGTTTTAACGTACTTCGTTTATTGGTTCCTTGAAATTTATTTCAAGGTGGGTTGTGAGGCTCAACGACATTGGTGCAAGTTATGAGTTTTAACGTACTTCGTTTGTAGGTTCCTTGAAATTTATTTCAAGGTGGGGAAGTGGGCTAAATGCAATATTATCCTGATAAAACCCTGAAAAAAGACCTTTACCAAGATAGATTTAGCACCCACGAATATTTTTGGTTTTCACCAGACAATTTAGAATTTGCTGGGTTTCGTTTGATTAACCAGAAATATCAAGCTATTGCATCTAATTAGTTTAATTAATCAATACCAACCATTTTTTTCTTCTGCTTAATCCGGCTGATTTAATTATTGCTTGAATTCGGAGAGTCACAGAAGCTGTTCAGTGGCGATCGCCCCTTATGGATGTAAAGAAACCTTGCGATTTCTTAGGAGAGGGATATTAAGTCTATGGGTGTAGGGAGAAACTGGGTTTTTCATCAACTAAATACGAAAATGTTCGATACTCTACCGATAAAAACCCGGTTTTTCCAGCATTGATGAGGAAATATTTGTAACTGAAACTGACTAAATATTAATAACTATTGTAAAATTTTATCCTGGATAAAAATAAACATAGGTTCAATGATAAAGAAAATTCTGATTTCAGGGTTGTTAGTAATATTATTACCTTTAGCTGCTTGTTCGAGTAACACTAGTCCTACTTCCACAACCAATGGGAAAACAGAGGTTAAACCTTTAGTCACAGGGGCTATTCCTGACCAAGATCCAGAGAAATTGCAACGCCAATATACTAAACTATCTGCATATTTACAGAAAGAGTTGGGTGTACCTGTAGAATACAAACCTGTTACCAATTATGCGGCAGCGGTAACAGCCTTTAAAGTGGGAGACTTGGACTTGGTGTGGTTTGGGGGATTGACTGGGGTACAAGCCAGATTACAAGTACCCGGTGCTGAAGCGATCGCCCAACGGGATGTAGATGAAAGTTTCCATAGTGTTTTTATTGCTAATAAAAAAACAGCTTTACAACCATTACAAAATATTAGTGAACTGAAGCAACTTAAGGGAAAGACATTTACTTTTGGGAGTGAATCTTCTACTTCTGGACGATTAATGCCACAATACTTTTTAGAACAAGCTGGGGTGAAATTCACAGATTTTAAAGGTGAACCAGGCTTTTCTGGTGACCATGATAAAACTATTAAATTGGTGGAAGCTGGAAGTTATGAAATTGGGGCTTTAAACGAAAAAGTTTGGCAGAAACGAGTAGAATCTAAGGAAGTAGACTTAAGTAAAGTGGATGTAATTTGGCGCACTCCTCCTTATTACGATTACCATTGGGTAATTAATCCAGAAGTTAAGCAGCGTTATGGAAAAGATTTTGTCACTAAAGTCCAAAATGCCTTCTTGAAACTTGACCCTAGTGTACCAGAACAAAAGGAAATTCTCGAACTATTTCAAGCGGGTAAATTCATCCCTACCAAGAATGAAAACTACAAACAAATTGAAGCAATCGGTCGGCAAATTGGCAAAATTAAGTAATTGGTTAATGGGTAATTGGTAATTGGTAATGGGTAATTGGAAAAATTATGACTAGGGGTGATTATTTTCGATAGAATTTTAATCAGGATTTAATTCTGGTGAAAGTTCATGAATAATAGGGTTAAGAGGTTGTTTGAGGGGTCCAAAAGGTTACTTAAAACCTCTGTGGGTAAACCTCTCTCCTACTAGTCCAGAGGCTTTAAAACCCCTATTTTTCTGTTCCCTTTCCCTAGTAGGGAAGGGGTTAGGGGTTAGGTTTTTAGGATTGTGATGTTAAATATAATACTTTTCAAACATCCTCTAAGAGTATTTAGCTGTTCAATAGTTAATAAATTAGGAGCATAAGTCAACCGTATCCAATGAATTATTTTATTCAGAGAACTTCTAACCATTTTACTCCTGTTCCGGTAGAAGATTACCGAATAAAAAAAACCGCAGAGAACGCAGCGAAAAGTGGGGTCTACCCTACGGGAAGACGCTGCGCGTCTATCGGGGTTTCCCCCAAGAGCAACTTTTCAAGAGAGAGGACGCAGAGTCAAGAGATAGAGAAATATAGGTAATTTAAGAGGGGGAAGGGAGTCAGAAAACCCTTATTGTCTTTAAAGTTATAACGACCTTTACCTTCTGCTATATTTGCTCTTGTAACTGTTGAAAATCTGGTGTTGTCATTTTTAATTTTTTACCAATTACCAATTACCAATTACCAATTACCTGATTATGAACTCCCCAGCATAAATTTTTGAACTGAAAAACGTCACTCAAAAATTTGGTAATTCCCCATCCTTAACTGACATCAAGTTACGATTTTATCCAGGGAAAAGAGTTATTTTTTACTAATTATCAATTACCAATTACCAATTACCAATTACCTGATTATGAACTCCCCAGCACCAATTTTTGAACTGAAAAACGTCACTCAAAAATTTAGTAGTTTCCCATCTTTAACTGACATCAACTTACAAATATATCCAGGGGAAAGAGTTGCTTTAGTAGGTTCTAGCGGTGCGGGTAAAAGTACTTTGATTAATCTACTGAATGGAACATTAACACCCACCCAAGGAGAAGTTTCCATTTTCGGTCGAAATCTAACAAATCTAAATTCAAAATTACGGCGAAAAGTGCAACGACAAATTGGGACAATTTACCAACAATTCCATTTAGTAGATAACTTGCGGGTGATTCATAATGTTAATGCTGGAAAATTGGGACACTGGTCATTTTTCCAAGCTGTTATGTCCCTGATTTATCCCTTGGAAATAGAAACAGCATTGAAAGCTTTAACTAAAGTAGGAATACCCGAAAAGCTTTATGAACGTACCGACAGACTTTCCGGAGGACAACAACAACGAGTGGCGATCGCGCGTATTTTAGTCCAAAATCCTGTTGTTATCCTTGCTGATGAACCCATTTCCAGTTTAGACCCCCAACGCAGTCGGGAAATTATGGATTTGTTATGTCAATTAAGTGAGGATGCTGGTAAAACTCTCATAAGTAGTCTCCATGTTGTAGAATATGCGTTTAGTCATTTTCAGCGGATAATTGGTTTGAGGGAGGGACGGATTTTTTTTGATGCACCTGTTGAGGAAGTTACGGGGGAAATGGTAGAGGAATTATATAGAATTGAACCGCAAGATGGGGAGATGGGGAGATGGGGAGATGGGGAGAGAAAGAAGAACCCAATTTAAAATCTCCAAATTTTCCTTTACTTCTAAATTTGCGGACTTTTTGGGGATTAGTATTTGTTTTCGCGGTTTTTTGGTCGTTAAAGGTAGCTGGTGTATTTAGGGGTGATTTAGTTAATTTTGGTGGCTGGAATCTGGTTTTTCGTTTTCTGTTCGCTGTCTTTTCTTTGCAACTTGACCCGGAATTTCTGTTAATCACTTTCGATGCAACTTTAAAAACTCTTGCTTACGCAGTGTGTGGGACATTTTTCTGTGTGATTATTGGTTTAGTCGGAGGTGTGTTATCAAGTGAGGTATGGTGGAACTCTGTATATAAGGGTAATAAAATCCCTAATTTATATGTAATTGTACGAGCATTTTTAGCAGTTCCCAGGGCAATTCATGAACTAATTTGGGGATTATTTTTCGTAAATATTTTCGGATTAGATCCCCTGGTGGGAATATTAGCGATCGCTATTCCTTTTGGTGCGATTACTGCAAAAGTCTTCTCGGAAATTTTAGACGAGACACCACGGGAACCATTATTAGCATTACTGAATAGCGGTGTGACTCCCCTGAATGCTTTTACTTATAGCATCATTCCCCAAGCTTTTCCCAATCTCCTTTCCTATAGCTTTTATCGCTTCGAGTGTTCCATCCGTTCCGCAGCAGTGTTAGGTATTATTGGTGCAGGGGGATTGGGTTATCAAATTCACCTCAGTTTGCAATCTTTGCGTTACGAACAGGTATGGACGTTGATATTTGCCCTACTGTTGTTGAGTGGTGTCACCGATGTTTTGAGTGGGTGGTTGCGTCAGGGTTTAGAATTACCCAGTCGCTTAGATTTGAACGTCCTTAACCTCAAAAAGCGTAACTTTGTTGATAGAGAGAAAAAAATCTCAACATCTAGTACCAACATTATACAAGCCTGCGTAGGCAGGCTTTGTTCATATAGCCGCACCCTTATAGGGTGTCGGTTAGAAAATGGTGATACTCCCGAACAATCTCCCCATCATCTCTTTCTGGGTGCATTTAGCCTATTAATTTTATCTTTCTGGTACATCCAAGCGGACTTTAGCAAACTTTGGTCACCCCGCACTGCAAAATTATTAATTGGAGTTATTCAAGATACTTTTCCACCACAGTCGATTGACGTAGATAAACTATTTGAACTTTCCCTACAAACCCTTGCCATGTCTATCTTAGCAATGACAATCGCAGGTTTAGGAGGGATTTTACTTTCCTTCTGTGCAGCGAGGGGAGAAGAAAAAATCACAACTAAAACAGCATTTCTATTTACTCGCTTTATCTTACTATTCTCCCGTGCAGTACCGGAACCAATTTGGGCATTAATATTTCTGTTTGTCCTCTTTCCAGGAATTTTACCAGGTGCGATCGCTCTCGGTTTACATAATTTAGGTATCCTGGGAAGGTTAATGGCAGAAGTCATCGAAAATTTAGACCAACAACCATTAAATTCCCTCAAAGCTTTAGGTGCAAGCAACTCCCAAGTTTTTCTCTACGGTGTTCTACCCGCAACTATTCCCCGGTTTTTGGCTTATATACTGTACCGTTGGGAAGTTTGTATTCGCGCTACGGTAATTGTGGGATTAGTGGGTGCTGGTGGTTTAGGGAGGTTGTTAACGGAACAGTTGAGTAGTTTTGATTATCAGGGTTTGTTGGGAACTTTGATAGTTTTTGTAGGTTTGACCTTTGTGGTAGATAGGATTAGTGCTGCGGTGAGGAGGTGTTTGCGGTGACGAATTAGAATGTTGTTTTTATACTGAAATCAGTAAGTATAGCCATGAATTATGAACATACGGTCTACGGTTAAACCAATCATCAATAGTCTGTTTTCCGCAGAGGTTACTAGGGAAGAGTTTAGGGGTACAGCAATTGGAGAAAGTCCAGAAGATGCAGAACTAAAAGCAATTGAATGGCTGAAGCGAGAAGTTGAAATACACTATAAACAACAAGAGGAAATAGGCTTTGAATTAGTTGATTTCAATGTTTTGCAAGTTTTCAGAACAGCAATTCAAATCTCTGCTGAAATAGCAGATCACTATTATCTTAGTGAAAAGCCAGGACTGGATGATTCTGTGGGATGGGGACCTAGAGGTTTGGAGTTACGAGGAAAAGTACGAGTAACTTCAGAGCAATTTGAGAGGATGTTTGAAAAGTATTGTTATTAACATTAAAACAAGCGTAAACCTAACCCCCCTTTCCCCCCTTCCCTACGAGGGAAGTGGGGTTTCAAAGCCTCTCTCCTAGAAGGAGAGAGGTACTCTACGAGAAGCCGCTGAGTGCGAAGCACACGCTGCGCGGTAAGCAAAGCTATGCCGTAGGCTTTACGCGTCTATGGAGAGAGGTTTGGAGAAAGGTTCCGGGTATACTTGTTGACTTTCCAAACAACCTCTGAGAGAATTAAAGAATTCATCAAAGCCGCAAGGTATAATATTGCCTTTAATAATTGTGAACATTTCGCCAATTATGTCTACTTCGGTTTGTCCTAATAAGTAATAAGTAATAAGTAATCAGTAATCAGTAATAAGTAATAAGTAATAAGTAATAAGTATTTTGGCTCTCCCACACATTTTTTCGTTCACTCGTGTAGAGAAACCGGGTTTGTTAAGATTATTGACCTGTAAAATCCTACATTTTGGTTTAGAAACCCGGTTTCTCACATTGGTGCAAGTTATCACTTAAAACGTATTGAAGAACCTTTCCCAGTCTGATTTATCAGACTTTGTTTATAAGCCTTGGAATTAATTCCAAGGTTAGATTTTCCACTAATCCCAACTATTGTAAGTTATCACTTATACAAACTATTCGCCAAAATAGCCGCTTGAGTGCGATCGCGCAAATTTAACCGACTTAATATACTGTTAACATGATTCTTCACCGTGCGTTCCGAGATAAACAGAGTTTCCGCAATTTCTCGGTTATTCATCCCCTTAGCAATTAATTCTAATACTTCCTTTTCCCTCGGTGTTAAATGTTCCCATTCTGGAGGTATTTTTGGTTGGGGAGTGGAGGGAGTTGCAACCATTACCTTTTCTAATATTCCCGGTCCCATTTGGCTGTAACCTTTGTGAACTGCCCGAATTGCCTGTGCTAATTCTTCCGAGGGTGTATCTTTAAGTAAATAACCTTTTGCACCCTGACGTATGGCTTGGTTAATATAATCATCATCATCAAAAGTTGTCAGTATTAATACTTTAATTTCTGGTGCCTTTTGACGCAGAGAACGTAAAGCTGCCACCCCATCCATAACTGGCATTCTCACATCCATTAATACCACATCTGGTTGTAGGGAAAGTGCCTGTTCCACCGCTTGTTGACCATTTTCTGCTTCCCCCACTACCTCTATATCCGGTTTTGCTTCCAGAAGGCTAGAAAGTCCCTCCCGGATAATACTTTGATCGTCAACCAGTAAAACGCGAATCATCTTATACCAATTTGCAACAAGAATAGGACAGATACATAAACTCAAACCATTGTGATATCTAGCTTTCTAAATTTTTCCCCCTCTTCCCACTCTTCCCACTCTTCCCCCTCTTCCCACTCTTCCCACTCTTCCCCCTCTTCCCACTCTTCCCCCTCTTCCCACTCTTCCCACTCTTCCCCCTCTTCCCCCTCTTCCCCCTCTTCCTCCTCTTCCCACTCTTCCCCTTCTCACTCAATTAGGTAATCTTCTAGCGGAACGGGATTAATTTTTAATTGGTACTGGTATCTCAATTTGAATTTTACAACCCTCACCGGGATGACTGGTGAGATTAAAAATACCCCCCAATGCTTCCACCCGTTCCCGCATTCCCTGCAAACCAAATCCTGTGGTATTCTCAGTGGGGTCAAAACCTTGACCGTTATCTGCTAAACCTAGGGAAATATGGGTAGAACCCTCCCGCAGATACAGCCGAATTAAATTTGCCTGACTGTGCTTAGAAATATTAGTCAGTGCTTCTTGCACCACTCGATATATGGCTGTGGAGATTTCCGTAGACAGGGAAGAATGTAAACTAATCTCAGACTCCACCGCAATTTCCGTGGTTTTCTGACTCTCCTGCAACAACTTGGCGATCGCATCTTTGAGAGACATTCCCTGTAAAGGATGGTTTCGCAGGGTAGCCACAGACTGACGGACATTTTGCAAAGCTTGTTTCCCTAATTGTCTGGCTTTTTGCAAATGTTTATCTGCTTTTTCTACATCTTGATGCAACCACATCGCCACATTTTCTAATTGAATGCTTTGTGCTGTCAAGTAATGTCCTACAGAGTCGTGAATTTCCCGTGCAATACGGTTTCTCTCCTGTAAAGTGGCTTGGTTTTCAATTAACAATGCATAGCGACGCAAACGCTGATTAGCCTGCGCTAATTCTTGACGACTCTGTTTTTCTGCTAGTAATGTCCCCACCAACAGCAGAACAAAAATTAAGACCAAACCAAATAGCAATGCCGAATTTAGCTTTAAATTCAGCAAAAACTGCTGAACCACATCATCAGGTAATATCCGCAATCGTCGCGGAAATGGTCTATTTAAGGGAATACCCAGAGGTCTAATGTCCATAAAGGACATAAATAACATCAGTAAAAACGAGAGGTAAGCAAAAATTGCTACTAATATGCGTCCACTCCAGGGAAACATTAAACAGGCTCGAATTACCACCACTAGCAGTAAAGAAGAAAACACTCTCTCTCCCCTACCTCCCACCATCACAGTCAACCAACTTAAACCAAAACCCAAAGCTGTGTAAACTATTTGCCATAACCGGGAACCGATTGGAAATCGTAAGCCCAACACACCCAAAATAGCAATAATGGGAACTACAATCGGACGAAACCGGAGTCCCAAGCTTGGTAAAGCTACAGGTTGTAACAAATCTGGTACATAGCGTAAAGATGCATGGTGTTTAAACGGTGGTAGGGGAGAAAATGCGGCTAATAGGGCAATTCCCAATAGAATTAACTCTAAGTAGAAGAGTAGACGAAATGGGTGTTTTTTCCAGATTAACCGTTGCATAATCCCAGGGATGGTTGCGCATCAGATGTGTTTATTTTTTTAAATATAAGGTAAAGAAACCAACATTAGTTGGGCATACTCAATATAGACCTAAAGTACTACGTCAATCTAGTACCTGAGTTACCCGAAATTTGGGAGTAGCGATCCATGTAACTTCCATAGGTTTTTCCTATCATAAAGATGTCACAAGGAAAACAATGTTGACTCAATAATTTACAGCCTCAAAGTTTAGGAGATAAAAAATGAAATTTCATATCTTATCTGCTTCTTTCCTCGTAGCAGCATCTACATTATTACCCATCAGTACTATTGCTGCTCCTTTTAATAATAGTTCCAGAGATTTTAGAGTTGCTCAACAACAAACTGAAGGTAGACCTCAATTTGCTGGACGATGGGGTATGAGAGGACGTAAAGGACAGTTAATGGAACAACTAAATCTCAGTACCGAACAACAAGAAAATATCCAAAAAATTCGTGAAGATTACAAACAACAGATGCAAAGTAATCGCCAAAAAATCCGTGAGTTAAAACAAGAAATGCGTCAGTTGATGGTAAATGCTTCAAAAGACGATATCCGCAAACAACATCAAAAAATCCAAGAACATCATCAGAAATTGTCAGACATACGCTTGGAAATGAAGCTGGCAATTCGCGATGAACTAACTCTTGAACAACGGGAAAAAATGGCAGAGTTAAAACAACAACGTTGGGAACGTCGTCGTGGTAAACGTGAACAAGGATTTGCTCGCTAAAAATATTTTCTTAAATTCTTATAACCAGCTTTATAAAAACCTTTGCAGAATCAATTCATAGCAGCCCAAATTATTTAACTTGGGCTGTTTTTTTGCTTGCTGTATTTAATCTAGACCTAAAGTACTAGATGAGACTGGTACTTTCAGGACAGAGAAGTTGGGAATAGAGATCCATGTAACTTCCATAGAACTTGCTTACGATAAAAATGTCACAACAAAAGCTAAGTTCAATCAATATTTAGGAGTTTAATTAAATGAAATCTCGTATTATTTTTAGCTCAATTATTCTCGCTGCTTCCGTATTATTACCATTGGCTAGTCAAGCAGTTCCCTTGAATTCTGGTTCCAAAGACTTTAGAGTAGCTCAAGAAGAACCTCAATCTGGTGGTTTTCAAGGACGAAAAAAAGGTAATAGAGGTCGTAATAAAGCACAATGGTTAAAACAGCAATTAAACTTAACCCCAGCACAAGAAGAAACCATCCAAGGAATTATAGAAGCATCTAAACAGGAAATGCTTCCCTTGATGCAACAAATGCGAGCACTCAAACAAGAACTACGTCAATTGAAAGCCAATAACGCTTCAGAAGCTGAAATCCAAGCCAAGCTAGAAGAAATTAAGCCTCTACGGTCACAATTCAAACAACAACGTCAAGCAATGATGGCTAAAATCCGCGCTGAACTAACTCCAGAACAGCAACAGAAGTTAGATGAACTTAAACAACAACGTCAACAACGTCGCGATAACCGTAGTAAACGCTTTAATAGACAAGCATCTTAACATTTCAGTGTTTTCTTGATGCATAGAATATAAATAATCACTTTGACCTATCTCCCCCGGTTAAGTACCGGGTTTTTTGATGTTGATCCCTAAATCAAAAAGACCCTGGTAAATACCAGGGGTTTATTTAGCTCTATTCCCAATCATCAGCATGGCATTTAACAGACTTTATGACCAGAATTTGATGCAATTATTGCATAATAATAATTAAATTATTGCAAGATAAGGTTTAAATCTATGTTCAAAAAATGACAATATGGGATTGTTCATAGTTTTCGTTGGTATGAAATGGTGGTTGCTCAAAGCTTCGTCTACAGCAACCATTTTCTTTGCAATTTCACCGTGGGATTACCTTTGGATTGAATCCGAATTAACCCAATCGATGGCTACTGTAGGGTCGGGGTAAACCCAACCCTATAGTAGGATTTCCAACTAATCTGAATTAACCCAATTGGTGCTTCGTAAAGAACTGTATAGTTTACGCACTCAAGTAAGTAGCCAATGCTTCCGAACCACCAATATGCTTACCATCAATAAATACTTGTGGTACTGTACTTGCACCTGTAACGGCTTGTAAGGAACGGGTAGTTATTCCTTTACCCAAAACAATTTCCTCGTAACTTAAGCCTCTCTCCTTCAACATCTCCTTCGCACGAGCGCAATAAGGACAACCTACTTTGGTAAATAGGGAAATCAATTGCGGTTTCACTGCTTGGGGATTAATGTATTTTAACATGGTTTCGGCATCAGATACCTCAAAGGGGTCACCAGGCTTTTCTGGTTCGATAAACATCTTCTCAACTACCCCATCCTTAACTAACATCGAATAACGCCAAGAACGTTTTCCGAAACCCAAATCGGTTTTATCTACCAGCATCCCCATACCTTCAGTAAATTCACCATTACCATCGGGTATTAAAGTTACGTTATCTGCTTCCTGATCCTTTGCCCACTCGTTCATCACAAAGGTATCATTTACAGATATACAAACAATATCATCCACCCCATTGTCTTTAAATGCTTTAGCCAGCTGATTATAGCCAGGAAGATGGGTAGATGAACAAGTGGGAGTAAATGCCCCCGGTAAGGAAAATACTACTACAGTTTTGCCTGCAAATAATTCATCGGTAGTTACGTCCACCCACTGATTATTCTTACGGGTGCGAAAGCTAACATTGGGTACTCTTTGTCCTTCTTTATTAGGCAACATAAATCTAATTCCTTTACTAACTAATACGTAATGACTTCGACTTTATCTAAATAAAGCGTAGTCGTTTCGAGTATGACTTGTCAAGGAATAATTCTAGAAATCCCCCCCAGAAGCCCAAGTATCCCGCCATTTAACCGTACCTTCACTAGCAATTACCCAGCGACGAAAGACGAGGTTTTCCCGTAGAGGAGAAGTACCTTCTCGTAAAAGGGCATATTTATAGCTAATCAGCTTACCTGCACTCTCGTTGAAGGGAATTTCCGCAAACCAGGTGTTGGAGTTGATGTATTCTAGGGGATATGCTTTAGCGAGATCCCAATTACCCAATTCGGGACAATCCCCTATTACCACTACTCTTTCTCCTGGTAAGGTACGCACACCGTTAAGTTGTGCCCGGACGATGGTTTGTGCTTTGACTCGTTCCCCTACATGACTAAGAATAATCCCTTGTTTAGCATCGAGTTCCAGGTTGACAATTTTGCCGTCTTGGACTTCAAATTTCCGTCCTGTTAATACACAGGTGTGTTCCCTATCTGGTAACTCTGTATCTACCTCTTCAATAATCACAGCATCACCCCGATTTAATGCTACAAAGCAACGGGAATCACGATAACGACGCACATAACAGTAGACATCCGGTGTAATATATTTCTCCCATTGACTACCCATGGATACTGCGGGATTTAAGCGGCGTAACCCGGAAAGCTTGCGTACATCCTTATAAATGGCGGTGTCGGTATCCCAACTTTCCATCATCGGGCGATTATAGGGGTCATTATTACCGTAAATCTTCTCATCTGCATTGGTATCATTGTGCAGGTATTGTTCCGTACCGTAAAATAGACAGGGAATACCGCGAGTGGTCATCAACAAGTTAACCGCTAACCGTAAAATATCTGCATCGGGGTTGAGAGTTTGGAAGCGGTGCATATCATGGTTATCGATAAAGGTAATTAGTTCCGTAGCACCGTTGTAACGATAATCTAAATCTAAAATATCATGAATTAAGTAAAATCCCTTATCATCTTGAGCACCTAAAGCTTGACGAATTGCCATACACAAACCAAAATCTAGGATTGTCATCCCAGCATTGTTAGTAAATTCTACTGCGCGATCATCTTCTGGGTGGCTATAAATCCATTCTCCACAGATAAAAACATCGGGTTTGTGATTATACATCTCCCCAGTAAACTCTTGCCAAAACCAAATTGGCATATGTTTCACCGTATCTACCCGCAGGGCATCAACTCCCCGGTCTAACCACTGCTTAATTGCAGATTTAATATAATTACGATACTGGATATTATTTTCATTAAAGGTAGCTAACCCTGCCAATTCACAGTTTTGGACTTGCCAATCATTTTCCCAATCTGTAACTTCACCATAATGGTGATACCAGTGGTTTTTATCATCATGAAAATCAGCAATCTTCACTCCATCATCGTATAATTCACCCTTAGAACCACCGGTATCGGGACTGCTGTGATTACAGACAATATCCAGCACCAACTTCATTTGACGCTTGTGTAATTCTGTAATTAAGCGGTCAAAAACCGTATTTTTTTCCTCTTGAGTTTTGTTCAAAGAAGGGTCATCATCAGCAGCAATAAAACGGGGATTTAAACGCTTAAAATCCTTTGTCCAATAGCCGTGAATGGCAGCACTTTCAATGAATAAATCTTCAACTTGTTCAAATAGAGGAGTTAGCCAAATAGCAGTAACTCCCAAATTTTTGAGATAATCTAGCTTGTCAATAATTCCCTGTAAATCACCACCCCAATACTTCCCCCATTCCTGATTTGTTGGGTCATATAATTCAGGATTTGGACCTTCATTATTGTTGGAATCGCCATCAAAAAAACGGTCTACCACAATAAAGTAAATCGTTTCTTGCCGGAATTCAATATCTCTGGTAAATAGGAATTCTAAATCAATATCTGTTTCCGGTGGAGGAGGTGAAGTAACTACTTCCTCTATTTTGGATTGGGGATTTTTGACTTCGTACTGAGAACTAGACGTTGGGGATAGAGATTCTGATTCCATAGGAAGGTATTTAGACATAAATCATGCTATATGAATTCTTATAATACTCTTGATTATCAATTTATGGCGATAATCATCTGCTGATTGTCTGATCGATTACCCCATCCAGTCATCTATCTATAGATACTGTTTTATAAAACTGATGATAGAGAATATTCTCTATCTCTAAAATAAATGTTAGAATTGTTAGGCTTTATGAATATTTTACCCGTTTCAGAGAAAAACTATGGAATAAAAATTTTTGATTACAGGAATAACAATTTTTAATTGCAAATGTAACCTAACTACGTATTTAATCTATATAAGATTAGTATTGTTATGGAATGACTAATCCCCAATATATATGCCAAGAATAGGTAATAAGGGCAGAAAAGCTATGATTTTGTAGATTTATTAGCTGCAAACAAAGATTTTCCCTCATCCCCTAGGATTTAGTTCTGTAGATAGTATTTTTTCTTTTTTCTGAGATTAAAAATAGAGGATAAATATTTGCTAATGCACAGTCCCATCATTACATTTACGATTTTCTTGCTAGTTATATTAACTGTACCACCTATCTTTGAACGGCTAAAATTACCGGGATTGGTAGGTTTATTAGTGGCAGGACTATTACTGGGTAATAACGGATTACAATTGCTGGATTCTGAATCTGAAACTATCAAATTATTATCAAGCATTGGTAAAGTTTATCTAATGTTTGTGGCTGGTTTAGAAATAGATTTAGAACAGTTTCGGAAAACCAAGAATCGCTCTATTGGCTTTGGATTCTTCACTTTTTTTATTTCCTTAATTGCTGGCATTGGAGTAGGAAGATTATTTAGTTTTGATTGGAATGCTTCTGTTTTAATTGGTTCTTTGCTAGCTTCCCACACCCTTTTAGCTTATCCCATTGTCAGCCGTTTAGGAGTTGTCACCAATGAAGCAGTAACAGTTACCATTGGAGGAACTATTTTTACCGATACAGGGGCTTTATTGGTACTGGCAATTTGTGTCGGTATTCATGCTGGAAATTTTACTCCATTAAATTTGATTCAACTGTTAGTAGGATTGGGTATTTACTCTGTTTCAATTTTATTTGGTTTTGATTGGTTAGGAAAAGAATTTTTCCGACGTTCTGGGGATGAACAAGGAAACCAATTTTTATTTATTTTACTAGCGTTATTTATTGCCTCCGTCGGGGCACAGTTAGTCGGAGTAGACAAAATTGTCGGGGCATTTTTAGCAGGTTTAGCTGTTAACGATGTACTAGGACATAGCCCAGTCAGAGAAAAAGTAGAATTTGTGGGTAGCGTTTTATTTATCCCTTGTTTCTTCGTGGACATGGGACTATTAATTAATATTCCTGCTTTCCTCAAAACTTTAAATTCAGTATGGCTAGCTCTAGCAATTATTATGGCTTTAATTGGCAGCAAATTTCTAGCAGCATTGTTTACCAAAATAGTCTATGGATACAATCGTAATGAAATGCTGGTAATGTGGTCATTGTCATTACCCCAAGTAGCAGCAACATTAGCAGCAGCTTTAGTGGGTTATCAAACTGTAAATTCAGCAGGAGAAAGACTAATTAATGAAGGGGTTTTTAATAGCGTTATTGTCTTGATGTTAGTAACCGCCATTTTGGGACCATTAATTACTTCTAGAATTGCCAGTTTTTTAACAGTTCCCGCCACAAATTTAGAAACAGATGGTACGGCTATTTCCTGGCAAGAAGATGGAGATGAAGTATTAGAAGAGTCTCAATCTCAATTTACTGTTGTCGTCCCCATTTATAACCCCCAAACTCAGCACTATTTAATTGAAATGGCGGCACTTCTGGCACGTCACGAGTTGGGGAATATCATACCATTAGCCATTGCCCAAGGACAAATTCACATGGATGATCCCCAACTACAAAAAGCTTTAGAGTTAAGTCACCGACGAATACGGGGTGCGATCAAAATTAGCCAAAAATTTGCAGTGCAAGCTGTACCAACCATCCGTATTGATGACGACGTTGCTTTAGGAATTAGCCGTACCAGCCGCGAACAAAGTGCCAATTTAGTAGTTATGGGCTGGGGAGATACCACAGGTTTACGTGCCCGTTTATTTGGCAATGTGATTGATAGTGTTGTGTGGTCTTCTCACTGTCCGGTAGTCGTAACCCGGCTTTTAGTCAGCCCTATAATTATTAAGAAAATTCTGGTTCCAGTAAAAGACTTCAGCAGACAAACCATCAGCGCCATTAGTTTTGCTAAGATTTTAGCAGATGCTAATCAAGCCGAAGTCGTATTACTGCACATATGCGATCGCCGTACCCCTCCAGAACAAGTTATCATCTTTGAATCTCAATTAACTGAGATAATTTCTAGCAGCAATTGGAAAATTCAGACTAATATCCAAACCATTCCCAGTGAGGATGTCGCTAAAACTATTATCCAACAAGCACAAGGGTTTGATTTAGTTATATTGCGCTTTGTCCGTTACCGTACTGCTGGAGGATTGGGTGTAAGTGAAATCACAACCCAAGTGATTCAAGAACTAAATTGTTCTTTTGTGATGGTAGGAGAACCACATTCTTAAACTAGATAAATCCTATTTTCTCAGGACTTACGCAATTGTCAAAGGGAAGGAAGAGGGAAGAAAGAAGAGGGTTTGAGCGGTTTTATGTTTGTGTTGAAGCTTGCACTCCTACCAAACTTTACCCGTCTTTTACGACGGAGCTTGAATCCAATTGAGTTGTTAGAAGATTTGTTCAATTTGTTGGGCACACAAACTATTATTCTTTGCATTTCATCAACTTGATTCATTGCTAAGCGAAAATAAATAGTTGAGGTTCACGCTTCTAAACCAACTCGTTTTGCAATTAGAGCGTTGTGTATCAAGTTCTTTGAAGCTGCCTAAAGCTATTTGAAGAAAACGAAAATACTCATTTTTTGTTACTAGTTCGTCCTACACCATTGGGCGATGTTTGAAGTAACTAGCTATATTTTACTACTTCTTCCTTCTTCCTTCTTCCCTCTTCCTTGAAGGTCGAAGACCTTCAGTCATGAAACGATTATAGAAGCTATGTCAAGAAATCATCATAAAAAAAATGCCAGGGTAAACCCAAAGACACTCCCATTATAGCAGAAAATATGACCCTGTAAACCCTAAAACTTCGTTGCCCCAAAATGAAAATGATTATCAAAATTTGTCTTGAAATATTTTTCTCTCAAAGCAAAATATCATTTTAGATATTGTAACAAAATTTAACAATCAAGGGGAGGATGAAACCTATATTTTCAACTCAACCGTCATGTGATAAATCACTCCCAAAACAATTAAAAATTAAGGCGTTACTGTTAGCGCAGCTTGGCATTAGCCATATCCATATATGAATATGAAAATGATGTTGTGTTATTCTCAAACCCTTGTTCTAGACGTTACACTGCAACGTCTCTACATCGGATTCATACCTATATTCAGCAACGCCAAAATTGCTAACTCCAAACTCCAAAGTTCTTTTTTCCAAAGAGTACCCGTATGGGTGATGTGTAAAATCGGGTGATGTAAGAGAATATAAATATCAGCGAATTAATTTTCTAAACCTCATTAGTTGTGTGTTGCGGGGGTCGCACCCCGTTTTTTTTTCGTAATGGGTAATAGACATCTGGTGAAAAAGAATGTTCCAGACGTAAAATGTTACGTCTGGAACAAGAATTCCGGGTAATGGGTAATGGGTAATGAGTAATGGATAATTGATAATGAATTTACCATTTACCCAATAGTATAGTAATAATTCTAATTTTTGCCCATGTCATTCCAGAATTGAATTACAGTACGTAAATTTTGTGGCAGAGTATTTTGAGAAATATCATTATATTGGACGGAACCTTTACTGCTAGTGAGAGTATATGTGATGTAATCAGCAGCGTTTGCAGATGGGGGGTAGCTGAGATTATCGAATTCATTTTCCTGCTGTTTTAATAATTGCTGAAACCGCTGCAACTGGATAGGAGAAATGCGATGGACACTGCGAACAGAATCGTTGCTATCACCTACACGAGTACGGATTAAACGTCCATCATTCAATAAAATACTTTGGTAAGTTAAACCTGCAAAACCACCGCTAGAAATTTGCCGAAAAATTACATCTTTATTTAAAGGAGATGGTAATTCATTGTTAGGAATAGTAACAGGGGGAATGGTATTTCTATCAGATATTTTGCTGCTATCTTGATCGTACTTGATGCTCAGGATTTCACCAACACGATAAACCCAGCGTTGCTGTCCATCACTAACAGTTACTTTCCAACCTGGTACAATCATTGTTGCACATGCAGTTTCGGATTCATTGATACCCAGACAAGTATCAGACCATTGTTGTTTTTTTGCCTCAAC
The DNA here is from genome assembly GCA_030065825.1 of Nostocaceae cyanobacterium. Lineage (GTDB taxonomy): Bacteria > Cyanobacteriota > Cyanobacteriia > Cyanobacteriales > Nostocaceae > JASJCY01. The sequence goes on along the minus strand of JASJCY010000027.1, from coordinate 17,402 downwards.
TATTTGCAATTTATTAACGGGTAATTTTGACTGTTGGGAAGTTCTGCTTAAAACCTGTTCAGCGATATTTTGGGGCAATTTTGTTTTGGAATTTTTGCTGATTTCACTAGCTTTTTCATTCAGCCTGACAACGGAACCAGTATAATTAGAATGATAAACTAAACTTTGTTCTGGTGCCCCTACAATTACTCGCCAACCAAGTACTAAAACTTGCTTACAAACTTCGTCAGCATCAGCTAATTCCAAACAGTCATTTTTCCACATCTGACGTTTTGACTGCATAATAATTAACTGAGATACTGGCACATTCAAGCGTTGAGAAGCAGCTTTGAGAACTGCTTGCTGCATTGATTGTGGATAATAAGCTGTGGGTTGATTTTGACCGATTTTAGTATTTTCTAAACGTACAGAACGCCCATTAATATTAGTACGATAAATCCATTTTTTGCTACCATCAGAAACAATAACCTGCCAACCTTCAACTAATGCTTGGGTACAGAATTCTCCAGGATTTGGAATTCCTAAACATCCATTGTTCCAAGTTTTTTGACTGTAGCTAATAATTTTTAATTTGCGAGGATTTATATTGGTTCTGCGGGATAAATCTTGGATGACAGCCTGGGAAACAGATTCTGGTAAATCATTGTTTTCTGTATTGTCTTTAATGACTTGTGAAACCTTTTCTGGCAAGAGATTGAGGGGGGCAGCAGTGACGCTTTTCAGAAGTGTTAAACCACTAGTAAAAGACAAAATACCAGTTAAGACAAAAGCAGTGAATATCCTTGCTTTTTTTGTGGTAAGATAAATTTTTAATAGACTTTTCATTGCTATTCTACAACCCTAGTTTTTCAGTTATCAGTTATCAGTTATCAGTTATCAATAGTTATGATTAAAGGAACTATTGATTATCTGGAATTAGGAACTTTATAATGAGTCCCCGTCCTTAAGGACGGGGTCTTTATAGGAAATTTCAGTTGGATGCAATACAAATAGAATTGGTGGAGTTGGGACGGGTAGGGATGTCTATCCCACTCTTACTGTATTCTAGTCAACTGAAAACCGCTATATTTTGCACCATTATCAATAAGAAATTAAAAAACGATTTGATGAAACCATAATTGAGATTTACAACATTAGCAACTTTTTCAAAATGCTGGTAGTTACTATAGCTTTGGAAAAGTTGGCAATTATGCGCTATATCGTTTGTTATTCTAGTGGTTTGTCCCATAAAATATGATGGGGTTTCCATCACACCCACCTGGGACTATAAGTCCCAGTCTAATAGTCAAAGTCATATAAATATGACTATAAAACTAGCCCTCAGAACTAATGGGACAGAACACTAGGTGGATTAAGGTGTGTTAACCTTACGTCTTATTCCCAAAGCAAATAAGAGTATCAGACATTTTTTAACAATAAGTTACCGATTACCAATTACCAATTACCAATTACCAATTACCAATTACCAATTAAGTTCCCTCCATCCTAGACGAAAGTAAGGTGATCATTTGTTCCTTAAGTTAATCAGCCATATCAAGAAATTGGATTTCATTTAGTTGATGAATTACCACATCCGCACTTTTGACATTATCTGGCTTACCTATCCAAGTGATACCAATACAACCTGCGGCTTTGGCGTTACGTGCCATTTGCATATCACCTACAGAATCTCCTACCATCAAAGTAGCACTGGGTTCTACTCCCAAAGCTTGACAAGCTTGTAAAAATAAAATTGGATCGGGTTTAGAAGGACCATTCTCAACTCCCATCTGTAATTGCAGATAATCGCTTAATTTGTGATTAGCTACAAATTGCTTTACTTCTTCTGTTGTTGCTGCTGAGAGAATACCTAATTTTAATCCTGCTGCTGAGAGATTTTGTAATATTTCCAAACTTCCAACATATAAAGGAGAAGGGGTATCACCAAGATATTTCTCTGCTTCATCCAAAGCTTTTTTAGCAATATTTAAAGACTCAAACCATCCCCTACCAGTTTCTGCAATATAAGCAGCAGCAGCTATTTCCGTTTCTCGACGGCTAGCCACTGCTATTAAACCGGCAGGATCGAGAATATCACCATTGACACCAAACGCCATTAATAGTGGTTCTCCAATACCAGGAATTTGTGCATCTATCACTCTTGCAGCTTTTTGTGCTAAAGAACGTAGATGCACATCTGAATCTTCCAAAGTACCGTTTTTATCAAATAAAATTGCCTCTATATTCTCAAAAGAGACATTTCCACATCTAATATTTACCAAAAAATACCTCCTATTAGTTGGTAATAGGTAATAAGCAAGTCAAATGACCAATGACAAATGACAAATGACAAATTACCAATGACCAATTACCAATTACCAATTACCAATTACCAATTACCAATTACCAATTACCTGTAAAAACTCGTTGTGCAGGTCCAGTCATATAGACCCGTCCATCGGTTTGTGACCATTCAATTTGCAACGGTCCTCCAGGGAGTTCTACCGTCGCAGTGCGATCGCAGTTTCCAGTTAGTACCCCAGCCACTAAGGAGGCACAAGCACCAGTACCGCAGGCTAATGTAATACCAGCACCTCTTTCCCAAACTCGCATTTTTAGGTGATTACGGTTAACCACTTCGATAAATTCTGTATTTATGCGTTGGGGAAATACTGGATGATTCTCAAATAGAGGACCAATATTTTCCAGAGGAATTGCCGCTACATCCTCTACAAAAGTGATGCAGTGGGGATTACCCATACTGACACAGGTAACATTCCAAGACTTTCCAGCCACTTCCAAAGACTGATTAATTACCTTCTCATTCCCAGCAGCCAGGGTAGTGGGAATTTCCCCAGCTAACAATCTAGGTTCACCCATATCCACTTTTACTTGTCCATCGGGCATTAATTGAGGCGTCATCACCCCTGCAAGGGTATAAATGGCATAGGAGTCCTTATTCCTATTTTCGCCCTCTAAATCGGCAAGAAAACGCCCTAGACAGCGAATACCATTGCCACACATTTCCGGTTCGGAACCATCAGAATTAAAAATCCGCATGGTATAGTCCGTACCATTTTCTCCCGGAAGGGCAAAAATGACACCATCAGCACCGATACCAAAGTGGCGATCACACAATTGGACAGCTTCCTCTGGAGTGACTACAGGGGTTGAATTTGCGCGATTATCAATCAAAATAAAATCATTGCCCAAACCGTGATACTTAGTAAATTCGATTGCCATTTTCTTGAGGATGAATTATCAAGGATTAGTAATTGTTAGTTATCAGTTATCGGTTATCAGTTATTAGTTATCACTGATTTAAATATTCTCCCTTGTACATACACCATTAACAAAAATGCCTACCATAGAATTTGATACCTCACTCCCTAGCATTCGCCAAGTACAAAACCTGATTAAACAAACAACCGCAGTGGAATTAAAACTGCTGACAGGGGACGTTATCACAGGAAAGATTGTTTGGCAAGACCCACAATGTATGATGCTAGCAGAAGAAAATGGTCAGAAAACCACAATTTGGAAACAAGCGATCGCTTATATCAAACCAAAGGAATAATTATGGGTTAAAGGTTAGGAGTGATTCACTGGTGTAAACTGAACTTAAAATCCCTACCACGCAAGGAAATTAATTTCCTTGCTCACACACGAAGTCATCTTGAAGATGACTAAATAACATAATGAGTCTACTTCAGTAGACTTTATCTATTAGCTCGGAACTTGAGTTCTGAGCAGGTGAGCAAGCCAACAGATAAACGTTATTATTCTCCCCATCTCCCTAACTTTCCTAGTGTCGCAAGTCATCAATGGGTAAATACTCCTTTAACCCATTTGCTTCTGCTGCTGTAATTACGGGGATGGAGGACAATGGTAACTGGATTTTCGGTGATAAGAGTTGTTCTAATTTATTCAAAGCGGACAAATTCCCGCATAATAAAACCTGGTCACGCATTTGTAACTGTGTGCTACCATCAGGAAAACGGATAAACTTGCCATCTCTACGAATTGCTTGAATTTTTACCCCATTTGCTTGATACTTATCTAAATCTGCTAAACTTTTGGCAATGATGGGACTATCCTGGCTGACACTAACCCATTGACAAGCATTATATTCTCCTGGGATGGCTGCTTGACCTTGGGCAAATTCTTTCAAAGTAGCTATTTCGGAATCTGAACCAACGATTAACAAGCGATCGCCCTTTTCTAATCTGGTTTGGGCATTGGGATAATCTATTTCTTCGCCATCGCTGCGACGAATCGCCATTAAGCTGACCCCTGTTAAGTAGCGAATATCCGCTTCTTCTAAGGTCATCCCAATTAAAGGGGAACTCTCAGGTAAAGTATACCAGCGATTATTCATATCTTGAGTTGCCCGTCGCAAATCTCGGGAAACTTCTAATGCCGATTGTTCCGGTCGTAAATCTAGATAATGGCGATCGCGGATTTGCTGCATTTCCCATTGTACCACTGCCGGGGAAAAACCCATATCTGTAAGCATGTGGGTTGCGAGTTCTAAACTGGCTTCAAATTCTGGTTGCACAACCTCCCTTGCTCCCAGTTGGTATAAAACTTCAATATTTTTATTGTGGTTAGCACGGACGACTATATTTAAGTCTGGGGATAATTCTAAAGCCCGTTTCAGTGTCAGACGGTTATTCATAGAGTCGGGGAGGGCGATCGCTACTCCTTTGGCATGGTTTACCCCGGCTGTTTCTAATACATGGAAGCTGACACAATTACCGTACACATAGGGGATTTTGGCTTCTCTTAACTGCTGAATTCTGCTTTCAGATTGGTCAATGACTAACACGGGTAAATCGTGTTGTTGTAATAATTTTACTAAATTTTTGCCAATTCTCCCGTAACCACAAACCACTACATGGTCTTTACAAGGCAGTTCTTCTGATACATCTAGAGGTTGTCCATCTCCGTTTAAATAGGGTTTTAACCAAGGTATGGATTCCACAAAGTTAAATAGAAATGGTACTAACTTCAAGACAAAGGGAGTGAGTACTAATGTTACTGCTGTTGTTCCTAAAATTAGTAAATATACTCGTCGAGAAACCAGTCCTAGTGCCTGTCCTTCACTTGCCAATACAAAGGAAAATTCCCCAATTTGTGCTAATCCCAACCCTGCTAGTAATGCGGTTTTCAAAGGGTAGCGAAATAGTTTGACTATGGGAGTGACAATCAAAAATTTACCCACAAATGCCAAAGCTACCAACCCCAAAATCAATTCCAGGTTATTCCACAGAAATACCGGATCGATTAACATCCCAATGGCAGCAAAGAATAAACTGGCAAAGATATCTCGCAGGGGTTCCACATAGGTTAAAGTTTGGTCAGCATATTCCACCTCGGAAATCATCAAACCAGCCACAAATGCCCCCATTTCAATGGAAAGTCCTAAATATTCCGTTAGCAGGGCAATACCCAAACACAAGGCTACCACCCCTAAGAGAAACAATTCCCGGCTTTCTGTACGTGCTAGGAGTCGCAATAATGGGGGTATTAACCAAATTCCCGCTGCTACCGCACCAGCTGCAAATAAACCAATGCGTATCAATGCTAATAATACCGCCATTCCGAGAGATTCCATGGGCTGATCCAATGCTGGCAAAACCGCTAACATCAACCCCAATGCCAAATCCTGCACCACCAAAATGCCCAATAAAATCTGTCCGTGGGGGGTTTCGGTTTCATTAGCTTCCATCAAGCATTTGAGAACAACCGCTGTGGAAGACAAAGACAAAATTGCCCCTAGGAATACTCCTTGTGCGGGAGAACTTACCCAACCTACACCCACAGACACGAGAGTTGTCACCAAGATAGTGAGGACAATTTGCAGTCCTCCACCACCCAGGGCAATTTTTTTGACTTTATTAAGTTCTGCAAAGGAAAACTCTACCCCCAGGGCAAATAATAGAAAAGCAACCCCGAACTGTGCCAGAGTCTCTACTTGAATTAATTCTTTGATTAAACCCAGTCCGGCTGGTCCGACGACCATACCGCCAATGAGATATCCTAATAAAACAGGTTGCCGCAATAGTGCTGCTAACAGTCCACCACCGGCAGCAACAGCAAGGACTAATACTAAATCGACTATTAATCTAAAATCTTCTTGCACAAGTTTTGAAAAGAATTATTAAGACCTATTAATTTCAGGATACAAATTTTTTCATCTTTAGGGGATCTAGCAACTCTATCAACTAAGCTGTGTTATTGCTTGTTTTTAGACATTTTGATACATATTGCTTCAAATCATGAGTAACCTAGTTTTTCTGTCTGCCTATCAACTGGCTGAAATGATCCGCAATGGTGTTGTGTCAGCAGTTGAAGTACTAGATGCTCATTTGATACAGATTGCCAAACATAATCCTCAACTCAATGCCATCTGTACCTTAAATGAAGAACATGCCCGTCAACAAGCAAAACATGCTGATGAAGCTTTAGCCAGAGGGGAAAACTGGGGTATTCTCCACGGAGTACCGATTACTATCAAAGATGTTTTTGAAACTACTGGACTACGTACTACTGCTGGTTATAAACCCCTAGAAAATTATATCCCTGACCAAGATGCCACAGTAGTTGCTAGACTCCGCGCTGCTGGAGCAATTATTATGGGTAAAACTAATCTGGCAGAACTAGCAAGCGATTGGCAAGGCATCAACGATTTATTCCCCCGGGTAAATAATCCCTGGAATTTGAACTATACATCAGGAGGTAGTTCCAGTGGTAGCGCTGCTGCGATCGCAGCTGGTTTATCTCCCCTAGATATCGGTGATGACTTTGGTGGTTCTATTCGCCAGCCTGCTCACTTTTGTGGTATTTTTGGATTAAAACCCACTGATAGGCGAGTTCCCACAACGGGTCATATTCCGGAACTTCCAGGAATGCCTAAATGCATTCGCCAAATACTCACAGTTGGTCCTTTAGCCCGTTCTGTTCAAGATTTACGTCTGTGCCTACAGTTGATTGCTGGTGAGGATTTGCGTCAGCCAGAGATTCCCCCTGTTCCTTTGGATACCCCAACTACTAAGTCCCTGGAAAATTTGCGTATCGCTTGGACTGATGAATTTCGAGGCTTTCCGGTTGCTGTAGAAATCAAACAAGCCATGGAATCAGTAGCTAATCATTTAAACAATATAAGTATTAATACTGAAAAATGGCATCCTAATTTCGATTTTGTAGCGGCTTGGCAGATTAGCTGGACTGTCTTAATTTACAGTAGCATTTATGCATCCCCTGTGGGCATGGATATTAACTTTATTCGCAAAAAGATGGGGTTTATGTATCGGGAAGGAACGACAGGCGATCGCTCATTACGCAAACTGGGTAACGTTCCCAAAATGGTTTTCCCGATTTTTTTCAATCCCAATCTCAAGGACTATTTTGAAGCATTAACGGAAAGGGATTACCTCATTGCTAAAATGGATCGAGAATTAGCACAGTGGGATGTGTGGTTATGTCCGGTGGCTATGACACCTGCATTTACCCATTGTTCTCCAGGGGAAGCTGTGGAAGTGGACGGGAGAAAGATACCGTATATGATGGCATCGGGTGCTTATACTCAACCACTGGCTTTTACTGGACATCCCGTTGTTGTCATTCCCATTGGCAAAACCAAAAATGGACTACCCATTGGGATGCAAATTGTTGGTAAGCGATGGCAAGAGATGGAGTTGCTCAGAATTGCTGAGAAATTTTCTCAATTAATTACAGGTTTCCAACAACCACCCAATTATAACTAATTTTATACTAATTTTACAGGAGTTGGAACCAGTTTGGGTAAAGTAAACTTATACCAATTTGAAAAAAGAATGGGACACATGATTGGTTGGTAGGGAATGGGTAAACCCCTGCCCTACTGACACTCAACAGCTTGCTCATATTTACCCCATTCTCGATAGCAATCACCCAGCCAGTACTACTGATTAGCTACATGATTATCTTGATCTAATTGTTGATAAAGTTCCCGGCTTTGTTGGTAGTAATTAATAGCTTGGTCGTATTTACCCCAATCTTTATAAATCAGTCCTAGTTGATAATAAGCTAATGCAATATTAACTTGGTTATCCAACTGTTGAAGAATGGCTAAACATTGATTTTCACACTCAACAGCTAGCTCATATTTACCCCATTCTCGATAGCAATGACTTAGCAAGAACCACAGATTAGCTACATTTTCATCTTGACCTAATTGTTGATAAAGTTCCCGGCTTTGTTGATAGTAATTAACAGTTTGTTCGTATTTACCCCAATCTTGATAAATCCTTCCTAGTTGAAAGTAAGCATCAGCAATATTAACTTGGTCATCCAACTGTTGAAGAATGGCTAAACATTGATTTTCACACTCAATAGCTAACTCATATTTACCCCATTCTCGATAGCAATCAGCCAGCCAGTACCACAGGTTAGCTACATCATTATCTTTATCTAATTGTTGATCAAGGTCGCGGCTTTGTTGATAGTAATTTATTGCTTGCTCGTATTTATTCCATTCTTTATAAGTTCTACCTATGTGATACAAAGCTAATGATTCATCTTGAGGTTTATTAATCTCTGTGCTAATAGTCAACATTCTCTGAAAACAATCTAAAGCCTGCTCATACTGACCATCTAACCTATAGCAAACACCTCGATTTATCCAAAGATTTAGAAACGCTGATGGTTCAATACATTGAACGAGTTTTTCATAACATTCTTGATAATAATCATTTGCTTTATCAAATACTTCTTTCTCTTCATAAGAGGTAGCCAAAGACCAAGCAATATAAGGGCTGAAACTGCTATTTAATTTCTCAGTTATCTCCTCAAAAATCTCAATGGCTTTATCATACTTATCTTTACGCAGATAAGACATTGCCGTGAGAAAAGTTAATGCGTTTTGACAACTTTCATCATTACTATAATACTGACGGCTTCTTTCAAGATTAGGTGTCATTTCTTCACCCAATTCTTGAACCAAATCTCTAATACTACAAAACAGTGAAGGCTCTAATTTATTAACAATTTCTGTCACAGAATCTGCCAATCCTGCTGATTCACCACAAGCAACATAAAGAATAGCAGTTTTTGCCTTAATCCGAATTTCTTCAGACAGCGTTGAGTCATTAGCTGCTTGTTTCAATAAATCTATGACTTCACCTTTTTGATAAAACAGTTCAATTTTACGTAGCAGTCTTAGTAATTTTTTAGTTATATCATCCTCAAAATCAGTATCTATCCCAAGATAGGTAATAACTAACTTTTCAATTGGTTTTTTGCGAATAGGAATACTATTAATTTCAACTTCTGCAATTACTTGTCCTGCAAACAGCAAATTTCTCAACTTAAATTCTACTTCTTTCAAATTATTTGCTGATTCATCCTCCTGCAAATAGAGAATAACTGCATCATCAGATGTAGGACTTTTAATTTTTATCTCCCCATATTGCAGTACGGGTTGATAATCTTCCAAATTAACAAATAATTTCTCCGCTAGCTTCCTAAATTGCTTAGAAAAATGACTCCCATAATATCCCAAAGCCAGTAAAAGTGGCTCATCCCAACGTGGTTCGTAAACATGTTTGTGAATTATTTCTAATATCTCACTTTGGTCATTATCCGCAATATAACGAGATGCAAAATACTCTTCAAACGTCAGGTGCATAAAACCATAAACCTCTGGCATTCGTTCCACAAATAAACCCGTAGTTTCCCGCACCTTCCGCAAAAATTCCCCTACTAATTGACCCACGGATTCTGATTCGGGTTCGGTATCATTTAATTCCGCCAGCTTCTCTGCTAATTTCTCCTCCACTTCCCCTTGCGTTACCAATCCCGAAGGCTTTTCCTCATGCATCCAGTATGCCAGGGGTGCTAAAAGTTCCACTACCTCAGTTTCCTTTAATACCACATTCGGTGCATCAGGTAACTTCTTACTGAGTTGCCAATCTTCCGTCAAAGTTTGCACAGCCAACTCGTACAATTTCACCCGTCGGTGTGGTAAGCGTTCCCCATTCCGGTGAATCAACGCTAAAATCGTTAACAGTAGGGGGTTAGCCGTTAACCGCTTCACACCCTCATTGTCTGCAATTGCCTCTAAAATATCCTCTACTTGCTCATCTCCTCGTCTTTGCCATTGTTCCTCGCTAGCATCTGGCTGCTGTGCTTTTTCAATTGTTCGACACCAACGATACAGGAATCGCTGTACCTGTTCGCTGTCCATATCTTCAATGGTAAACTCTGCAAACCTACTGCTGAGTTGGACATCGCGGTAGCCAGCAATGCGACTGGTAATGACAAATTTGTTGTTACGAAACTCATCCACAAACTGATTAATACATTCTACAATTTGTCTGCGGCTTTGTTGGTCAAATACCTCATCTAATCCATCCAACAGCATCAAACACTGTCCCTGACGCATCCTCAACAAAAGAAACTCCGCTACCTCCTCAGTTCCCATTTCTTTCTCTGTTTGAAAATGAGCTTCCCATTGGCGGTAAAATTGACGTAGATATTCTTCTAAAGTTAACTCTGGTTGTTCTTTTAATCTCTCTGCATAATCAGCAATGCGGAAGAAAACAGGTAACAAAGTTTTACCTAACTCTTTCTGCTTTTTATCCCCATTTACATAATTATCTACACCATCGTCCTCAACAAAAACCCTTTCCAAATTATCTCTTTTTGCTGTTGCAAAATGCAGTGCTAAATAACGCAGCAGAGTAGTTTTACCAGCACCAGGATCGCCTAAAATTACGCTATAGTTATTCTGCTGCACAGCTGCGGATAAATCTACCTTTTGCGTAACCGTTTTAGTCTTGGAAACTGAACCTAATATTGATTCTTTCGGTCCTGGTTCGTAATAGTAAGATTCATTCCAATCATCCAGCCTAGAACCCATTCCTTTAAATGAACTACTCCGAGATGCTAACATCTCAATTTCCCGTTGACTGCGTTCAGAAATATCTGTAACTTCTTGTCGCCATTGTGCTTGCAGAGAAACATAAATTTGGTCGAGAAAAATATCAACTTGGCGATTTACCTGCATCACCCCACTCATTTTTAGATAGGAATTGTCAGCAATCAACCAATCTAAATAGGGATAAAGTAAAGGATTGCGTGTTTCAAATTGGACTATCTTTTCTCGCCAATCCCAAAAATCCGGTGCCCGCTGGCGAAACTCATCTAAAAAACTCTTTTTATTAAGCCATAAAATCAGTCCTAAATTTCTCCAAAATAACTCTTCCCTTCCCAAATTTAATTGCCTCATTTCTGTCACCAAGCGCGGTGTTGGTAATTGGTCAATTCCAAATGCCATAACCAATTTGCGCCCAATTTCCCGACTTTTCTGCCGATTATCATCTAAGCCATACAGAAAATTATGGAAAGAGTTTTGACTATAAAAAAAGTTCTCAAATTCAAACTTTTCCTCACTGGTTGCTAAACTTTCTTTCAGCTTTTCCACAACAGGATGGTGGGGACTATTCTCCGGTGCAATAGCAAAGATAATTGTCGTACCGCTAGAAAGTTCCAATACCCTGACTAATTTCTTTAATTCTGCTTTGTCATTTTCCCTCAGAAAGTAGGTAGAATCGTCAGAAAACATATGCAATACCACCGTCTAATTGGTAATTATTAATGTCAAAATTGGGATTGCTAATTTAAAGTATGAATCTGGGTGTAGAGACGTTGCATTACAACGTCTAAGAGGATGTTTGAAAAGTATTATGTGTCATATCTTGCACCACCCTAAGAAACCGGGTTTATTGATAATCACTAACTGAAAAACCTTAATTTTTGGTTGATAAACCCGGTTTCTCTGCGCTTGTTGCAACTGGTGCAAGATGTCAGATGTCTAACATCACAACCCTAAAAACCTAACCCCTAACCCCTTCCCTACTAGGGAAGGGGAACAGAAAAATAGGGTTTTCAAAGTCTCTCTCCTCCTAGGAGAGAGATAAGAAGTGAGGTTTTTTCGTAAAGCTTTAGACTTGACAAACAACGTCTAAAGGGTTTTGTAATTATGCAAAATCATCCCAAATCAAAAAATGTTTGCAACAAATCTAATTGTAGGGTGCGGAAACCGCACCCCTACCAACCAATCATGTATCGCATTCTTTTTTAAAATTCGTATCATTTTCATACATGGATTGAGCAACGTCTAATTATTAATGTCAAACTACAATTTTAAATATTATTATTACCCCCTTGCCAACGCTCTAAATCTTCTATCAAAATAGGATTAATATCAAACCAAGACTCTTGCTTTGAAGTGTAATAACCTAAAACTAATTTATTTTGTAAAAGTTCATCACAAATAATAAACTCTCCCTTATTAGGCAAACTGTGTGTCTTCGTCGTTAATTTGCCAGTACGATGGATAAAATCAAGTTCCGGATAGTGATAATCGCTTAAATTATATTCCCTACCAACTTCTCTTACTGCCTCTTTTGCAGTTTCTAAATCGATTAAATTCAACTTATTTTGCAACCCAATTTCACAGGCAGTACGTGCTAATCTCACTAATTCTCGCATCACACCACCACTTTTTTCACAAATTAATTCCAAAGCATCAGGATTAAATAAACCCTTGTAACTATCACCTAAACTGACAAGACGTTTATTAATAACATTAATCAGAATTTCCCGACCATTTCGATGAGGATTACTTGTCGGACATAAATTATCATCACATTCAAACACAGGAGGATTATTTAAATCCAAACACTTCTGAAAACTTTCCATCGGCTGACGGAAACTTGGAGAATATCGCAAAGAAATAGGAATCGAATAGATAATATGGCAATTTAATTCTACCAACAACGGACTCGAAAACATCTCCAAAGCAGTTACTTGGTCATGCCTATCCAAACCATCAACAATAATCAGTAACCTTTGCTGACTTTCCTTTTCCGCAGCCTCAATAATATTATTAACCCTAGTAATAATCTCACTCAACAAAGGACGCACATTGAGAGTTTTTGTCACTTCTCTAGTTAAACCGCGTTTGAGAATTACCCCTGCCTTCTCCATAAATTCCGGCATTCCCAAACCTTCAGTATGACTTCCTTTGTCTTCGTAAATTACGCTTTTTAAGCTATCCAATAAACCTTGTAATAATTTATCCTTTTTAAATAACCAATTAGATTTAATAGCCTGACGAGCAATTTCTAAACCAATTAAAACTACAACTTCCGCATAACCAATATTATATCTATCTAAAGCAGCTTGCGTATCAATCCAAATAACAGTATAGTTTTCTGCTAATTTTTGTTCCAGTCGTCGCAATTCCGTAGTTTTCCCCCCACCCCGATGACCTGCTAGTAAAAACTTTGCTGGATCATCTTCCATTTCTAGCAAACTGACCAGCTTATCCACAGGACTATTATCTCTCTGGACATAAAAATTTCTCAGGTCTTCAGCAGTTGCTAGAGGTTCCTCTGGTTTAAATAGCTGGTAAGCAGTTCGCCAAAAAATGGTATTGCTCATCAGAAAACTTTGTTACAACCTTTAGATAGTATACAGAGGGAACAGGGAACAGGGAATAGGGAATAGAAAATAGGGAATAGGAAACAGGAAATAGGGAATAGGGAATAGGAAATAGGGAACTCTTAACAGAAAAATGTCCTAACAATTGTGGCGACTGCTATAGTAGCTGGAAAAGACAGATCCCCGACTTCTTTAAGAAGTCGGGGATCTAGGAAGGGAGTTGACAGCTAACTTTCCACAATCATTCCCATCAAACTATCAATTAATCTCTCTTCCTCCATAGGCAAAATATCTTTACCATGCAACACTTCTTGCACAATATGAAAATGTACCAGCGTCCCCAAAATTACCCGTGCTGTTGCCTCTGGATCGGATATATTTAACTCTGGATGAGCAGCAAGATACTCGCTAAGAGTTTCACATATTGGTTTAATCATGCAGCGCACACAAATTTTTGCTAATCCTGGAAAACGCCCAGATTCGCCAATTATCACCCGCATCAATGCCCGATGTTCCTTATCCTCCGCCATTTGCGCCAATCCTTTCACTGCTAACTGACGCACAACTATTTTCGGTTCCCCCTCCAAAGCTTGCTTACCAAAAATTAACTGAAATTTCTTTCTTGCTCTTTGTTCTATTAAAGCCTTAAACAGTCCTTCCTTATCTTGAAAATGGCTATATACAGTCGCTTTTGATACACCAGCTGCCGCTGCCACCTTATCCATACTGGTGCCCGCATAACCATGTACCAAGAACTCCTGCATTGCCCCTTGGAGAATTTGCTCGACTTTATCTATGGAACTATCACGGTCAATTTCACTTACTTTTGTTCGTGCCATGTTTAACTTTTAACTTATAAAGTATTCTTAATTATCCAGTCATACATTACCTAGTTTGTAGTTAGGACTTTAGTTCAGTTTAAATTTTCGCCGTTGCATAAATGCGGGATAATTTTAATAGTTATGTATAATCAGCATCTTGGTTTGTGGAACAGGCATCCTGGTTTGTGGAACAGGCATCCCTGCCCGTTTTCTATATTTTCACTCACCCAATTTTGCAACCACAAGCGTACCCATAGGATTTCAGAATAGCCCTAATTACGAACTAATGTACTCACAGGGCATTTAAATCATTCAAATTTAAAGAAGGCAAGGGCACAATAACATTGCACCCTATTATCCATTGATTCTGCAAGGAAAACTAAACCGATTAGTATAGTTCTATGATATCACTATACTAAACTGTTCAGTTTAGTTATATTATAAAACTAAACGGTTTAGTATGTTATTCACCCAGGGATGCTATGTTGCAAAACTTTAAATCTCCGCAATCAATTTTCCGCCCATCCATAGTCATGGCAACAATTGCAGCCTTTTCTGCAATGGGAATCAGTGTTTATACGGTTAATCAGTCTCAAACTGCTGAAATTAGCAAGGAACAACAGCAGATAGTTCAAGTACCAGAAGTAAAAACAGTTACAGCACTAGGCAGACTAGAACCCAAAGGAGAGGTAATAAAACTTTCAGCCCCCGTGTCAACAGAAGGGAGTCGGGTTGAACAATTATTGGTGAAAGAAGGAGATAGGGTAAAAGCAGGGCAAGTGATAGCGATTTTAGACAGTCGTGACAGATTGCAAGCTGCCTTAGAAGAAGCAAAAGAAGCCGTAGGGGTAGCACAGGCAAATTTAGCACAGGTAAAAGCCGGGGCAAAACAGGGAGAAATCGAGGCACAAAAAGCCACCATTGCCCGCTTAGAAGTAGAAAGAGGTACAGAGATAGAGGCGCAAAAAGCTAATATTGCCCGTCTAGAAGCTGAAAGAAATACGGAAAGCATAGCACAAAAAGCTACCATTGCCCGCCTGGAAGCCCAGTTAGAAAATGCCCGCATGGAATATCAACGTAACCAAACCCTGTATCAACAGGGGGCGATTTCCGCATCCCTAAGAGATAGCAAGCGCTTGACATTAGACAGCGCCAAACAACAGTTAGCAGAAGCAAAAGCAAATTTGCAACGGATTCAAACCTCCCGACAGCAGCAACTTAACGAAGCCAGGGCAAATCTCCAACGCATCCAAGCATCCCGAAAGCAGCAAATAAAAGAAGGAAAAGCCACCTTAAATCGTATCGCTGAGGTGCGTCCCGTGGATATAGCAGCTGCACAAGCAGAAGTCAAACGTGCTGTAGCTGCACTCAAACGTGCAGAGGCGAATTTACAACAAGCTTACGTGAAATCGCCCCAAGAAGGGCAAGTATTTGAAATTTTTGCCCGTCCGGGGGAATTAATATCTAACGATGGCGTGGTGGAAATTGGGCAAAATAGCCAGATGTACGCCGTGGTAGAAGTTTATCAAAGTGATATCAACAAAGTCCGTCCCGGGCAAAAAGTGCGCTTAGTAAGTGATTCCCTAACTGATGAACTACAGGGAACAGTGGAAAGAGTAGGGTTACAAATTCAGCGTCAAAATGTGATCAATAGCGATCCTTCCAGTAATATAGACGCCAGAGTGGTGGAAGTCCACGTCAAACTTGATGACCCATCCACCCAAAAAGCAGCCCAATTTACCAATTTGCAAGTTAAGGCGGTGATTGGACTATGATTGGATTTATACAGCAATTACAACGCCGCACTCCCCTAGGATGGCTGCAATTGAGTCGTCATAAAGGTCGTTTTTTGGTAGCACTTTCGGGTATTGCCTTTGCCGACTTACTGATGTTTATGCAGTTGGGATTTCAAACAGCCCTTTATGACAGTAACACCAGAATACACCGCAGTTTCCAGGGGGATATTGTCCTCATTAGTCCCCAAGCGCGGAACCTGGCAAATATGTCCACCTTTACCCGCAGACGACTTTACCAGTCCATGGATATACCGGGAGTCAAATCAGCCCAGGGAGTATATGTTAACTTTGTCGATTGGAAAAATCCCCAAACCCGGAAAAAGAACACAGTTTTGGTAATTGGTTTTAATCCCGAAAATTCAGCTTTAGACTTACCACCAGTTAACAGTCAACTAGATAAAATTAAACTTCCAGATACGGTTTTATTTGACCGTGCAGCCAGGGGAGAATACCAAGAGGCGATCGCCCAAGTTGATGCTGGGAAGCCTGTTAAAACGGAAATTGAACGCCGTACAGTTAATATTAGCGGCTTATTTGAAATCGGCGCTTCTTTTATTGCTGATAGTACCTTAATTACCAGCGACCAGAATTTTTTGCGACTATTTTCCAGAAGACCCGCAAGTAATCTCAGTTTAGGCTTAATTCAACTGCAACCGGGTTATGACCCCCAAGAAATTGCAACTCGTCTAAAATCCCATTTAGGGAATGATGTCAAAGTTTTGACCAAAGAAGAATTTATCGCCTTTGAAAAGGACTACTGGCAAACAAATACCGCCATTGGTTTTATTTTCAGCTTAGGGGTGTCTATGGGCTTCATGGTGGGAGTAATTATTGTGTATCAAGTTCTTTCCACCGATGTCAACGCCCATATGAAAGAATATGCCACCTTTAAAGCCATGGGTTACCGCAATGTCTATTTACTAGGAGTAGTATTTGAGGAAGCAATTATCATGGCAATCTTAGGCTTTATACCAGGATTTGCTGTTTCCTTTGGTTTATACTCCCTAACCCGTAACGCCACTAATTTACCCCTCTACATGACCTTAGCCAGGGCAATACAGGTACAGATTCTCACCATTATCATGTGTATGATATCCGGCGCTGTAGCCAGCCGTAAAGTCCAATCTGCCGACCCCGCTGATATGTTTTAGGGGAATGGGTAATTGGTAATTGGTGATTGGTAATTGGTAATTGGTAATTGGTAATTGGTAATTGGTAATTGGTAATTGGTAATTGGTAATTGGTAATTGGTAATTGGTAATTGGTAATTGGTAATTGGTAATTGGTAATTGGTAATTGGTAATTGGTAATTGGT
>JASJCY010000231.1 GCA_030065825.1 Nostocaceae cyanobacterium | reverse complement strand
TTCTCAGTCTGGTGAAGTACAGATGAAATTACTAAAATTATTGTGGGGTAGAGAGCAGCGCGTTGCGGAGCCAGTCACGTGCGCGGGTTAAGAGCGTTGAGTGAACTGGCGTTGGGGTACTCTCCGTAGACGCGGAGCGGCTTCTTTTGAGAGTGAAGCCTCCCGACCGTCGTCTACCCCCCGTTGTAGCGACTGCGGGGCATCCTTGCCTGCCCTTTTGTACTTCAGCAGATTAGGAAGCGCTATATTAGATTTTCCCAGTTGAAGTAATTTTGTCTGATATTTGTATTCTGCTTTTTGTACCTGTATAATAAAAACAATATAGGGTAAAATAGACTCAAACTTTACCCTTGTAGAGGAAGACAGAAAAACGCCGTGCAGATCACATTCTTTGGGACAAGTTCTGGTGTACCCACACGGGCACGTAATGTTTCTAGTGTAGCCCTAAGATTACCCCAGAGGGCAGAATTGTGGTTGTTCGACTGTGGGGAAGGCACTCAGCACCAATTTTTACGGAGTGACCTCAAAATCAGCCAACTTTCCCGAATTTTTATCACCCATATGCACGGGGATCACATCTTTGGCTTGATGGGACTTCTTGCCAGTTGTGGCTTAGCTGGTAATGTAGAACGCATTGATATTTACGGACCACCGGGATTAAATGAATACCTGCAAGCAGCTTCCCGTTACTCCCACACCCATTTTTCCTACCCGATTAAAGTCCACACTGTCCGTCCGGGTATAATTTACGAGGATGATGAGTTTAGCGTTATCTGTGGTCCTTTGCACCACCGCATTACAGCTTTTGGCTACCGTGTAGCAGAAAAAGACCGTTCCGGACGCTTTGATGTGGAAAAAGCAAAAGCATTAAAAATTCCTTCTGGTCCAGTTTATGGTCAACTCAAACGCGGTGAAGTGGTTACCCTGGAAGACGGACGGGTAATTAATGGTGCAGACTTGTGTGGTCCGGTAGAAATCGGTCGCAAGATAGCCTATTGTACAGATACAGTTTATTGCGATGGCGCGGTAGAATTGGCACAGGATGTAGATGTGTTAATTCACGAAGCTACTTTTGCCCATCAAGATGCGGACATGGCTTTCCAACGCTTACATTCTACAAGTACAATGGCAGCACAAACCGCTTTAACTGCTGGGGCACATCGCTTGTTGATGACTCACTTTAGTCCCCGTTATGCACCCGGTAATTCTGTGGAATTAAAGGATTTACTCCAGGAAGCTCGTGCTATTTTTCCCAATACGGAAATGGCTTATGATTTTATGACCTATCAGGTTCCTAGACGCAGAGAATTGTCCTTACCCTCACCCCTCTCTCAATAATACCCTCACCCCCAACCCCTCTCCCAATGGGAGAGGGGGGAATGGTATTATCTCTTATTAGAAAAATTACCTGGATTTACATTAATCATAGGTAGAGTATTATTTCCTCCCATAACCATAGGAAATTTACCATCCCATTTTTCTATCGCTTGCTTTTGTAACAATTCTGGGGTTAAAGTTTGACGCTGTAATCTTTGCGCTTCCGCATGTCCTTTAGCACGGTTAATTTCGGCTTGGGCTTCTTGAGTGGCTTTCTTAGCAATAAATTCTGCTTGTTTAGCCTCTTGTTCGGCAATTTGTTTAGCTTCAATGGCTCTACTAAACTCTGGAGAAAACGCAAAATCTACTAGAGAAACATCATCTACTATTACTCCATAATCAGCCATCCGCTTGGTCATTTGTTCATCAATTTCTTCTTTGAGTTCATTCCTTTTGGTAATAATTTCCTCTGCTGTTTTTTTAGCTGTTGCGGCTTTCAAAACTTCAGATACAGCAGGAGTCATAATTCCCACAACAATTTGTTGTTCATCTCCTACTTGCTGATAAACTTTGTTTGCTTTTTGGGGATTAATATGCCAATTGATAGCAATTTCTGTTGACACCTTTTGCAAATCACGGGAAGCAGCATCAGCTTTAAAACTATTTTGCTTTACCCTGACATTAAGTTTATGAACTTTATTTGCAACTGGCATGATGAAGTGAAAGCCTTCATTCAAAATTCTATCTTGGACTTTACCAAATTCCGTGACAACGCCCCTTTCTCCCGCATTAACAATTGTAAAGGGACGGAACATCATCACTATAAATAATAGAATTATCCCTCCCCCTAGATATAATCCCGGCTTGAGTTGATTGCTGGCATCTCTTCTCATAGTTCTCATATTTTTACGTTCTCAAGTAAGTTATATTTAAATTCTCGGTAGTTTATACCCTTATATTAACTATTGTGCCTCCCTGAGGTGAATCAAAGGTTATAAATTATTAAAGTTTTGCATAATATTTAATAGGACTTACGCAACTGACTGCTATATTTTGCTTGTAGTCAGCAAGAAGATCCCTTCTTAAAGCTACTAAAGTTCCTACTACTTTCCTTCAACTTATATCTTCCTGATAAAACTTGTATAAATCATGTTTAAATACAAGATTATTCGTACAAATTTCGGCAACTAAATAATTCTTCACTAAACTTATAGTTTAAATGTAGGGTGTGTTACACCGTAGGTTAAGTTATATCTTGCACCATTCTCAATTAGCATGGAGAAACCGGGTTTATGAACGAAAAATTAGGGTTTTGACAGGTCAACATTCCCAATAAACCCGGTTTCTGATCCAGGTGCAAGATGTGTGTTAATGCACCCTACATCTAAATAAAGAGAGGGGAAGGGGTGAGGTAAAATTTGTGTACTTTACTCAACCCAAAACCGCTATAAGTGTAAAGAAAATATGAAAATTTCTCAACGTCATTCTTGGAATCTCTCCTTGGACGAAGCGATCGCTATTCAAAAAGAATTACAAGCAGAGGTAATTACTGAAGATAAAATATCGCAACCAGTACGTTATGTTGCTGGTGTAGATATGGGTTTTGAGGCTGATGGTAAAATCAGCCGTGCAGCGGTAGCGGTGTTAAGTTTTCCTGATTTGCAGCTACAAGAAACTAGTATCGCTCAGCGTCCGACTTCGTTTCCTTATATACCAGGTTTTCTTTCATTCCGGGAAATTCCGGCGTTACTGGACGCTTTGGAGAAAATAAATACTACACCAGATATTATACTGTGTGATGGTCAGGGAATTGCCCATCCTCGCAGATTTGGAATTGCTTGCCATCTTGGTGTATTAGTAGATATACCGACAATTGGCGTAGCAAAATCCTTATTTATTGGCAATTATAAAGAGTTAGAAGAAACAAGAGGTAGTTGGCAACCTTTATTACATAAAGATGAAACTATTGGGGCAGTTTTACGGTCAAGAACTGGGGTGAAGCCAATATATGTCTCCATCGGACATAGAATCAGTTTAGAAACTGCAATTGATTATGTATTGCAGTGTACTCCTAAATATAGGTTGCCAGAAACCACCCGCATAGCGGACAGATTGGCATCTAATAGGTAAACCCTGACCCTTCCCCATTCCCCATTCCTCAATTTATTTTCAGAATAAAACTAAATAGTTGCTTCCTCTGGGCAATTGTGTTAGGAATCGCACAGGGAGGAGTTGAAATATTTTAATAGGACTTATCGACTTAGAAGAATGAACGCACTAACCTTACAGTGGTACGACCTAGGAGAAGAAAAAACTCAGCAAATCTATGAACAACAACCAAGTAAACATCCAGGTACTGTCCGCATCGGTCGAGATCCATTGCGGTGCGACATTGTTCTGAGTAATGAGTATCATCCTACTGTATCTCGGTTGCATGTTGAAATCTTTTTTTATCCCCAACAACAGCGCTTTTTAATCAAAAATTTACAAGCAAAAAATCCTCCCCTTGTAGATGGACAAATACTAGTCCAGGGGGAGGTACCTTTAGGTGAAGGTAGTATTATCGTTTTGGGACAAACAGAACTCAAAGTTCTCAAAATTTCCGTCTCTAAAACCAGCAGTATGCCAGTAACAGTTTTGACACCACCAAAACCACAGCGTCCAACAGCAACACAACCTGTAAAATCTATCGGAAACTCTCACCATTACTATCACCATCAGTTACCAAAAGGGGTTTATGGTTTGCAGTGTTCCAACTGTCAGAAAATTTCTTCTACGGAATATCTACAAGTTGGCTGTCCTTGGTGTGGTACATCTTTAGCAGCAGCAGTCAGTGTTTTGGTGGAACCTACTAATTAAGCTAAATTTGCAAAAATAATGCGACAGATGATTACTTGGGCATTGCTGAATTGGAATATGAATTTACAAAATAGACCTCACCCCTAACCCCTCTCCTTAGTAAGGAGAGGGGTGTCCGTAGGACGGGGTGAGGTTTTTATTTCAGATTCACAGCTATATTCAGCAACGCCATTACTTGGTAGGGGTGCGGTTTCCGCACCCCTAAAGTTGGATCTGTTGCAAACATTTTGTCAAATTTATCTTTAATTATTTATTCCTTTCATATTCTGTTGATATTTTTCTGGGTCAGTTCTTAGAAGTACATGGAGAGTATCAATGCCCTCTTTCTCTAATAGTTCTAAGATTCGTAGATTTACTTGTTTCTGAGTATGGGTATAGAGATTGGCATCATTCACAAATACCACAATTTCAATCACACGAGCGTTCTCTTCTATTCTAGAGAATCGAATTATGGGTGGCTTATGTAAGCTATCCATAGAATTGAGCATTTCTTCAATCCCATCACAAATCCTAGCTGTTTGCCGTGATGAAATTCCGTCAATTTTGAGATTTGACTTAATCCCCCACCTTAACTCATCACTAGGGTTTTGCGACCAATTTTCCACAACTCCAGTAATCATTTTGGAATTAGGCATTTTGATGATTGAACCCCAATCACATATATGAAGAGTTGTACTTCTGAATCCGATATGTAGCACCTCCACAAAACCATTTATTCCTGACACTGCTATCCAGTCCCCTTCTCGATACAGATGATCCGAGTAGATAATGACTGTACAGAACCAGTCATAAAGGATATCCTTAAACAATAAACCTAAGGTAAGTCCTGCTCCTCCTAACAGACCTACCAGTGCCCCTACGGATTGCCCCAAAAATATCTCACTTACCTTGACAGCGATGGCAACGATGGCTACCCCTTGAAAAAGCTTCGGCAGGAAGGGTCTGAGCAACTCGTCGAGTTCGGTATCCGTACTCAGCAGGCTGTTGGCAATTATCTGTCCCAATATTGAAGAGCTACGGTAGACAATATACGCGATTATAAAAATAGTGGTGATGTTGAGAACCGAGTCTGCTGTTGCACCTAATTCAGGTCCTAGTTCCCCTGACAAAATTATCCTTACTACCCATAGTCCACCCAAAAGAATCATTAAACTTAAGGATGGCTTGAGAACTTCGATCAGTTCATCATCCAAAGTGGTCTCGGTTTTACTAGTCAGACGCTCAATGGTCTTAATGATGATTGCGGTAAAAACTCGCCTAAATACCTGTGTCAGGGTGAGGACAACAACAACGGCAATGATTTTACCTACCGGGAGACCGGAATAATCAAGATTTTTAATGAAGTTCCAAACTGCTTCCATTGTGATTTACAAAATATTAGTCTATTAAAATATATACTCCTTTTGAGGTATTTTTAGAATAGTACATAAATTTGTATGTTTTGATGTTAAAATAAAAAACTTTTTTTGCTCTGTAAGAGTTATAGATTCGATGTCGGTTCTTAAACTAACTTCATGAACTAACTACTAACTCCTAAACTCATGACTAATAACTTGCAAATTCAACTGAGTTGGGAAGATCCAGCCACAGGGGAATGGCGAGAACCACTGTTACATGTACCTGTAGCCTTTGGTCGAGAATTTGTAGCAATGCCTGGGGAACTTGCAGGACACCGTGTTACCCGGATGCTACTAACCAGTGACCAAGTTTCCCGTTTCCATGCCCTAATTGACTGGGAAGATAACCAACTGGTGGTAACTGACCAAAATAGCACTAATGGCATTTTCATTAACGGTCAACGACAGACACGCAGTATCTTGGCTAATGGGGATATTCTCCAAATTGGCTCTCATATAATTACTGTTACTTTTAGTACTCCCTCATTAGCATCTTCCCCTATTTCTCCCTCCACAAATTCCACAATTCAATTCAACCCCAATACTAATCTCCCAGACCCCACATTACTGCCAGCCCGACAGGTAACCCCCTTGGGCAATTTTCCACCCTCTGTATTTCATGAACAACAGGTTCCCGTACAGGCATTACACGCTACGGGGTTACCAGTGGATGAGTGCGATTATCTAGCAGTTGGGGCGGGATTGGGTAGTTATATTTGGGTAGATTTATTGAGGTTAAGTGGTGTTAAAAAAGACAAAATTGTCGCTTTGGGCTTAGAAAAAGAACCCTATGCCCGGTATAAACGCCTCTGCCTAAATTCGCAAATTCCCTTACACGAAAGATTGCGTTCTAATTCTGACTCCTGCCCTGATAATATTTGGGGATGGCCCAGTTACGCCCTGCGGGAAGCTTGGCATGACTGCACTAAAGCTAAATTTGGCGACGCTGTGAAGTATCTGTGGAAGGTATTTGCCGAACCCTCCTTTGCAGAAACTTATACCCCCCGTGCAGGTAATGTTTTTGACTCCATTGACCGGGAAGCAAAGCGCATCGGTTGGGCTGATATGTATCGCTACGGAAGAGTGCGGGGGATTCGCAAAACCGATGATGGCAGATATTGTGTCGCCTATTCCAAAGGACAGGGAGAACACGCTTTTTTTGTCTGTCGTTATTTACACTTGGCAACGGGCTACCCGGCAATTCAATTTCTCCCAGATTTGCAGGCTTATCGGCAAAAATACCAAGATTTTAAGTCCGTTGTCAATGCCTATGAAGACCATGACCATGTGTATAAACACTTAGAAGAACATGGTGGAAAAGTACTGCTACGGGGACGGGGAATTGTCGCTTCTCGGGTTGTGCAGCGTATCTATGAAGCCAGAAAGCAAAACCGCAATATTACCCTTTTGCATTTAATGCGATCGCCTAAACCCGAAGGTAACAAGTTTGGCAAAACCCAACGTGCAGTGAAAAATCACTACGAATTTCAGCCCTTTAACTGGCCCAAAGCTTGTTGGGGTGGAGAACTACGGGTAATGTTAGAAAAAGCCACTCCTGACGAACGCCAGCGGTTATTAAAGGAATGGGGTGGTACTACCACAGCTGATCGCACTGACTGGCAGTATATCACTGACCAGGGATTAAAGGAAGGCTGGTATAAAATTGAATTTGGTAAAGTAGAAAAAGTAGAACGGGATGCCCAAGACCGTACTATTACTTATATCCAAGAACAAGGCTTTGGACACATGACCCTTGATGCGGACTTTATTGTTGATGCCACCGGACTTGATGCCAAGGTAAAAGCAAGTCCCTTACTCGAAGATTTAGTAGAACATTACCAGCTACCACTGAATCAAATGGGTAGGTTAGCAGTAGCAAACAATTTCGAGATGGTAGAAATGCGCAATGATAAAGGTCAAATGTATGCAGCGGGGGCAATTACCCTTGGTGGTCCCTATGCAGCTGTTGATAGTTTCTTGGGGTTGCAATATTGCGCTTTATGTGCATTAGATGGTCTTGCTGCTGCCCGTGCGGTTGGGGTAAAACGATTCAATGCCTTTTCTTCCTTTAGACAGTGGTTGAAGTGGGTGTTGAATCAATCACCTTGAAAAAGTCAAAAGTCAAAAGGCGTAGGTTGGGGAGCCACTCCGTTGCTTTTCCAAAGTTGTAGGAAGTGGCGTTTGAGGAACGAAACCCAACACTATAGCGGTTTTCACTTCGATGGAATACACTCAGAACCTCACCCCGGCTAAAGCCACCCCTCTCCGAACTTGCAACAGAGGGGTTGGGGGTGAGGTTGTTGTTGTATTGCACTCAACTGAAAACCGCTATATTTATTAAAATTTGGGATGCTGCTAATTGGAATATGAAATCAAAATTTATTCTAGAGACGTTCCCACCGAAAGGTCTCTACAAAACAGGGTTTACCATCACAATCAACCATAAAAAAATTTCTAATTCATATTGTCAATCAGCAACGTCGATTATAAAACCCGGATTTTTATTGCATTAATCTATAAAAATCCGGTATTTTGATTAGTAAATGGGTGTTCTAGTACAGAAAACTTGACCAAATTTTTCAGCATCAATATCCCATGGGCAAAACATAAATTATTTTGAAAAATAACAAATGACAAATTACAAATAAACTGATTTATGGCGACCTACTTAGTAGTTAATTGCTCAATAATACCCATTACTGCATTGCGGCTAAGTTTAGATTGTCCTAGGGCTAAAACATCAAGTGTAGCATGAGCCAATGCCAGGGGAATTTGACAAAAATCTTTAGCTGGACTATTTAGCAACGCATTAGTATAAGCATCAGCTAAAGAGAGATTTTTTCGAGCATATTTGTGTAAATCTTCTTCACCCCAACCATTGGGAAAGAAATCCACTTGTCGCGTCAAATCTTCAGAACGGTTACGCAGAATATTAACTGCTTGTAAACCCCGACCAAAACCAACTGCATAACTACGGTTTGTTTGGGTTCCATCATACCAAGCCCACAAATCAGAAAGCAACAATCCTACGGAACCAGCGACACTATAAGTATAGGAATCTAAATCCATTTCTGTATTAATTTCCCAACCGCATTCAGCCCAAGCAGCCATTCTATCTGCCATGGCTGCACTTGCTTCCCAAATGCGAGGTGCAATAGTTTCTGGTGCTAACATTGCCCATTCACCAATGCGAATTGTTACTTCTGGAAGTGGCTTTTCATACTGACTTAATGCTAAAGATAATTTATCAGCGGTGAACTCATTACCTATGGCTTGTAAGCTGAAACTAATTTTTCGCAATAGTAAAACTTTGGTCGGGTTATCAAGTTCAAAATTATCTTCAATTTCATCAATTGCACGCATACATAAGTATGCCGAAGCAACAGATTCTTGCAGCCCTTTTGGTAAACGACTAATCGGAATATAAAAAGTCCGACTGGTTTCTTTGAGAATTTCTAAGGCATCTTTACACAGTTGCATCTACAAACCCTCTTTACATAAATTCAGGATAAACTATCACTTACAAAATAAAAAGTCAGACAACTTAGTTCACAAACTCTGACAAATCATTATTATTAAATAACTTACTGTTTGTTTAGCCAATTTATCATCTTAAATTTACCCAAATAAAAAAATACGCATGTATTGTATTCCATCATCTATAGGCATAGGTTGTCAAGGATTTTTAACTTACTTAAACTTATATGTAAAACTTTATTTGTATTTATGTAATGAATGCAACCATCAAAGACATAATCTTTGCGGTTCCATAGGATACACAAACCAGCAGGTAGCTTGTACATCTCGGAAATTTCGCTGCGATCACTCTTCCCTATTCCATATTTTCAAGACAGAGGGAGCATCCAATTTGACAGGTGAATTATAAAAATTTTCTTAAAATTACAAAAATGGTATTTTCCTTGCCAATTTTCAAATTATTGAGAATAATTTTAATTTGAAATTAACGATATTTCAGGGGTTAAAGCGCCATATTGTCTGCTATAATATGGGTATCCCTAGGTTTACCCTGGAATTTTTTTTGTCATGTTTTTTTGACATAGTTGTCAAAGGGAAGGAAGAGGGAAGAGGGTTTGAGCGGTTTTATGTTTGTGTTGAAGCTTGCACTCCTACCTGACATCTTGCACGCCTCGTATTAATACTGATTTTTGATATTGTTAGGACTTACGCAAGCGTCACAAAATTATGGTAACTGGCACACATACTTCAATTTGAAATAAAACTCTATGTTCCTTGATTTATAGGCATTATAGATAAATCACTACTATGTGACAGTTTTAGGGTAAATGTGCCAGTT
>JASJCY010000230.1 GCA_030065825.1 Nostocaceae cyanobacterium | reverse complement strand
TGTGGACGGATATGGCTTTGATGCTCCGGTTGAAACAGGAAGTAATGTCCGGCTTGTCCAGACTTTACAGAGCAGCTATACTTTCTCTTGCTGTACAAATACAAGATGGTTTTTTGGATCATGTTTGTCAGTTTCAGAACCAAAGCTAGGGAGAGTTCACATTCCCCAAAAAAGGTCTTTCTCTAACAAACCGTATTCTCTGATACCAAATAATTAAAATAAATTCTCAATAACTCACGATTTTTGGTCATTTCAGGGCTTGACAAAACCCCTTTTTTAAAACTAATATGTCAAGTGTTAGTGGTCAATCTATATGCAAAAATGTCATGACAACATGACGCATCTAAATTTATCCCCAGTCAAAATTTATCAACAACTATAAATAAATAACATCTCGGATAAACTGTTAGAAATATCCGCGAAATTTGTAGAATTTTCTCCACAGCGATCGCATAGGTTTATAGTTGGAACTCTATTCACCATTTTTAATTAAAGAAACCGCAAGTCCCCAAAAAGGAACAAATCGCAACCAGGGTGTTTTGCCGCTAGGAGAAACTACCGCTCCCAACAATACAATCTGGAAGATGTAAAACAGGACTAAATCAACACAGAAAGCGATCGCCACTCGGTTTGTGGTAATTTGCTCCAGAAAGAAATTTCCCCTGGAAGCTAAATCTGCAAATTCTGGTCTACCGACAAAACCCCAGAAAATAGCTATACTGCCTACTATCAGACCTATCCAACCAAATATACTTGTTAAGGAGTCTTTGTGATTCTCCCTTTTGTGTTCCGCTAAAGGAGTATTTAACCGTAGCGCCATATAAGGTATAAGAAAAACATTGGTGAGAAACATAGCCATACCCCAAATCGCCACTTTCGGAAGATTCCGTCCCCTGGGATCTGCTAACAGTAGGGGGAGAAACATAAAAATCCAAGCTTCTGCAAAGTTAAATAATGCTTCCGAGGTGGGATGTACTGTGGGTGCTTCCATGTATGTAATTCCCACCAAGTTTAAAATCGGCAAAACCAAAAAGAAATTCAGCGACTCGTTTATTACTTCCTGCAAAGTTTCCGGACGAATAGCCCAAACTGGTTCTCCGGGGATAATTTGTCCCGGTGGCGAAAGAATGAGAACATAAAGGTAAATTGCCGTAAGTGCCCATAAAAATAGGGAAAGCCAGCGGTGAGGAGATGCTGAATGTCCTGTTTTTGACTGCAAAAATCGCCGTACCAAAGGAGTTACCAAGCGGATAATAAAGAAAGCCCCCTTCCCTGGTTTAATTGGGGGTTCAACAATATCCCTCGCAAATACTAACTTACCAGTTGTTTGCGACAAGCGATAGAAACTCACACCCCGTCCATTGGGAAAAGGAATCCCATCAAGTTCCACATGCCATAGTACTCCAACAGCAAAGTCATCTCCAATGGTGAGATCGTCAATGACAAACAGCAAGTCATCGGGTATTCCTTGACAGGATTCTTCCAGAAGTTGCTGAACCGCTTGCTTACCTTGGAAAGGTTGGGGAAAATTCAGATCCTGGTAAACACAGTTATCATCGATAAATTCCATCGCTGCTGTGATATCCCGACGATTAATCGCTTCATACATGGATTTAATCACAGCATCAGCTGTTGTTTTCATAATTCTGTATCAGGGACACGGCACTGACAATTTCTGATTGTATCAAGCAGCATATCTAAATTGTAAGGGCAAAGTAAGGCAAAAGTAAAAAGTCAGAAGACTGTTTACGTGTTTTTAAAAGCATGGAAATGGAATCAATCTTATGTAAGATTACTGATAAATCAGCAAATTTTAGAAAATATACTTAATTTTTGGCAAAATTTAACAAAAAAATGAATTTTTGATTTTTTATCCTGACAAATCAAAATAGGTAATTTTATCTTTGATTAACAGGGTTTAGGAAATACCAATGTTTGAATCATCGCTGTTTGAGAATCAGGTTTTAGATACATCTATAAATCTGACTTTAAATAATTCATCTGACCCTTTGCAAAAGGATTATACAGATTTTAGTTCCCAGCAATTGATGCATTTTACGGGTGAAATTCTGATTGATGCATGGGAAAATCAGGGGAATTATACTACTGGGAATATTTTAGAGATTGTTGATACAGTTAATCAGGCGATTTCCTTCACCAAAAGTACTTTAATAGGGTTAGTCAATAATCCTCATATTGATGAAATTCTGGGAACATCATTTGGTATTAATTATAATCAGGATATTGCAGATGATTTACTTAATCGTTTTGCAAACAATGATTTTTCCCAGTCTCCTCATATAAAATTAGTATCTGGTCAAGTATTTAATGGTGCTTATGCATGGGAAAACAATACCATATATCTATCTCAGGAATTTGTAGCTGATAATTTAGGCAATATTAGTTTCATTCAAGGTGTTTTATTAGAAGAATTTGGGCATTATTTAGATGCTCAAATTAATGTGGAAGATGCTGCTGGTGATGAAGGGGAGATATTCGCAGGACTTCTCGAGGGTAAGAGTTTTAGTACTCATGAATTACAAACACTCAAGCTGGAAGATGATTCAGCAACTATTATTATTGATGGACAAGAATTAAAGGTTGAGCAGTCATTTGGCAATAATATCAAACTGGATGGAGTAGATGACTATCTTAGTATCTCCATAGATGTGCCAGAAACAGAAGTTACCCATGAATTTCGTTTCAAAACCACAGATGCAAATGCAGGATTATTTGCTGTAGTTGATGGTGATTTGGGTACTGGTGGACATGACAGACACATTTACTTAAAGGATGGAAATATTAACACTAGACTTTGGAATACAGAAATTATTCAAAGTACAGGATTGAATTTAGCAGATGGTAATTGGCATCATGTTGCTTATGTAGTTGGTGCTTCCGTTGGTGGTCAAAAGTTATATGTTGATGGTCAATTAGTTGCTTCTGGTAATAAAGTTTCATCTGATTTCAATTGGCAAAAACGAATTAATCTTGGTTTCTCCAATGATGCTCAAAATAAGTTCTTGAATGGAGAGATTGATGAGGTGAGAGTTTGGGGTAAAACCCTTTCTCAAGTAGAAATTCAATCCTCTATGGATAAAGAATTAGCTGGTAACGAAACTGGGTTAATTGGTTACTGGAAGTTAAATGAAACTACCGGAGATGTTGCGGTTGATGCTACTAGTGCTAATCACAATGGAGAGTTACGCAATAATCCTACTTGGGTAAATAATCCTGATAATACTGATTTAACTGACACTTCAAAACAATGGAATGTTAGCTTTATTAATCGGGATAATACTAACTATTCAGCAGTTGATGAGTATGATTTTAGTAATCCTGTTGCAAATCAAGTAATTGATAGATTTGATCTGAATGGGAATCTCCAATTTGATGGTGTGGATGATTACGTGAATCTTCCCGCTATGACTTTTGGTGGTGCTGTGACAGTTGAAGCATGGGTTTATGTAGACGAACATCAATGGTGGCAGCGTGTTATTGATTTTGGTAATGGTGCTGCCAGCGATAATATTTTCCTTGCTTGGTCAGAAAATACAGGCAAAATGGCTTGGGGAATTTTCCAGGGTAATAATAGTCAGAGAATCGTTACTGATGATGTATTCCCAACTAAACAATGGGTTCATGTTGCTGCAGTAAATGATGAACAAGGGAATGCCTATATTTATTGGAATGGAGAGTTAAAAGCTTCTGGACATGTATTTGCTCCGTTAAATGTTGCCCGAGACAATAACTATATAGGACGTAGTAATTGGAGTAGCGATCCTGCTTATTTCAAAGGCAAAATGAATGATGTTCGTATCTGGAATACAGCACGAACTCAAACTGATATTAAGAACTCTCTGAATCAGGAATTAACTGGTAACGAAGCAGGATTACTGGGTTACTGGAAATTCAATGAAGAGACAGGAAATGTTGCTGTTGATTCTACTAGTGCTAACAGAAATGGAACATTAATCAATAATCCCACTTGGAATACAAGCAATTTAGCTAGTCTCACAATTAACTTTGGAGAAGGAAGTCCTGCACCAAATGTCCAAAAGGATAACTTTGTTATGCAAGCTTGGACAACTACCTATTTAGAGAGTGGAAAATACTATCAAGTTACAACTCAATCTGATGACGGTACACGCTTCTTTGTCAAGAATATAGCCACAGATGAGATAACTTATATCGGTGCAGATTGGCGTAATCGTGGTGTACATGAACCAGCTCCAAAATTATTCTTTAATGTGAATCAAACTGGAGATTATGAATTCTATATTCAGGGTTACGACCACTCAGGAGCGTCAACTTTTAATGTAGAGTTAAAAGAAATTCCTGAGAATGCTTTACCCAATCATACCGGATTAATTAAAGACATCAATAAAGACGGTAAACATGACATTCTCTGGCGTAATTATAGCAATGCAGAGACACATTTCTGGAGTATGGATGGAGGTACTCGGTTAGGAGGAGTTGATATTCCAGATAATTTAGATATGGCATGGCATCCTGTGGCTATGGCTGACTTTAATAATGATGGTAATTTGGATATTTTTTGGCGTTATCATTGGCTCAATAATACAGGACATAATCGCATCTGGTTAATGGATGGTAATACCCGTCTTGCTGAAGTGGGAATAGAGCGAGTTGAGGATAACAAGTGGCACATTGTCGGTACTGGTGACTTTAATTTAGATGGGAATGTTGATATTCTTTGGCGCAATTATGATATAGGAGAAAATGTTATTTGGCAGATGAATGGTACAACACGCACAAATAACATTTCTCTTGAGACTGTAGCTGATTTAAATCAGCGCATTGTCGGTACTGGTGACTTTGATGGTGATGGTAAATCAGATATTTTATGGCGTGATGCAGCCAATGGACACATGTATATTTGGTTTATGAATGGAATAACCAAATCTAGTGTGCAGACTATTTTCTCTTCAACGGATCTTAGTTGGTCTGTTGCAGGTACAGGAGATATAAATAATGATGGCAAATCTGATATAATTTGGCGCAATCTTGCCACAGGTGGAAATACCAGTTGGTTAATGAATGGGGCAACTAAATTAGGTAATTTAGATATTCAGGATGTACCGGAACGCAATTGGAATATTGTCGGTGATAGCGATATAATTCCTATTTGGACAGCAGAATATTTCGCTAATAAAGATTTAGCAGGTACACCTACTCATACTGAAGGTTTTATCAATATTGATGGTAAATTTAGCCGATATTGGGGTCATAGTGCGCCACCAAATACTCCTGTCGATCAGTTTTCTGCACGGTTCAAAACTCAACAGTATTTGAATCCAGGAATCTATAAAGTTAAAGTGAATTCAGATGATGGAGTCAGGGTTTGGATCAACAATGAATTGATTATCGATAAATGGATAGATCAAGCCGGCAATTACTCAGATTATTTCACATCTTCTGGTGGTTATTATCCCGTTGCCATTGACTACAAAGAAAATGGGTTATCTGCTGGAATAAATTATGAAATTGTCAAGCATCAACCCTATAACAACTTTGGTGATCCTGATGGAATAGTTAACTCATGGAATGCTACATTTTATCACTGGAACGGAAAAGGTAATCCAATTTTTGATGATAATCACAAGATTGGTACAGTGAATTTAGGTGGAAATATTCGTGGTGATGGAACATGGGGAATGAACCCACAAAATTGGGGTACTGGTTCACCTGCTCCCGAAGTTCCCACCGACTTCTTTGCTATGCGCGCTTATACTCGCGTTAATTTAACCGCAGGACATAAGTATAAAGTCTGGCTACGCTCAGATGATGGTTATCGGATGTGGGCACATAAACTTGGTGGTAAACCTTTCAATATCACAGAAAATGCACTAGGTGGCACATTTTTAAGTGATGCTTTTGGTGGCAAGGAATTTACCTTTGTTGCACCGGAATCAGGAACGTTTGATTTTCATGCTCAAATGTTTGAACGTGGTGGAGATGCTTATTTTGACTTAAGTGTGACAGATTTGACAACATCACCTCCACCACCCCCACCAACAACTGATCCAGGTTACGTGTACAAAGATGCTGATTACTTGAATGCACTGTATCAAGATAATGTTGCTAATGGTTTTAGCCGAAAAGATCATGATGGTACTTCAGCTTTTGATTCTGATGATAGTGCTCCCAATGGTGCTGATTCCGATAACCGAGTGTATGCTTTGGTTGGTGGAGAAGTAATTGAAGCTAAAAACGGTAAAGAAGTCTCTTCTAAGTATTGGGGTTACAATGGGACAGTTGCCATATACAACAAAGATTTGAATAAGACGTTTATATATTGGCATTTTGCTGAAGGTTCAATTGATGAAAATTTGCAAGGCAAAACTATTGCAGCAGGTTCTCTTATTGGAATAGAGGGTAGTACAGGTAACAGCACTGGAAATCACACTCATGTAGAAATTCATGAAGGTCGAGCTTATGTTGATATGTCTAATCCTAATGCCCCTAAGTCCCCTGCTAATAGTGGTAGACTGGATGTAGCAGCTATATTTCAGGAAGCGGTAAGAAGAGGACTTGTCAAACTGTATAAGTAATTAAGTTGAAACTTGGATATGTAGGGGTTTAGCAATGCGCTTTACCCCTACAAAATATGTGTTTTTACGATAATTATCCATGGTGCAATGTCTAACGACAAGTCGTTGCACGTCTACGCTTTTACGTGTATTTTTGACTGTCAAGCGGATCGCTATACTATAAACATAAATTCTATCTATGAACTGTAATGACGATTAAAGAATTACTATTACAGGAAATTGACAATACTCCCAACGAACTTCTAGAAACTCTACTTAACTTTTTGCGATCGCTCAAAACAAACCCGCAACAATCCCCAGCCACATACCGAGAACTTTTAGAACGCATTGATTACTTAGAAACAATAGTAGGTATTCGTCAAGGATTAGATGAATTTGAACGCGGTGCAGGAATTCCTGCGGAGCAAGCCTTAGAAACCCTAAAACAAAAGTTTAACATTCCTCCCCGTTCATGAGTTATCAGGTTATCATTCAGCCTACAGCTTTCCAAGAAATCGAAACTTCTTATCGTTGGATGTGCGATAACCTAAGTGCTGAAGTCGCAAACAACTGGTACTACCAACTTCAAGATGTTATCGCATCCCTAAAAAAATTTCCTAATCGTTGTACCATCGCACCAGAAGCAGCAACTATTGGTCGTGAAATTCGGCAAATATGGGTTGGAAAGCAAAGGAAATATCGAGTTTTATTTGTCGTCGAAGAAGATATTGTCGCAATTCTTCATGTTCGTCACAGTCGTCAATCCTATCTAGGTGAAGAGTCTGAGTAACTCTCCACAGTGCGATCGCTCACAACATACTTCTACCAGTCTTTTCCATTGTCGCATTCTAAATAACGCTATCGTATAGTACGAATATTCCATGAATGTAGGGGTTTAGCATTGCTAAACCCCTACAAAATACTATATTTATTGTAAACTACTTAACCCGACGGTGGTAAATTATTGGGGTCAATACCCTGAGATTGTAAATAAGCCATCAGTCGTTCTTTTTCCTGACGTTCTTGTTCTGCACGTTGTCGTTCTTGTTCTGCACGTTGTCGTTCTTGTGCAATCTGTTCTACAGCCCAAGCTAATAGATTACCATCTCGATTCCACCAGCGCAACCAATAGCCAGTGCGAGCTTCTTTTGTTCCTTGCCATGTTCCTAAAAATAAGCCCATCCCATCAATCCAATGACGACCATTTTCGTCGGGTTGCTTTAATTCATAGCGTCCATTTTCCAGTTGATAATATTCCAATAAACCACTATCTGGCTCAAAAATCACGTAGATAGGAACTTGTAATATTTGCTCGTAAAAAAACCATTTTCCTGGGGGATAAGTGCGTTTAACAGAATATTCTCCACCATCAGTTTCAGAAAGGAATTCAATCACAACCGCAGGGATTTCACCTTCGAGAACGGGTGTGTAACTTTTACGTTCACTAGTTATTTCATTCACCTGGGGAACATATACCCAATCTGGTGCTTTAATAATCAATTGTCCGTTGACTGTAGCACACAACCCAAAATTCGAGGCAATTAACATTTGGGGTTGGATGAAACCACTAATTTCTAAACTTTCACGCAAAGCACCAGCCAATATTGGCTGACCGGTATTCT
This sequence comes from Nostocaceae cyanobacterium, assembly GCA_030065825.1. Taxonomy (GTDB): domain Bacteria; phylum Cyanobacteriota; class Cyanobacteriia; order Cyanobacteriales; family Nostocaceae; genus JASJCY01. The sequence continues at coordinate 3,292 of JASJCY010000230.1, read as the reverse complement.
CCACTGGTTCATCCTCTAGTTGAAAGTCTTTGGGTAAGGCTTCCCAAGTAATTACCAGTTGATTTGAGGATTTGGTTTCGTTGAATTGGGTTGCCATATACACGGTATGAGTGTAGGTCTGTTTCTTATTTTATGTATTTTCCAAGCACAACTTGCTACCATTGAACCAGCACAGGAGGAAGAAGTTATCGAGATTGTCACAAGTTAGGAACGTAGGGGAAGGGAAGAAGGAAGAGATGAAGGAAAACAACTAGAAGCTTGTGCAATGGTTCTGCGACAACTTAATCGTCGTGTGGGTGCGTTAACTCCCCAGTTACAGGAAAGAATTCAACAACTATCAACCCCCCAATTAGAGGATTTAGGAGAAGCCTTGTTAGATTTTAACGCCATCCCTGACTTGGAAAACTGGTTGATGAACCATGAAAATTAAGGCTTTGCTGAATCTAGTGTTCTGTCCCATTAGTTTTGATGGCTAGTTTTATAGTCATATTTATATGACTTTGACTATTAGACTGGGACTTATAGTCCCAGGTGGGTGTGATGGAAACCCCATCATATTTTATGGGACAAACCACTAGCTATAAATCTCGAATAAAAACCTCACCCCGGCTAAAGCCACCCCTCTCCGAACTTGCGGAGAGGGGAGGGGGTGAGGTGCATTTTGTAAATTCATATTCCAATTAAGCAACGCCAAAATTAATTACCGTGTCGTCCTACTAACTTATCTCGCAATTGCTTAATGCGATCGCGCAATTTTGCAGCGGTTTCAAATTCTAGTTTCTTGGCTGCTTCCTTCATCTGTGCTTCCAATTGGGTAATCAATTGGGGAATCTCTTCTAAGGGTAATTCCTCGATTTGTTCGTCTACCACTGGCAAATCTTGGTTATTTAACCTGCGAGAGATTTCCAAAAAGGATAAAATAGCATTGCGGGATTTTTTCACAATCGGCTGGGGTGTAATTCCATGCAGACGGTTGTAAGCCATTTGAATCCCCCTGCGTCTGTCTGTTTCCTCAATGGCTTTCCTCATGCTATCGGTAAGGTTATCAGCGTACATAATCGCTTGTCCCCGGACATGACGCGCTGCTCTCCCTATAGTTTGAATCAAAGAGCGTTCCGCACGCAAGAAACCTTCTTTATCTGCATCTAAAATCGCTACTAGAGAAACTTCCGGTAAATCTAACCCTTCCCGCAGCAGGTTTACCCCCACCAGCACATCAAATTTTCCTGACCGCAAATCCTGGATAATCTCAATCCTTTCAATGGAATTAATCTCGGAGTGCAAATACCTTACCCGGATGCTGTGTTCTTCTAAATACTCCGTTAAATCCTCTGCCATCCGCTTAGTTAAAGTAGTAATCAACACCCTTTCGTGACGTTCAACCCTGTCTTTAATTTCACCCAACAAGTCATCAATTTGACCTTCTGTGGGACGGACAATAATTTCCGGATCTATTACCCCCGTAGGTCGAATAACCTGCTCAACTATATTGTCTTCAGAAATTTCTAATTCCCAATTTCCCGGCGTAGCAGATACGAAAATACACTGATTGACCTTGTGCCAAAACTCCTCAGCCTTCAGAGGACGATTATCAGCAGCAGAAGGGAGACGAAATCCATGTTCCACCAACACCTTTTTCCGCGCTTGGTCACCATTATACATCCCGCGAATTTGCGGTACACTGACGTGGGATTCGTCAATTACCAGCAACCAATCCTTGGGGAAATAATCAATTAAACATTCCGGTGGTTCCCCCGCTTGTCTTCCAGCCAGGTGACGGGAATAGTTCTCCACCCCGTTACAATAACCCACCTCCCGCAACATTTCCAAATCATAACGGGTACGCTGGTCTATACGTTGCGCTTCCACCAATTTCCCTGCTGCTTCCAACTCTGCTTTGCGCGTGGTTAATTCCGCTGCAATATCGTCACAAGCCACCTCTAACCGTTCCTCTGGGGTGACAAAGTGACGCGCTGGATAGATATTCACCGCTTCCACAGTTTTGATAATTTCCCCCGTCACCGGGTCTACATAACGAATAGCATCAATTTCATCCCCAAAGAACTCCACCCGAATTACCCTATCCTCATAAGCAGGACCAATTTCTAGCACATCACCCCGGACGCGAAACTTCCCCCGACCCATTTCCACATCATTGCGGCTATATTGTACCGATGCTAAATCCCGCAGGATTTGCCGCTGATTTACCTCTAAACCCACCTGTAAGCAGATTGCAGCCTTAAGGTACTCCGAAGGGATTCCCAAGCCGTAAATACAGCTAATAGAAGCCACCACAATCACATCCCGACGTTCAAATAGCGATCGCGTAGCTGAGTGACGCAACATGTCGATTTCGTCATTGATAGACGCTGTTTTCTCAATATAGGTATCAGTAACGGGAATATATGCTTCCGGCTGATAATAATCGTAATAACTGACAAAATACTCAACAGCGTTATCAGGGAAGAACTCCCGCAACTCATTACATAACTGTGCAGCAAGGGTTTTATTATGTGCCAATACCAGAGTGGGTTTACCTACCTTCTCAATCACTCTGGCTACCGTATGGGTTTTCCCCGTACCAGTAGCACCCAGCAAGGTTTGGAAACGATTACCAGTTTGGATACTAGTTGTTAATTGAGCGATCGCTTGTGGTTGATCCCCTGTAGGTTGAAAGGGAGCTTGAAGACTAAATTTGGTCATACACTGTGGCTTTTAATCCCTATCCTATGGTAACAACGCAAATCGATACAGGTGTTCAACATCAAAATCAAAAATATCAACAACTGCTACAGTAATATCAAAAGCGAACAGTGGTAACGTTATCTCCACATCATTCCCTAAACCCACATCGAAAATAAAGTTTTGTTAATTTTTCAACGAAAGTGCTTTAAATCGCAAAAATCAAAAAATTATTGAGAATCCTGTCATTTAGCCCCACGAAAAATTAGGGTTTACAAGGGGTTCTTTAGTGCTACAATGGTGGAATCTCAGGTTTACCCTGGGCATTTTTTTGTCAATATTTCCTGACATATTCCCAACCTAGATTTTTGTTAGAAAGAACAACCAGGAAATCTTCTAAGTGATTTGGAGAAAGCTACCACGATAATCTGTGATTTGGTGAGGATGTGTGATCACATATCTTGCACCAGGGTCAGAAACCGGGTTTATTGAAAAGGTTTACCCATCAAAACCCTAATTTTTCCTTCATAAACCGTCAGAAACCGGGTTTATTGAAAAGGTTTACCCATCAAAACCCTAATTTTTCCTTCATAAACCGTCAGAAACCGGG
>JASJCY010000229.1 GCA_030065825.1 Nostocaceae cyanobacterium | reverse complement strand
TGGCACATTTACCCTAAAACTGTCACATAGTAGTGATTTATCTATAATGCCTATAAATCAAGGAACATAGAGTTTTATTTCAAATTGAAGTATGTGTGCCAGTTACCAGAATTTTGTGACGCTTGCGTAAGTCCTAAAAATAACTAAAATGAGCAATATTACATTTGAAGATAAATATGACATTATTAGCCAAAATCTAATTATTTGCTCCTGCTGCGATGAAAATTTGAGTGACTATATTCATCACTTATAATTAATCAAGGTTAGATGTAGCTTTATTTTGAATAATTGATATAACTCCTTTAGAGACGCGACATGTCACGTCTCTACAATTCCTAACTCCTAACTCTTAACTCCTAACTTCTAAGCCAATATGGGAAATTAAGTTATATTATTCCCAGTTTGGGTGATGCTGGGGATAGAATTTTGGGACGAGATAAACCTTTGTTTTAGTTGTAAATATCTCTACGATGTCCAATTTGGTGAATTGTAATTAGCTGTACTTCTGTATCAAAGGAATAAATAACCCGATAATCACCAACTCTAAGTTTGAATAAACCGCTCAAATCTGCACTTAAAGCTTGGGGACTAATGTCATCGAAATTTTCGCACAACCAGCGAATTTTATTCAAGATGCGTTTTTGAACTGTTGAAATGAGTAATTCTAAACGAGCAATCGCTTATGGGTGTAAACTCGACTTGATAGTTCATTACCAGTTTAATCCCAGTTTTTTCGCTACTTCCTCGGCAGGAATACCACGTTCTCCAGCTTGAGTGCGTTGTAGTGAGTTGAGTAATTGCTGCTTAACTTCTGGTTTCAATTGTTTACCTTTATCAGGATCGACTAGTAAAGATTGAATGGTTTCAATAACTGTTTCTTGGATTAAAAGCTTGAATTCTTCAACGGTAAGGTCTTTGACTTGCATTTGGAGTTAACCGCAACAGACTATTACTATTGTATTTTAGGTTTTGGAATAATTCTTCACCCACTCTAAACACAACCTACGAAAATCATCACCCCGGACTTCAAAGTTGGGATACTGGTCAAAACTTGCACAAGCTGGTGATAGTAAAATTACTGAAGCGCCATACTGTTTTGCTAACTCCGCTGACCTAGAGACAGCATTTTCCATCGTCTCTACAATTTCATAATTAGTATACCCTATTTCTTGCAGACGTTGGGCAAAAACAGGTGCAGCAGCACCAATGAGTAGAACTGCGGCTGTTTTCTCTTGAATTTTCGCCATCCAGGCGGTATCATCACCATCTTTAGCTTCTCCACCAGCAATTAAAATCGCGGGACTTTTGACGGAAGCTAACCCCACTTGGGCAGCGTCGTAGTTAGTGGCTTTGCTATCGTTAATAAAATCTATGCCTTCCCAGGTACAGATGTGTTCTAAGCGATGGGGTACACCGGGAAATTCACGGATAGCGCGGTCGATGGCTGCTTTGTCAACTTCGGCTAAACGTGCTGCTGCGACGGACATTAGTAGGTTTTGCAGGTTGTGTTCTCCCACCATCCTTAAGGCGGAGGTTTGTATAATTTGCTGAGGGACATCTCCCGTCTCTACAACCCAACCGTTTTCGATGTAGAAGCCTTTATTCCCAATTAGGTAATCTTTACCTTTGACACTCGTCCAATAGGCATCAGACCACTGATTTGCCATTTGACGCAAATATGGGTCATCGCCATTGAAAACTTGCAATTGGGAGTGGTGCAGCAGTTTTGCTTTGATATTGTAATAATTTTCCAGAGTTTTGTGACGAGCAAGGTGGTCTGGGGTAAAAGTCGTCCACACACCGATGCGGGGTGCGAGGGTGGAAGAAGATTCGATTTGATAGCTACTCAGTTCAGCTATGACCCAATCAGGAACTTGGGAAGCAAGGGCAACTTCACAGGCAGCATAACCAATATTACCGCAGGCTGGAGCGTTTAATCCCGCAGTTTGGAAAATTGCTGCAATTAAGGCTGTGGTAGTAGTTTTACCATTGGTTCCGGTAATTCCAACCCAGGGTACGGATTTTAAATTGCGCCATGCTAGTTCCATTTCTCCGATGGTTTCTATGCCTAATTCTCTGGCTTGAACTAACAGGGGAATATCCCAAGGAACACCGGGACTGACAACGATTAATTGCGGTAAATTGCTGCCATTAAAGTCGGGACTGTACCCTAGTTTGACAGTAATTTCCTCCGCAGCAAGATTTTGTTGTTGATTCAGGAGGCTAGGGGAGGAATTGCGATCGCAAATGGTTACCTCCCAACCTTCCCGTTTCAACAATCTTGCCGCAGCAACACCAGATTTTCCCAATCCAATTACATCAGTTCTGGGCATAGACCGTAGTAGAGATCCCTGGTTAAGCACCCACATATGGTAGCTTGTCTTGCCACAATTTACACTATTTTTGTGTACTTGGGCTATAAATTTTTGACGATCGCACCAAAATCAGCCAGGACTCTGGCATGGTTACGCAGAAGACCGAGTAAATGTAGTCTGTTGCGTTGGATGTCTGGATTTGCATCCATCACCAAAACGCTTTCGGGACCATCAAAAAAGTTACTGACGGTGGGTGCTATTTGTGCTAATTCTGTTACCAATTGGCGATAATTGCGGGATGTTTGTGCCGTTTGGGTTTGGGGGACTAATTTGACTAGGGAGTGGTAAAATGCTTCTTCTGAGGGCTTCTGGAACAGTTGTGGATTGACAACGGCTTGGGGTTCTAGTTGTTGGGTATCTAAGTCCCCTTGTTTAGCTAAACGGGTGGAACGGTTGACGGTTTCGTAGATTTTGTCTAAGGTGCCATCTTCACGGATTTCTTGCAGGAAGGTAGCGCGATCGCGTACATCGAGTAAATCCTGTAATGCTCTTTCGGTATATTCTGGGTCATTTTCTCCCAAGACGGCATTTACTAGGTCATAATCGATTTGTTTTTCTTCTTGTAGGAGGGTACGGATACGTTGTAGGAAGAAGTCTTGCAATGTCTCTAGTAATTCTGTCTTGTTTTTATCTCGTTCGGCAACAAAATCTGTAGTTATTTTTTCTAGTAATTGTTGTAAGTTTATTGACAGATTTCCTGCCCAGGTGATGTTAATGATAGCATTGGCTGCTCTACGTAAGGCAAAGGGGTCGGAGGAACCAGAGGGAATCATTCCCAATCCAAAAATGCTGACTAGGGTGTCTAATCTGTCGGCTAAACCGACAATTTGACCAGTGATAGTTTGGGGTAAAATATCATCTGCATTTCTGGGTAAATAATGTTCAAAAATTGCTTTGGCGACTGGTTCTGGTTCTCCACTGGTTAAGGCGTATTTTTCTCCCATTACTCCTTGCAATTCTGGGAATTCATACACCATTTGACTAACTAAATCAGATTTGCAAAGTAAAGCTGCACGGTGGATATTATCAGTGGTTGTTTCCTCTAATTTCAACTGTTGAGTAATTTTGCCAGCAATATTAGTAATTCTGCCGACTTTATCGAGAAGAGAACCTAAATCTTCTTGGAAAGTAACTTTAGCTAAATCTGGTGAAAAACTATCTAAAGGCTTGGAAACATCAGCATTATAGAAAAACTGACCGTCAGCTAAACGAGCGCGAATTACCCTGGCATTTCCTACAGAAATAATCTCGGATTTGCTAGGGTCACCATTAGAAATAGTAATAAAGTTAGGAAGTAATTCTTTCTGATTGTTATCTTTAAATATAGGAAAATAACGTTGGTGACTCACCATCACAGTGGTAATCACTTCACTGGGTAAATCCAAAAATTCCGATTCAAATTTACCCACAACAGCAGAAGGATATTCCACTAGATTGGTCACCTCTTCTAACAAGTCCGGATAAATTGGTGTAAAGCCATTTAACTTCTGTGCAGATTCTTCGACTTGTTGTTTAATTGTAGATGTTCTTTCTTGGTCATCAACTATGACAAAAGCAGAACGCAACACCGATACGTAATCAGTAGCTTGGGGAATAGTTACTGTTTCCGAATGTAACACCCGATGACCGCGAGAAGTGCGATCGCTTGTTATCTTCTCGGAACCATTGACTAATTCAATCGGTAGCACCGCATCATCCAACAAAGTCACCAACCAACGAATGGGACGGGAAAAACGCATATCCCCATCACTCCAACGCATTAACCGCTTACCTTCCAAACCGCGAATCCATTCAGGAACCAATTCCGTGAGAATTTCCCCTACCTTCCTTCCAGGAATCAGTTTACGAACAAAGACAAAATCTCCCTTCTGTGTTGGTCTAATTTCCAAAGCATCTAATTCCACACCCTGCTTCTTTGCAAAACCCTCTGCTGCTTTCGTGGGGTTTCCATCCTTAAACGCAGCTTTAGCGGGTGGTCCTTTAACCTCCTCTTCCCGATCCGCTTGTTGGGATGGTAAACCTTTAATCAGCACCGCTAACCGTCGGGGAGTACCATAAACCTCCACCGCTTCGGTATCGAGGTTATTTGCGGTTAAACTTTGGGGGATATTGGACTTCCATTGTGCGATCGCACTACTAAGAAAACTTGCGGGTAGTTCTTCTGTACCGACTTCTAATAGGAATGCAGGCATAAGACAGTGTGAATAACAAAAGCGTAAGTCAATTTATCATGCAATTCCCACAGTTTACCCGATTCCGCTAGAAGGCTGTTTATAGTGATTGGAGAAAAATATTTATGTGTATCTGTGGTTACGTATCTTACAGGAACAGGGGACAGGGAACAGGGAACAGGGAACAGGGAACAGGGAACAGGGAACAGGGAAGAAGAAATAAATGTGTACTGAGTTTTGTAAGCGCACAGCACAGGCTACGCTAACAAAAGTCAAATAGGAGTCCTATATTTTTACTAGCAAGCTTAAGTTTTTAATCATTGAAAAAGAAAAATCAAGCTTTTCAGACAGATTTTATTCACAGAAATCAGCCTTTTGAAAATAGTGGGATAGGTTCACGGTAAAGCCATGAGTTTTTGGGCTTTAAGCTAGCTGCACAAGCTTTTAACTTTCAGCATATGAGTAAACCATCCCTATTTTGAAACCCATAATTTTTTATTCACCAGTTTTTGTTCCCAAATCCAATTCCCAATTCCCAATTCCCAATTCCCTTTTGACAAATTCCAGATTTCGACTTGGACGAGGCTTAATTCTATCGCTAGCATTGATAAATATTTATGATTGTTAATTGACTGGAATTGCAGGGGATTTTCCTTATAAGTAAAACTTGGGGATCAATATCAGGGATTCTAAATCCAAGAATATTTACTTTTTTTTCATACTCATTTATTGTTGATTACAGGATGAAATACTTGCATTAGTATTCATCTATATCAATCATAAACAAGTAGTGAATATCATTTGCTCTCATAAATTACCTGTACCAATTTAGGATTTTTCTCAGGTAAGTCTAAGTATTAAAATATCTAGCTTTGGCAAAGCATATCAAGGATAGATATTAAGTTATTGATGATTTCAATAGCTAACTTTGCTGTGAATGTTAATAGTGTAATTAACATTTTGCTCGACGTAGTTTTATGTTTATCAATTGAAGCATGAATTCTCAAAAACTCTGAACCAAGACAGTCTGAATAATTGTTTGTCTTCTCACGTCAACAACTTGAATTATGCAACTTTTGAATCGTATCCATTTTAGAAATTTACGCGGTGATATCTTTGGTGGTATGACTGCGGCAATTATTGCCCTACCAATGGCATTGGCATTTGGTGTCGCTTCTGGTGCAGGTGCTGCTGCTGGACTTTCCTCAAGGGTGGATAATTTCCACCCTGGTAAACTTTGTTTTTCAAGATGATTTAGAGGTACAAATCAAAGACAATGGTTAATTTATTTCCCCTCCTAGCAACAACCCATGAATCCGAATATGCTCCCTTTGTTCTTACCGGAGTATTACTGACTTTAGTAGTAATTTATCTTGCCAGTAAATTGGGTGGAGAATTATCAAGAATGATGGATTTTCCCCCAGTTTTAGGTGAACTGGTTGGTGGTGTAATTGTGGGTGCGTCAGCGTTACACCTGCTGGTGTTTCCCGAAAGCGGTGCAGTTGCCTCTGATTCCATAATTATGACTGTATTGCAATTTATCGGTAACTTAACACCGGAAGCAGTCACCTCAATTTTTGCTAGCCAGAGTGAGGCAATTTCTATTCTGGCAGAACTGGGTGTAATTGTACTGCTGTTTGAAATTGGCTTAGAGTCAGATTTAAGGGAATTGCAGAAAGTCGGTTACCAAGCAGCAATTGTGGCTGTTGTGGGGGTAGCTGCTCCTTTCTTAGCTGGAACAGCAGGGTTGATGTTTTTCTTTCACGTCCCCGTAATTCCCGCAGTTTTTGCTGGTGCAGCGTTGACAGCTACTAGTATTGGTATTACCTCAAAAGTACTTTCAGAATTGGGATATCTCAAGTCAAAAGAAGGACAAATTATTGTCGGTGCTGCGGTTATTGATGATGTCTTGGGTATCATTGTTTTAGCGGTAGTTGCTAGCCTAGCGAAAACTGGTGAGGTAGATGTTTTCAATCTTATTTATCTCATTGTTAGCGCTAGTGTTTTTCTCTTGGGTTCCATTTGTCTGGGTAAATTCTTCAACAAGAGTTTCGTCACCATTGCTGACAAATTACAGACACGAGGAAAACTAGTAATTCCTGCATTTATCTTTGCATTTTTCATGGCTTTTCTTGCTAACGCAATTCATCTAGAAGCAATTTTGGGTGCATTTGCCGCTGGCTTAGTTTTAGATGAAACTGATAAGCGCAAAGAACTAGATCAACAAGTAATTCCCATTGCCGATATTCTAGTACCAATTTTCTTCGTTACCGTGGGTGCTAAAGTTGATTTGAGTGTCCTCAATCCTGTAGTTCCAGAAAATAGAGAAGGTCTAATTCTAGCTGTCTTCCTAATTATAATTGCGATTCTTGGTAAGGTAGTTACAGGATGGTCAGTATTTGCTCAACCAGGAATTAATCGTTTAGCAATTGGTGTAGGAATGATTCCTCGGGGTGAAGTAGGACTAGTATTTGCTGGCATTGGTGCTGCTAGTGGTGCTCTCGATAAACCCTTACAAGCAGCAATTATTATCATGGTAATTTTGACCACATTTTTAGCCCCACCTTTGTTAAGGTTTGCCTTTAAAGAACCAGTTCCAGAGGTAACAAAAGAAGTGGATCTTGTTAGTTAATTTGGATTAATCCAACCAAGCAGGACATTATCTGATGGGAGAGTAGATGTAAGACAGTCTTGACTGCAATCTACGCTCTTTTTTTTCAGAATCCTAATGTCAACAAATTTGTTCATGGTTTTGCAGCATGTTGTGCAGCGAAATGGTCTTGCAACATCTTGTGGATGAAGCGATAACCACCACCTACTCGTTGCAGAAATAGGCGATTTGTGCAGTAGTTGAGAAACTTGGCATAGTTCCAAGGAATGTAGCCATTAAACCAAAGAATGACACGTAAAACGAAGTGTTTAATGGCTGGTGTTCCACATCTGATTATTCCAATCAATACTCCAAACAATAAACCAAGCACTAAACTACCAACTAATGCTTCATTAATATTTATATTTATATTTAGAATTATTAGATATCCAATTAGATATCCAAAAACCAATAATGTAGCAAAAATACAACCCAAAAAAGATAATAAGAAAGTGTTAATAATTGATTGATGAATACCTTGGTTAGGAAATTTTTTGTTTTCAAAATCAGCCCCAGATATTCCAAAAATTAGCCCCAAAATGAACCCTCCAATCAGCCCAGAAATCAGCCCAATAATCAGCGCAATAATCAGCACAGTAATCCCCTCATAATCATAATTTAGCCCAGTAGTCACCCCAATACTCACCCCATAAATTAGCCCAGTAATCAGCCCAATAATCAGCCCATAAAAAGTTTTTTTTAGACTAAATTTCAAAGACTCAATTGTTTCAATATTATCTCCAATCAACTCATAAATCAGCCCTCCAATCAGCCCTCCAATTAGCCCATAAATCAGCTTAAAATCCCGCCCTTCAATCAGCTTCCAAACCTCCTGCCATCTAATTAACCTATAAATCAGTGCTATAATCGAATCTCTAATCATCAGTCCAAGAATCAGCCAATAAATAAGCCCTCCAATCAGCCCATAAATCAGGCATTTCACAATTCCTTTACTAAAGCCTGGTAAAGGAGAAATTAAAATTATTATTTTTTCAATTTTCTTTTCTATTAGCTGACCAATCAGCCCAATAACCAGTCCATAAATCAGCCCATAAATCAGCCCAATAATCCCATAAAACAGCCCAGAAATCAGCCCGGTAATTAGCCAATCACTCCGAGAAATCAGCCCAGTAATTAGCCCACCACTCCCAGATATCAGCCCAGTAATTAGCCCTGATATAATTCCCCATACAACCATATTGTAAACAACTATTTGAAGTTTATTTGACAACCAATATGGTTGCATTTTTTCAATTAAAAACTCTGTTGTATTCTCCTCAACTAATCGCTGTGCTAACCAACCTAACCAGCGTTTAGTTTTTTCCTGTTGAGGCTGTTTCCCTTTATATCGACGTTGAAGCATTCTACGGATATAAGCATCAAATAGATAAAAATGACGTTCCTCATCAGTCTTAAACTGCTGCCATGTTTCTACAGATATTTCTTGAGCAGAAAGTACAATTATATTTAATAAAAGTGGCGTTTGAGCTAACTGATTTAAATCAGCATCATTCTTAATACTGTCCCACAATTGTAAATTAGCTGTATTTTGTAGATATTCATAGACCTGTTGAGGGGTAAAAGGAAATAATTCCAGGGAGTTATTTAGTTGCAATAAAGTTGCAAGATGTTGATACTCTTCTGTGCGACTACAAACCACCACAGGATTACTCCAAGTTCCAGGGTGGAGAAAATCATTAATTTTTCTGACACACAATTCTTGCCGTTCTACTGCTATCTCATCTAAGCCATCTAATAAGGGTATAATTTCTTGATTGTCTATCCACTGTTTACCAATATCTTTCCGCACCCCGTATTTATCTTTAAGTTGCTCAACCAACCAATCTTTGATACTTTGATTATCTTTTTGCCAAGCAGATAAAGAAAATAATACTGGTACGGGATGGGTATGATTATCATCAGCACGTTTAATTAACTCCTCAGCTAACTTGAGAAGCATGGTAGTTTTACCTGCACCAGGTTGACCTAAAATTAATAACCTACCTGCAATTTCCTCTCGGTCAAAAACTGTAGTAATTTCTGTATTCTGTAAACGAATTTTAGGCTTAGAACCAACTTTGACCTCCATCTCCCAAGGAGATTGAACCTGAGATGGATTTTGCTCTTTTTCGAGAACAACATAAACCCGATTGTGAAGAGAACTATTTATGCGACTTTCTACTTCTGTATTGACTATTTTTAATAGTTTTTGTTGTATAGGGTTTCTGAGATTTTGTGATTCAGTTTTATCTCTGTTGCCAAGAAAAATATCACGGATATTCCAGATGTCACCCCCTATACGCTGCGCTTTAACCTTGTCAGCATTGATAAATCCACCTCCAAACTGCGAATTACGTAAATCATTCTTGGAGACTTGTTTCTGGTCTTCTGAGTCAGACATCGGCTAATCAAGACCTTCTTGATTGTCTGTATTGTATATATCTCTACTTACCTAATGACTTTGATTTTGGATAGATTACGCCAATTCTATTAAAGTCAGTTGAATTTTATCAAAAAACCCCTGAATCTAGGGGTATACATTTACATTTCGTCATTTCCCAGTTACTATTTCTTCTTCAGTACAGGGGTCAAATGTTCTGGAATTCCATCTAATTGAATAACGTTGCAACCAAGCTTATAAGCAAATTCAAAGGATTCCCCAGCCCCAAGGGCATTGTAAAACCCTGTTGCAAATTTGACAGCGGCTTTATCGCCAATCGCTTGATTCATACCAATTACGTAGGGGATATGTTTAGCGATCGCCTGGGCTTGAATTTCTGAGTAACAAGCGTTGAGGACAACACATTCAATTGTGTTGGAGAATAACTCGAACAGTTCAGCCAGCGCTTTTGTGTCCACTAATTTCAACTTTCCGGCTTCATCTTCCAGGGCTAAACCATCATTCCCTGTACCGTGACCGCTAAAATGGACTATTTGGGGCTTGAAGTCTAACAATGCTTGGTAAACGTCCTCAACGCGCACAGCCCAGCGTTGTTTGAGGTCGAATAGTGAGCGTTTTTTGGCTCGTTGCAATCCCGCGTCAATTTCTCGCACCTCTTCATCCAATCGCAATTGTGAAGTGTTTTTGGGATTCGATGCCAGAATTAAAATTGTTTTCACCGCAGAGTTGTTAGTTTCTGTTTGTACTTCCTTCTGCTTTTTTTCTTGACCATAGTTGATGATATCGCCACCTATATGTCCGGCTTCAACTTCATCCGCGTTTACCAAACCCCCAGCAAATTGAGTATCTTTTAAGTCAAAGTTAAATTCTTTTTTAGAGCTTTGTGACATAGATTCATTCTCCTAATTATTTTTGATAATGATTAAAATGATACAAATTCAATTATTCATAAACTTTAGATATGGAATTTTACTGTTTATCCATCCAAACTATTCAAAATTATGAATTTTTGAATTGCGAAATAGCTTGAAGTTCCTCTTCTTCTTGCTTGAGAACATGGTAGAGTTCCCAATTTTGTTGGAGGTTTAACCAAAATTCTGAGCTATTTCCAAAGAATTTTGATAACCTTACTGCTGTACTAGGTGTAACATCTCGCTTTTGATTTATAATCTCATTTATTCGCTGATAAGGAACGTGAAGTGCATCTGCAAGTTGTCTTTGGGTTATTCCCATTGGTTCGAGAAAATCTTTCAGTAGTATTTCACCTGGATGTGATGGAGACCTATACTTGGGAATTTTCATCTGTTGTTATCTCCTAATGGTAATCGACTATTTCAACTTCCGATGCACCTTCTGGTGTCCACATAAAGCAAATTCGATATTGGTCATTAATCCGAATACTATACTGACCTTTACGTTCACCTTTTAGTGCTTCTAACCTGTTACCAGGTGGAACCTTAATGTCATCTAGAGATAATGCTGCATTGAGCTGATCTAATTTCCTACGTGCAACTTCCCAACAGGATATGGGATATTGTTTGCGAGCTTCCTTTGAGTCATTGCCATCAAAGATGTCTTCGGTTCCTCTATCTTTAAACGATAAGTAGTCGTACAAAATTAATTGTACATTCTGAAAGCTTCAAGTCCTTGTGATTACTGAGTTCGTCGCTTCGGACAATACACAATTAATTTTGTCTAAGTACTTACTACTCCCTTCCCGGTCTAAGATTACCTATATTCTTTTTCTTCTTCCTACCCTACCCTGCGGGAACACCTTCGGTGAACGGGAACGACTTCGTCGAACGTGTTCTTCGCGTCTACCCTGCGGGAAGCCACTTCGTGTCTA
>JASJCY010000228.1 GCA_030065825.1 Nostocaceae cyanobacterium | reverse complement strand
AACCGGGTTTATGAACGAAAAATTAGGATTTTGACAGGTCAATATTCCCAATAAACATGGAGAAACCGGGTTTATGAACGAAAAATTAGGATTTTGACAGGTCAATATTCCCAATAAACATGGAGAAACCGGGTTTATGAACGAAAAATTAGGATTTTGACAGGTCAATATTCCCAATAAACCCGGTTTCTGAACCAGGTGCAAGATGTGTGGAATGGGGAATAGGGAACAGGAAACAGCGAAAAGTGCGGTCTTGGGGGTTTCCCCCATGAGCAACTTTTCAAGAGAGAGAATAGTGAATAGGGAAAAAGTGAGTTTTTTGAGATTATACAAGCTGTATGAAATAGCTATTCCTGTAATTCTCAAAAACAAGACTTACGCAAGTGTCACATTCAAAAATAAACTTTTGGTTCCTAGTGAGTAATTTAGTACTCGCGCATAGGGCTTAAAACCCTTACTACAAACACTATAAATATGCCAGTTGCGTAAGTACTAAAAAACATAAAAGTATCATTTTTAGGAATAAAAAAATGCTAAAAAATCAGCCCCGGGTTAGTATTGGTCTTCCGGTTTATAACGGTGAAAAGTTTCTCAGAAAAACTTTAGATTCAATTTTGAATCAATCTTTTCAAGATTTCGAGGTGATTATTTGTGATAATGCTTCAACTGATAGCACAACTGAAATCTGTCAGGAATATGCTCTCAAAGATAAACGCATCCGTTATTACCGTAACGAAGAGAATCTTGGTGCTGCTCGAAATTACAATCTAACTTTTGAATTATCTAATGGTGAATACTTTAAATGGTCTGCCTGTGATGATTTACTAGCTCCCGAATTCCTCGCAAAATGTGTTGAAGTGCTAGATAAAAATCCATCGGTAATTTTGAGCTATACCAGGGAATACCATATAGATGAACAGGATAATATTATTGACAAAAGATTTGCCGATATTTTGAACTTGCGTTCATCTAAACCACATCAACGTTTTCAGGAATATCACGATTTATGGTTGAGTCGTGGCTTTACTTGCGGAAATCCAGTGTTTGGTTTAATTAGAGCTAATTGTTTGCAAAAAACACCTCTGATTGGAAGTTATGAATGGGCAGATATAGGTTTATTGGGAGAATTAATTCTACTGGGTGAATTTTACGAAATTCCTGAGTATTTGTTCTTTTTTAGATGCCATGAAAATACATCAAGGGCAAATCGAGAAAGTGGTGGACAAGAGGCTCTTGCTGTTTGGTATAACCCTAAAAATGCAGGAAAAATTTTGTCCCCAGAATGGAGATTATTTTGGCAGCAGTTACAATCTGTGAACCGCGTTGAAATGAATTGGTATGAAAAAGTATCTTGCTATGGACAAATAAGTAAATGGTTTTCATGGAAATGGAAACGATTAGGCAAAGAACTGATGGTGGTGATTTTACAGATGATTAGTAGAATCAATTTTTGGCAATCATCATCGTTAAAACAAAATAATTGTTAAAGATAATAATGACAATTATGTGTACAAAATAAATTAGCTAAAAAATCATGCAAAGTACACAAAAATATTCCGAAAAAAATAGGCATAAATTTGGGAAAGAACGTAAAATAATGCTTTTTGACCTTTCAATTAGAGGTCATCATCCCAATTATATTCAGCATTTAATTAAGTATTGGCAACAGCAAGAGTTCTCAGGTTCTCTGGATATTGTTGTATCACCTAAATTTTTGACAGAACATGCTGAAGTTGTAGAATTAGCAGCTAAAGACAACGGTGTAAATATCAATTTTGTTGCTATTACCGAAGAAGAAGAGAATTTACTCAACTCCAGAAAATCTCGTTTTCAAAGGGCTTTACGTAATTTTAAAGAGTGGCAAATCCTCTGTAAATATGCCAAAATTCTCAAGGCAAATCACTGTTTGGTAATGTACTTTGATACTTGTGAAGTACCTCTGGGTTTTGGTGCAAAATCTCCCTGTCCGTTTTCGGGAATTTATTTTCGACCCACATTTCATTACAATGAATTTGCACAGTACCACCCTTCTTGGAAGGATAGCTTGCAACAATGGCGAGAAAAGCTTTTTTTATCTAGAATTCTCCAAAATCCCAATCTCAAAAATTTATTTTGCCTAGATCCGTTTGTAGTTAAACACTTGGATAAATTTAATAGTCACGTCAAAGGAGTACCTCTACCAGATCCAGTAGAAACATTTCCAGATTCTCAACTCAACTCTGGTAATCTCAGAGAAAATTTAGGAATTGATGCTAAAAGAAAAATTTTTCTCCTGTTTGGTGCTTTGACAACACGTAAAGGGATTTATCAGTTGCTAGATGCAATTTCAGCTTTGTCTCCTGAACTCTGCCAGAAAATGTGTCTGCTACTGGTAGGAGAATCAAATATAGAAGCACAGCTAAAATCCCGAATTGCAGAAATTTGCGAATCAAAACCTGTGCAAATTATCAGTCGTTATGAGTTTATTTCAGAACAAGAAATACCAGCATATTTTCAACTAGCAGATGTTGTTTTGTCTCCCTACCAACGTCATGTGGGGATGAGTGGAATTTTGCTCTTAGCTGCAGCTGCTCAAAAACCAGTTCTGAGTTCAGATTATGGTTTAATGGGGGAAATTGTCCGACGTTATGAATTAGGATTGACAGTAGATTCAACTGTCCCAAAGGAGATTAGTCAGGGATTAACTCAATTTTTAGGAGAATATTCCCAAAAGTTAGGTAATCCCCTCAAAATGAAATCCTTTGCACAACAAAATTCTGCCCAAGAATTCGCTCGGATTATTTTTGATTATTTATAAAAAAAACAAAAAAATCAAAAAAATCAAAAAACACATAGTGCTTTCTCGTTTCCATAGGGTAGATAATAAGTAATAAGTAATAAGTAATAAGTAATAAGTAATAAGTAATAAGTAATAAGTAATAAGTAATAAGTAATAAGTATTTTTGCTTTCCCACATATTTTTTCGTTCATCCATAGCCTAACGGCATTCCAGAAAAGCTTTTAGCATAACGCACCCTACAAATACTTTTCTATTACCCATTACCCATTACCCATTACCCATTACCTATTCCCTATTACCTATTCCCTATTACCCATTATCTATTCCCTATTCCCTATTCCCTATTCCCTATTACCCATTACCCATTACCTATTACCCATTACTTATTCTATGAATAATCTCCGTGTTGCTTGGTTATTAACATCAGCCTTTTATTATTGGCATCCTCCTCTTAGCCACCTGGCAAAAATTTTTCCGCAAATGAAGGCTTTTGTTGCTAATTGGCGTGATTATGCTCCCGGTTATGAAAACTCTTTTCAAATTGATATTGTGGGAGAAAGGAAAGTTATACCAATTCTCAAAGATGCTAAGAGTTATGGTACTAACTTTACCTATATGCCTTTAAATATTGTCAATAGATTATTGAAGTTCAAACCCCAAGTAATTTTTTCTAATTCTTTTGGTATTTGGACTATATTGGCATTGCTATTCAAACCCTTGGGTAAATGGCGAGTTGTAATTGCCTATGAAGGGAGTTCCCCCGGTGTGGATTATCGCAATTCCCCAATTCGATTATCTGTGCGACGGGCAATGGTTAAAGCAGCAGATGCCTGTATCACCAACAGCCACGCTGGCAAAGCTTATCTGACGCAAATACTCCATGCCGAAGAAACTCGCGTGTTTGTACAGCCCTACGAAGTTCCTGCTGCTAATTCTATGTCAGGAAGCACCGATAAAAATACCATAGCCACAAAGGAATACAAATCACCGATATTTTTGTTCGTCGGTAGTATTACCCCCAGAAAAGGACTAAATTTGCTACTCGAAGCCTGTGCCATACTCGCAAAACAAGGGTGTGATGCATATACATTGCTAGTGGTGGGTGATGGTTCCCAACGCCAAGAATTAGAAGAATTTTGTCAAAAAAACAACCTCACAAATTGCGTACAGTGGATTGGACGAGTAGACTATGGTGACTTGGGAGAATATTTTAGTGGGTCTGATGTTTTCTTACTACCAACCCTAGAAGATACATGGGGAATGGTAGTTTTAGAAGCTATGGTTTTAAGTAAACCAGTAATTTGTTCCAAATGGGCTGGAGCATCTGAACTGGTAACTGAAGGAGAAAATGGTTACAATTTTGACCCCCATCATCCGCAAGAACTCGCTCAATTGATGCAAAAATTTATTGACAACCCAAAATTAGCGATCGCCATGGGAGAAAAATCACGCCAGTTAATGGATCGATACACCCCAGAAACAGCAGCGACATTTTTGGCAGAAGTCTCATCTTTTGTTTGGGAGGGTCAACAAAAGTGAACAAGAACTTAAAGGTTCTCATCTGTGCTTATGCTTGTAGACCTGGAATGGGTTCTGAACCAGGAATTGGCTGGGATATAGCTTGGGAATTGGCTAAACATCATCAAGTCTGGGTGATTACCCGTGAAGACAATCGGGAATACATTGAAGCTGAACTGCAAAAAAATCCCGTTGTGGGACTTAATTTTATCTATTGTGACCTGCCTACGGGGTTTATAAAGCTGAATCGCTATAGTTTTTTAGTCCATCTGCATTATTATTTATGGCAGATTCAAGCCTACTTGACAGTCCGCAAGTTGCATCAGAAAATCGGCTTTGACTTGGCACATCATGTCACCTATGTCAGGTATTCTTCCCCTAGTTTTCTCTCCCTGCTCCCTATTCCTTTCTTCTGGGGTCCAGTTGGTGGGGGTGAATCAGCACCAAAAGCTTTTGGGCAAGACTTTAGTTTGCGGGGTAAAGTCTACGAGGGATTGCGAAATTTAGCTCGTTCTTTGGGTGAATTTGACCCATTTGTGAGGTTAACTGCACGTAGGGCTGTATTTGGGTGGGGAACTACTGAGGATACAGCCAAACGATTGTATAAATTAGGTTGCCAAAATGTCGGGGTGATTTCCCAGTTGGGGTTATCAAAAGAAGAAATTGCTCAACTAGGAGAATATGCTTTACCCAGCAATGATGTAGTCAGATTTATCAGTATTGGTCGGCTATTGCACTGGAAAGGTTTTCATTTAGGATTGCGTGCTTTTGCCCAGGCAAACTTACCAAACAATACCGAGTATTGGATTGTGGGGGATGGACCCGAAAGATTGAGGTTACAAGCTTTAGCTGAACAGTTAGGAATTGTTCATCAAGTCAAATTCTGGCAAAAACTATCTCGTCAAGAAACTCTGCAAAAATTAGGAGAATGTACGGCACTAGTGCATCCCAGCTTACACGAATCTGGGGGATTAGTTTGTTTAGAAGCAATGGCAACAAAGCGTCCAGTTATCTGTTTAAATCTGGGAGGACCAGCAATTCAGGTTACGGAAAATACTGGTATAAAGGTGTCAGCAAACAATCCCCAGGAAACGATTGCTGAACTAGCAGCAGCAATGGTGCGTTTAGCTGAGGACTCAAAATTAAGAGTTAATATGGGACAAGCAGGACAGCAGCGAGTAAGTGAAATATTTAACTGGGAAACGAAAGTTAAACACTTAGTCAAGTTCTATGAAGAAATTCGGGAATTAACAATAAGTAATAAGTAATAAATAATAAGTATTTTGGCTCTCCCACACATTTTTTCGTTCACCCCCTCTCCTACCCTGCGGGTATGCCGTAAGGCATTGTCGTAGACTAGCCACTCCACGTCTATAGCAAGGAGAAAGGCAGGGGGTGAGGTCTAATCTTAGATTATAATTACGCTGATTTACTTATATTTTTCAAAAACTCTCGTACACTCCGAGAAACCGAATTTATTCTCGAAAAACTACAATAATTTTGGATATTTTTCCCACAGAAACCCAGTTTTTTATATAACCTGGAAAGGGTTAATAATGCCCGTAATAGATATTATTTCAAAACTCCGAGAATATGCTTAAAAAAAACGTAATTGTATTTAGTGGTCGCTTGCTTCCGCCTTCGGAAACATTTATTCGAGCCCAAGGGGAAGGCTTAAAAAAGTTTACACCTTACTACGTAGGGGCACGGTTAGTCAAAGGATTATCTTTACCCTCTGAACGCACTTTAGTGGTTAACCAAGGCGGTTTTTGGGGTAATATAGCAGAAGTTACATTTAAACTCTGGGGAACTGCCCCTAATTTATATCGGCAGGTACAGAAGTTAGATCCCGGTCTGATTCATGCCCATTTTGGAGTTTGTGGAGCTTTAGCTTTACCTTTGGCAAGGGCTGTCAAAGTTCCTTTGCTGGTTACTTTCCATGGCTTTGATGCCTCTATGACCGATGAATATGCCCGCACTAACTCTATTAGTACTAGAGTATACCTCCAACGCCGGGAATCACTGAAACGGGAAACCACACAATTTATTGCTGTATCTGAGTTTATTAAGACAAGACTAGTCAAGCAGGGTTTTCCAGAAAATAAAATTGCGGTACACTACATTGGTGTAAATACGGAGGTTTTTCAGCCCGATCCAGCAGTGCAGCGTCAGCAAACGGTACTTTTTGTCGGACGACTGGCTGAGAAGAAGGGATGCGAATATCTGATTCGGGCAATGGCTGAGGTACAAAAAGTCATCCCCAATGCGGAACTGGTAATTATTGGTGATGGACCACTGAGGAATGAACTAGAAGCATTGGCAGCAAAATCACTGCATCGCTACCAGTTTCTAGGTCTGCAACCTGCGGATATGGTCAAGAGTTGGATGAATCGAGCTAGGTTGCTTGTTGCCCCCAGTGTGACAACTTCTACTGGCGATACCGAAGGATTACCTATGGTAGTAATTGAAGCACAAGCAATGGGATTACCTGTTGTTGGTTCTCTTCATGCTGGTATTCCTGAGGCTGTGGTTCATGAACAAACCGGTTTTTTAGCACCTGAAAAAGATTGGCAGGGTCTTGCTGAATACATTTTGCTGCTGTTGAAAGACTCTAATCTCTGGCAGCGTTGTAGCATTAACGGACAAAAACGAGTTGAAGCTAATTTTAATCTCAATCAGCAAACTCGAATACTAGAAGAAATTTATACAAGGCTATTAGATAATCAGGAGGGGGACATCATATCACTGTAAGTCTAGTTTAGAATATCATGTTTTGACTGAAAGGGGAATAGAAATACAGGCAATAGGCAATAGGCAATAGGCAAACAGGCAACAGGCAACGACTGGTTTCCAGCCTGGAGGCTGGAAATCCATTTTGGGAGGCTCTGCCTCCAGGGGTTTGACCAGAGGCTCTGCCTCTGGAAATACATTCCCAGCCCAGAGGCTGGGAACTAGGAATACAGGGAATAGGAATGACTGGTTTCTAGCTTCTAGTCCAGAGGCTGGGAAGTAGGAAAATGTTATAAAAAGTACGTTTTAACTCCTTGCGTAGATCGTATTCATTTTTTTCTGTATTAAAGATTAAATAAAGAGAAGGTGAAGTTAGTAAATTTACTAATCAATGAAATTAATATGGTTACTAGAGAGGCTTGATGTTGTTTCTCTTTGTGATTAAAAGTCTTGCATAAAAGGCTTTTAGTAAAAGTAAAGATATGCTAGGGAAAACATCAGCAAACTCTGGGGAATGTAAATTAGCTAGTCAGCTTCCATCTTCAGGGGTCAGTAAATTATTTATTACTTGGACTTGCAAGATATCAGCCTTCCTTGGACAGCTTTTCTACTGCTATGACGAATGGCAGAAACACTATTTTCAAAATTCCCGATTCTCTGTTCTCGATTCCCGATTCCCTGTTCCCTATTCCCTATTCCCTATTCCCGATTCCCTATTCCCTATATTTCTTAAAAAACATTTACCAATATTAAAACTTCCCGATTTCATCAGTTAGGAAGTGCTAAAAGGGTGCATAGCTTTTTATGCGTCAACAACTTGATTTAACAAATTAAGAGAAAAATAAATTATGACAAATTTACAAGCGAATTATGCAACCCAGAGGTATGTAGAAGTAACTGAGTTTGGTATCTCGGAATTATCTCACCAAAGAAGTTTATCTAAAACTGTTGTTGTTTTTGATCCAACAGTAAATAACTACCATGTCTTAATAGAAGGTGTCAACCCACAAGCCGATGTAATAGTTCTGGACGCTGCGCGGGATGGCGTTATTCAAATCACTGAGGCATTACAAAAATACACTGAGATTGAGACGCTGCATATTGTCTGCCACGGTTCACCCGGTAGCTTGAAATTGGGCAGTACTGAACTCAGTTTGCATAGTTTAAATAAATACAATACCCAGTTACAAAAATGGTCAATTCCTCTGTGCCAATCTTCTTTACTGATTTATGGTTGTAATGTTGCTGCTGGGGATGTAGGTAAAAGGTTTGTCAAACAACTCCATCAACTCACAGGAAGCAAGATTGCTGCTTCTGCCAAGTCTACTGGAAGTGCAGCTTTGGGGGGAGATTGGAATTTAGAGGTAACTGTTGGTGAATTTACTCCTTGTTTGGCTTTTTGTGAAGCAACAAGGGAGGCTTACAATTTTGTTTTAGCTGATGAGTTGTTCGAGTCTGATGACTTTAATGGTTATATTTTAGATAAGCGTTGGACATTTGTGGATTTATTGGGAGACGGTTCCTATGCTTTAACAGGGACAGGAACTGATGATGCTTATTTAGAACTTTCTGTACCTGGTGGTACTTCCCACGACATTTGGAATGGTAACCAAACTGTGCGGATGATGCAAGGGACTGCTAATGAGGATTTTACCGCAGAAGTGAAATTTGACTCCCAGCCATCTCAAGGCTACCAGATGCAGGGCATAATCGTAGAACAAGATGCTGATAACTGGTTGCGCTTTGATACTTATCATGATGGTTCAACTCAGTATATCTTTGCTGCTACAACTACTGGTGGCAGGTCGGGAAGAAAAATTGAGATTCCTGTCACTTCAACAGATGCATCCTATTTACGGGTGAATCGTCAGGGAAATACCTGGACTCTGGAGTATTCGGGTGATGGTATCAATTGGATAACTGCTGGCAGTTTTGAGCATACACTGAATGTAAGTGAAGTTGGGGTGTTTGCTGGCAATGCTGGACGCAATTCCCCAGCTTATACTGCTGTGGTTGATTATTTCTTTAATACTGCCGCTCCCATTGTTCCAGAAGATGGGGTTGTTGCCAATGCACCTCCAGTAACTAACAGTGATGCTGTCTCGGTGCTTGGGGGAAATACTGTAGATATTCGAGTTCTCAATAATGACAAAGATTTTGATGGTGAACTGGATGCAACTACTCTTGTTGCTACCAATCCCGTCAATGGTAGCATTAATGTTGATTCCACTACGGGAATAGTTAGTTATACACCCAACTCGAATTTTATTGGTACTGATACCTTTACTTATACGGTTGCAGATAATGAGGGAAATATTTCAGATCCGACTACGGTTTCCATTGCTGTCCATGGAGAAGGTAGCATTGTTTTTCCTGGGGATGCTGGAGTTATAGATGTCAGGACTTATGGTGCTATTGCGAATGATGGCATTGATGATACCGCAGCTATCCAACAAGCATTGGATGCTAATCCTGGGGGTAACCGAATCATTTACTTGCCCAATGGGGTATATGATGTCAGCGATCAGTTACGATTTGCAGGGAATCAAAAACGAAACATTCTCCAGGGGGAAAGTCGCGATGGTACGATAATTCGATTGGCTGATAATTCTGGGCTAAATAGTTCTGTGATTTGGACAGGTAATCCACCTGCACAGCGCTTCCGCAATGCTATTCGTGATTTAACACTCAGCATTGGCAATGATAATCCTAATGCTACAGGGGTGAATTTCATTGCTAATAATCAAGGTACTCTCAATAATGTCACTATTATTTCGGAGGATGGTCAGGGAAATATCGGTTTGGATTTGGGAACCGATGAAAATGGTCCTGCTTTAATCAGTGATGTGGAGGTGGTTGGCTTTGATGTTGGTATTCGCACTTGGAATCCAACTGCAAGTTTGACTTTAGAGCATATTCGCTTGGAAAATCAAAATGAATATGGCTGGCAAAATTTCAACCAGACTGTGTTTGTCCGGGATCTGCAAAGTATTAATGAGGTAACCGCTGTCTGGAATATGCCTGATGGTTCCAGTATTTTTACTTTATTGGATTCGACGCTTACAGGTGTTGGTGCAGCATCTAGCTTAAGTGCAATTCACAATCAAAAAGGATTATACGTTCGTAACCTCACCACATCTGGCTATGACCTGGCTATTTTGCAAGATGATAAAGGTAGGGGTAACCCTTCACAACCGGATGGTTTTGTGGAAGAATGGCTGGCTGATGGAGAATTTGTATCTCTGTTCGACAGTCCCAAAACTCTATTGAATCTTCCCATTGCTGAAACTCCTGAGGTTGTCTGGGATGATATATCTAATTGGAGTAGTCCTACTGCTTTTGGTGGAGTTGCTAATGATGGCATTGACGATACAGCTGCAATTCAAGCAGCTATCGATTCGGGGGCAACTACAGTTTACCTTGCCAATGGTACTTGGGATATCAATGGTACTGTAGAACTTCGAGGTAATGTACAACGGTTTCTCGGTACGGAAGCAAGAATTAATAGTACTGGTGAAGGATTAATTCAGGTTGGGGATGGTAGCGCAGAGGTTGTATTTATCGAAAGACTGGAAGCGGGTGAGATTAGCTTTGTACATGATAGCGATCGCACCTTGGTATTATCGAGTATGTTTGTTGGTAGCTACACAAACACCAGCCAAGGTACGGGAGATTTACATATAGAAGATGTTGGTGGTGGACCTTGGGTATTCACAAATCAAAATGTTTGGGCACGTCAAATTAACCCAGAAGTCCCTGGTACCAGAATAGTCAATGATGGTGGCAATTTATGGATTCTAGGTTACAAAACTGAAATTGAAGGTACGCTGATTGAAACTATTAATGGGGGAAATACTGAACTCATTGGTGCATATATCTTAAATGGTAACTTCGGAAGTACTCCTGCATTTATTAATAATGAGTCTTCTCTTAGCTATACGAATGTGATGTTTCGTACTTTTAATGGTGGTTCTGTTCCCATTGGAGTACAAGAAACCCAAAATGGAGTTACTCAAACTACAGATGGTCTGCCTGTATATTACACGGGTTATGCAGGTGTTGATGAAGTTCCATCTGCAAATAACAATCCTGTAGCAAATAACGATAGCGCTAGTGTTACAGTCGGAGGTGCGATCGCCATTAATGTTTTAAGTAACGATAGTGATAGTGATGGCACATTAAATCCCAACAGCGTAAATATTGCCAGTCAACCCAGCAGTGGT